>JBKJSC010000003.1:0-3474 GCA_046593035.1 Limisphaerales bacterium | reverse complement strand
TTGTTATTGTTCAATGGTAAGCGGTAATGGGAGTGCACGCCCCCCCCCGCGCGTGGCGTTCAGCTCGTGTTCGGCGGTTTTGGCTTCCAGTTGGCTGGGAGCAGTTCCTGGATTTGTGAGGCTCTCATCGTCGGGAGTCGAGCCAGCACGTCCATCAGATAGTTCAAGGGGTTTATCGCCCGACGGCGGCAGCTCATGATAATGGAATAAATGACCGCGCTCCGCCAGGCGGCATCTGGATGGCCCAGGAATAGCCAGCGCTTGCGTCCGACCGCCACCGGGCGAATCGAGTTTTCGCAAAGATTGTTGTCGATTTCGAATATTCCCTTTTCCAGGTATCCCAGCAATGGCTCATACTCGTTGAGAAAATAACTGATGGCTTTGGCCAGGCTGGTTTGGGGCAGGCGCAGGGTTTTGAGCGCCTCGGCCTTTTCCCGCATGGCCTTAAAAACAGCCTTCGCCTCCTTTTGTTCCCGGAACGCTTTGCGCTCAGGCGCGCTCATCGTCCGGGCTTCTTCTTCGATGCGGTAGAGTTGGCGCATTTGGGCGATAAACCAGATCGCTTCCCGGTCTCCTTCCAGGGCCGCTTTGTAGAACTTGCGCCGGCTGTGGGCCAGGCAGCCCAGGCGCTGGATTCCTGGCAAATCCCTCTCGATGCAGGGATAAACCTCGTAAGCATCGGCTTGAATGGTTCCGCTAAAGCCAGCCAGCCGTTTCTTGGGGGCTTGCTGGCCCCGGCTCGGACTGAACTCGACGATCACATCGCCTCCAGGCACCGAGTAAAACCAAAGATACCCGGTGGCCGCTTTGCCTTTGACCTCGGGGTCCAGAACTTTGACCGGCGTCTCGTCGATCTGGAGATACTCCCCCGCTTTCATGGACGTCCAAATGGCGTTGTAAATCGGTTGCAGCCACAAGGCGATCTGTTCCATCCATTGCACCATTTGCTGTCGGGGGATGGCCACTCCGTAACGCTCCGCAAAGTTTTGTTCCAGCTTGTAATAGGAGAGGTGGTCATCGAACCGGGAAAGGGCAATGAACACGGCCAAACCCAGACCGAGCTTGCTCTGGGGGAAAAGGCGCGGCGGCAAGGGCGCGATCAGGACCCCGCCTTGATTCCAACTGGCGGCGTATTTGGGCCGCACAATCCGCCTTAAAATCAGTTTGGCGGGCACGAAGTCCAGTTCTTCGGTCACTTCCTCCCCGATCTTCTTGTAAACCCCACCCGGAGGGCAAGGGGGCAAGTCCGGTTCCAATGTCACCGTGACTCTTTCCAGATCGATCGGAAAGGGATGGCGCTTACGCGCCGTGCGTTCCTTCTTTGGCTTCTTTTCTTCCAGTTCTTCTTCCAGGCATTGCCGGCTGATGGGCGGCGGACGCTCGGCCTGCTCCTGCGCGTCCCCAACCACTTCCTGGAGTTGCTCCTCCTGTTCGGGGGAAAGCTTCTCGGCCTTCTGCCCGAATAATTGCCGCGTCAATTCGGCAATGAAGACTTTGGCCTCGAGCAAATCCGCTTGAGTTTGCTTGAGATCGCCTTGCGTTTGCTTGAGATCGCCTTGCGTTTGCTTGAGATCGCCTTGGGTTTGCTCCAGATCCTCTTTGGTCTTTCGGATCTGCTCCTGACTTTGGAGCAACTCCTGAGTCAGTTGCTCCCGTTGCTGTTGCAAATCCAGGACATGCTGGACCATTGTTTGCGGATCGCTTTGAAACAGTTGCCAGAGTTCTTCACTGGATCTCATCGACATAACACCTCGCGAAAGCTCCGCCGCAACGCATAGAGGTAAATGTCTTTGATCGGCGTTTGCATGCGGGTATGCCGATCCTGACGGGTCCGCCCCGTCGTCGCGCCCACCGCCAGCCAGTTGGCCGCCCGGTAAGCCGTGCCCGTAAAACGATCCCGCTCGACAAAGGTCTCCAATGCCACGATGGGATGTCCATACCTGGCTTGCCAGTCCTGCGCCACTCGGCGGCTGACCTGGCCGAGTACCCAACTGGCCAGACACCCAACGTGAACCCACGGCAAAATCAGAAATCGAGAGTTGTTGGCGACCAACCCCAGGTTGCGTTGGCGTTGCTCGGACGACCACCCCAGGAATCGGTCCCGAGCCTGGCACTTCCAGGCCGCCGCCCCAAATACCAGGATGGCCAGGGGGCGCCCCGGGCCATCCCGGACCACATACTGGAGGTTCTCGCCGACCGTGCCGCCAAAGCCCAAATAATGAAACTGGCTCATCGCCCTCCCCACCCAGGCGCGCTCCGGCGCCTGCCGACTCACTTCGTTGACACTCAGCGCACCCAACTGGCTCAACTCGCACACAATGGGTCGCTGGTCCCAATCCTGCTGGGCCGGAACCTCCGCACGACAACGCATCCGATTGGTCGGAACCTGCCGCCGGGGCGGCAAATCAATGAGTCCGCGCTGCTCCAACTTGACCAAAAGCGTGCGCGCCGCCATGTCCTTCAACTGGCCCGCGCCATTGCGCCAGTCCCACCGCGTGGCCAGTTCGCGCGACAAACGCCAACGGCTCCAGTCTGGATGCTCTCCCAACCACTGGCGAATACCTTGCAGGTCCGGCTCAGTTAAGCAGCGGCCCTGGATGAATAGATTATCGGTCACTGAGCCCAAAGGTAAGGGAGAGAAAAACCGGAGTCCAGTCCGAAATTAAACAATCTTCAGACCCGGTGCCACTGCCGCTGGGAAGTGCTTTCAATGCCGTGCAGCAGCAACGTCAGTTCTTCCGGACGCAGACGCTGGCTCTGGCCTTGGCCGCTGGGCCAGCCGAAAGTTCCCTTCTCCAACCGTTTGGCGCAAATCCAAATTCCAGAACCATCCCAGAATAAGATTTTGAGCCGGTTGCGTCGCTTATTGGTGAAGACGAACCAATGGCCGCAAGTCGGCTCCTCCTGGAGCACGCTCTGCACCCGCGTATAGAGCCCATTGAAACTCTGGCGCATATCCACTGGTTCCAGGGCCACAAAAACCCGCGTGGCGGTGGATAAACTCAGCATGGCCCCTGCAAGGCTTGCACGACCGAACCAATCCAGGCGGGCATGGCTGCGGCGCTCAAGCGAATGGCCACCCCCGTGGGCAGGCTGATCTCCGCCGCCCAACTCTGCATTGCAGGCAGGCCGGCGGCCAGCTTCACTTCTTGAAACATGGGCGAGCGGACTGCTCGGTAAGCCTTCCGAGCCTTGCCACGGCTCTTCTGATAAACCCAGTAATGCAGCCGGGTGGGCGAAATCCCATGCTCCCGGGCAAAGCGTTTCAATCCCAGACCGCTGGTCCGATAACGGGAAATCAGAACCCCCATTTCCTGGGGACTGGGAACGGAGCACTCAATAAATTCGCTTTTCATCCCACCACCTTACCGCAGTATCCCCCCTCGTGCATAGATTGCACCCCCCTTACCGCTTACAAATATACGTGATATGGAACCATTAATTGAAAGTGCAATTCAGCGAAGCAAAGCGTTA
>JBKJSC010000271.1:0-8617 GCA_046593035.1 Limisphaerales bacterium | reverse complement strand
GCGGCCATCACACTTCAGAGCAAATGCAGATCCGCTGCGGTAAACGCGCCCGTCTTCTTGTTGTGCGTCTGGATCACGCCGATGACTTCGCCGCGCGCGGTCTTGATGGGCGCGCAGAGGATGTTCCGCGTGACGAACCCGGTTCGCTTGTCCACCGAGCTGTCAAAGTGCGGGTCCGCGTAGGCGTCGGGAATGATCATGCCGCGGCCGGTCGTGTAAACGAACCCGGCGACACCGACGGTGTTGAGAATCCGAATCTCCCGCCGGTTCGTTCCGAGCGCGATGCGCGAATAAAGTTCGCTGGACGCCGGGTCGTTGAGAAACAGCGAACCGCGCTCGGAACCGGTTTCGCTCGTAGCCAGGCCCACGAGCACTTCCAGCACCTCGTCCAGAGTTTCAATCGCAGAAACGCGCGTGGAAATGCTCAGGAGCATCTCGAGCGTGCGCAACCGCTCCTCGACTTCCGGAGGCAAACCGGCGGGCAACGGTTGGGCGGCGGCGAAGGGCTTATTTGGCACGGTGTTTCTCCAGTTCGTCCCGCAAGGCGACGATGGTTTGCTGCAACTGCGCCTCTTCGTCCCGGCTGGCGCGTTTCACTTCCTGCAATTTCTCGGCCTGCTCCAAGTCATGCTGCGCCCATTCTTCGCGCAACCGGGTGATGGTTTCTTTGAGCTGCTTGATTTCCGAAGTCGCGGCGGAGAGCGCCTCCTGCACGGATTTCTGATTTTCATATTTCACCGTCTCCAGTTCCTCCCGCAGCGCAATGATGGTCTCTTTCAGCTGGGAACTCTCCGAGTGCGCGCCCGCCAATCCCTGTTGAATGGCCCGCTGACGGTCGAAGCGGGATTCCTCCAACTCGTGCTCCAAGTTGGCGACAGCGGCGCGAAGCCGTTGAAGCTCTTCCGCCGACGGCGCGATGGTTTCGTTTGGAACCGGTGTCATGTGGTGCGGCAATCATTGAGTGAGTCCAAACGCGGGTCAAGAACTGGACGCAACTTTGGCACACGAAGGAGCATGGTATTTGGTCGAAGCCAGTGTAAATCTCGCACTCGCCAATTACCGCTTCGCCGCCAGGGAGGCGCAGACAATTTCCAGATCATTGCGCTCAAAGACATGGCGGTTCGCAAAGGCCGGCGGGTCCACGCGCATTTCCTGCTCCCAAACGGCGACGTGGGTTCCAACAAATGCGCGCGGCTGATTTCCCGGTAACCTTCGGGCGTAAGTTGCGCGCGGATGAAATCCCCGCGGTCGGTAAAGAGAAACACGACATCGCCGCTCGGCGTCAGGTGAATGCTCGCGCCATTCCCAATGTCCGTCACGGAGTTCGTTTGCCAGACTTGCTTGCCGGTCGCGGCCTCCAGACAAACCAATTCGCCGAAGGACTTGGCCGAATACACATGATCGCCAAGAATCATGGCGGTGGACGTGTTGCTCAGAACCCGTTTGGAAACGGCGCGATTCTCCGGCCAAAGAATTTTCGCGGCCGGTTCGTATGCGTCCAATTCGAGCATCAAGCCGGCGATGAGCAATCGGTTCTTCTGAACGACCGGAGTAGGGATGTTGTCGTTGTTGCTCGTCACCATCGGCTCGCGCCAGTAGGTCGCGCCGGTGGCGGGGTTCAAAGAAGTCACGGATTCACCGGTCCAGACAATCAACTGCCGCTTCCCACCGGCCACGATGACCACCGGCGAACTGTTCGACACGGACTCATCCAGCGCTTTCCAAATCTCTTTCCCGGTTTTCTTGTCCAACGCAAGGACGCTTGCGCCCGGCTTGGCTCCGGTGAAAACGATCAACAAATTTGCTTCGATCAACGGCGACGGACGACACTGTAGCTCCCGAATTTCGTAATCCTTTCGTAGATCCTTTTCCCAAAGCAGCGTACCCTTCCGCGTGTCGAGACAGTGAACATGGCCGTTTCCTCCGACCATGAAGACCTTCCCCGCCTCCACAATTGGCGTTGAACTCGGCCCACCGCCTTGGCCGGGAACGAACGACCATTCGGGATAGGTCACGTCATAGGCGTAAGTCCAGAGCGGCTTGCCCGTCGCTTCCGCAAAGCAATGGAGACGCTCCTTCGCTGAAGGTTTCTGCACCTCTGCGTCAAAGACAAAGACCCGGCCATGAGCCACCACCGGACTTGCCCAGCCCCATGCCACAGGCCTGCGCCAGCGGATATCCAACCCCTCTTTGGGAAATGATTTCGCGAGGCCGGTTTCGTTCCAGACCCCATCACGGTTCGGCCCGCGGAACTGCGGCCAATCCCCGGCCCGCACCACGGACGCCAACGGCAAAAGCAAAGCCAGCAACGCCACGCGGCGGGTGTGGAAAGCGAGGAACAGACACATGTTCAGAATCCCTTCAATCGCCAGATGTACTGCATGGAACGATAGAAAAGAATGCATAGCGGAATGTAGCCATAACGAATTACCACCAAATCGCATCTCGTCGGTGTTTGAGGTCGTCGGACGCCGATAATGATTGCACCAACCCAAAATGCTAGGAGCGCGACCAAGCAAGCATGGAACACGTCCCCGCCATCAAGAACCAGCGAACTCAACAGCAAAACGATTGACTGCTGCACGAGTGCGAATGTCTTTGCCCCCTCATAAACAGGTGAAAACTGAGTCGTATTCATGCGCAGTGTGGCCCGATGATGTTACTGAGCCACACTTCTTGCAAGACCGCATGTTTAGAGGAGATTTTGAAGGGGAACTGTATTATCAACTTTTGGTAGCTTGCGAATAGTTCTCCGCCAGTTCAGGCGAGCAGGCGCTCAAGTCGTTCGGACACTTGCTGGACGGAAATATCGTTCAACCCGCACGCACCCCGTAGGATCTGCACCCGCTCATTTTTCGGTCGCCAGATGGCCTCAACGCTGTCGCCCCATAGAACCAGTCCGGGCAGGCCGACCGCCGCCGCGAGATGCGAGATGCCGGAGTCGTGGCCGATGAAGACTTTGCAAGACTGAAGCCGGATGGCCAGTTCCACCAGCGGCACGTTTTGCGCGAGATCAATTCGCTCCGGCGGCAAGCAGGAAGCCAGTTTGTTCAAGCGGTCTCCTTCCGCTTCGCCACCGACGAGCAACAGGTTTACGTTCGTAGCCGCCAGCAGGCTCTGGAGCAGCTCCAACCATTTTGCTTCCGGCCAGTTCTTGCGCTCACTGCCGCTGCCGGGATGCACGGCGAGTTGGTTCTGCGTTGAAGGTTGAGAGTTCAGCGACAGTCGCGGCGTCGGATCAGCCCCGAAGATCGCCAGCCGTTCCAGCGGTTGAAGAAATACTTCGGTAGCGTGCATGGTCAGTTGCTCATTTGGCCGATGCGGGCCGGCGATGAATTGCGCCTTGATGCACCGCGCGACGTTGGTTTGAAAAATCTCATCCGGGTCGTAGAGGTAAGAAATGATGAGGTGAAAGCCGGAGAAGTATTGCGACAACTCCGGCGAAAGTTCGCCGTTGCGCGCGAAGAATCCAGCCAGTGGACGCGCTTCGATGGAGCGGATGGCGTCGGCGAGGCCGCCCGCCATGGCAAGTTGCGCAATATGCGCGTAGCCGAGGACTTCGAGGTGAGTCTGGGGAAATTGCGCCCGCAATGCGGTCAGCACAGGCAGCGTCAGAACAAAATCGCCAATGGCACCACCGCGAACGACCAGGATTTTGCCCCGCGCACTCAAACTAAAAGACGGTCAACCCCAGAATCGCCACGAACAATGCGAAGGCCAGCCGGATGGCGCTGGTGACACGAACGCGCTGCTCGCTTTCCGTCATCCAGTGGATCAGATCCCGCAACCGCCAGGGCGAAATTGTGAACCAGATGCCCGCCACAATCCACGCATAGGCCCAAACCGCGATGACGAGCCGCCAGTCTGAGTTCACGTTACGTTGCGTGTCGAGCATGACCTTGGCCAGGAGCAACAGGACGATGGCCAACCCGCGCACGGCGAGAAAATCCGATACATAAATGCACGTCAGCACTCCGGCCAGACCGAAGCCCGCATACATCATCGGCTTGAGCGCTGAGAAATCGGAAATGGATTCGCCCTTGAGATTCCAGAGAAACCAAATCGTGCCCAAAGCCATCAACACGTAGCCGCACGGCAGGGAGCGCGGGAACTTGCGCGCGGCGACGATGAACTGGGCGGGCTTCAAGAGGCCGTAGATTTGAGGCAACGCGAGGCCGCATCCGAGCAACACGGTTAGGGTGGATAATTTCATTGATAGAGAGTGTGAGGAATCAATCGAGATTGAGGATGGCGGGATCGCCGTGGAGGGTGAACATTTTGGCTTGGTCGATTTTCACGTCCAGGAGTTGCCCGAGGTGACGCGGCGAGCCGTCGAAGACGACGATTTTATTGCATCGGGTGCGGCCTTCCAGACGCGCGGCGTTCTTGCGGCTTGGCCCTTCGACCAGGACTTGCACCTGTTGACCAACGTAAGCCCGGTATTTCCGCGTGCCAATTTCGTTGATCAATTCCAGCAACTGCGTGTGGCGTTCTTCAATGAGTTCGGTTGGCAACTGATCCGGCAGCGCGGCGGCTGGCGTATCGCGTCGCTGTGAATATTTGAATATGTAGGCGTTGTCGAACCCGGCCTCGCGCGCCAGCGACAGCGTGTCCTCAAAGTCCGCCGCGGTTTCGCCGGGAAAACCGACGATCAAATCCGTGGTGATGCCGATGCGCGGCTGTACGCCCCGAAGTTTTTCGACGATGCCCAGAAAACGTTCCCGCGTGTAGCCGCGGTGCATCAGTTTCAAAATACGGTCGCTCCCGCTTTGCGCCGGCAGATGCGCGCTCTCGACGAGCTTCGGCAGGCGGCCATACGCAGCCACTAGATCGTCGCCGTAGCCTTTCGGATGCGGCGAGGTGAAGCGGATTCGCTCCAAGCCTTCGATTTCGTGAACCGCGTCGAGTAGTTGCACAAAGGCGGACTTGCCGTCACGCGCGGGAAGTTCGCGCTTGCCGTAGCTGGTGACAATCTGGCCGAGCAGAGTAATTTCCTTTACACCGCGTTCAACGAGCATTCGGCATTCAGCCACAATGTCGGGAATCGTGCGGCTGCGCTCTTCGCCGCGCGTGAACGGCACGATGCAGAAGGTGCAATGTTGATTGCAGCCTTGCATGATGCTCACGAAAGCCGTGGCTTGGAAAGCGGGCCGGTGACCGTTGCTCTCGTGCCCGTTTGTCGGAAGTTCCAAATGTTCCTTGATCGTCGCTTCGCTCCCCTGCTCCGCCGCCACATCGACAATTTTGCGGCGTTGGCCGGAAAAGATTTCATCGAGATAATCCGCCGCACGGTGAAACTTCTGCGTGCCAAGCACCAAATCCACGTCGGGCAATTGGTCGATGAGTTCCTGTCCGCGACTCTGCGCCATGCAGCCGAGGAAACCGAGCACCACTTCCGGTCGATGGTTTCGCACGTCCGCCGCGACGTTCTGCATTTTGCGAATGGCCTTTTGTTCGGCGGCGTCGCGCACGCTGCAGGTGTTCAAAAGCACCACGTCCGCCAATGCCTCCGAGGGCGCGAGTGAATAGCCCCGGGCGACGAGTTGCGCGGAAACCGCTTCCGAATCGCGCTCGTTCATCTGGCACCCGTAGGTTTTGATAAAGACACTCGGCATAAGCTGAGGGTGCGAAACGCTACGGCAGGCGTCCGAGCTTGAAAAGCAGGAAGATGAGGGCGAATCCCCTTGATTACTCGCTTGACCGTAACCCAAAGTGGGCGTTAGATAAGTGCCCGAAACCTTTGCCGATCACCTGAGTCTAACTTCAAAACCTATGACAAAGCGCGACCTCGTAATCCGAATCAGCAGCGAGACTGGCTTGGTGCAACAGCAAGTGCTCGATGTCATCCAAAAAACCCTCGACTACATCGCCGGTTCCGTGGCGGAGGGAAAAACCGTGGAGTTGCGGAACTTCGGCGTTTTTGAAGTGAAGATCCGCAAGGCTCGCATCGGACGAAACCCCAACGCGCCGGAAAAAGATGTGCCCATCCCGCCGCGAGCCGTCGTGAAATTCAAGCCCGGCAAAGAAATGCGCGAGGACGTGCTGAAGTTGACGCCCAAATAGCGACGCCAGTTTTTGATGCCCGCCCCAATTTCATCCGGGCGCTCCTGACCCACAGCGAGCGCCCTTTTTATTGAATCTCATGGAACGTTTGCCCGGATTTCGCGACTTTTACCCCGAACCGCTGCCGAATCAGGACGTGTGGAGCGCGGATGCGCGCAACTACATCTTCGACCACTGGCGCGCCACTGCCCGCCGCTACGGCTTCCGGGAATACGACGGCCCGCCGCTCGAACCGCTTGAACTCTTCACCGTCAAGAGCGGCGAGGAAATCGTCGGCCAGCTCTACAATTTTACGGACAAAGGCGAGCGCGCCGTGGCATTGCGACCGGAGATGACGCCGACCCTCGCCCGCATGGTCTCGGCGCACGAACGCAACTACAAGAAGCCGATCAAGTGGTTCGCCCTCCCGCAACTCTTCCGGTATGAGCGCCAGCAAAAAGGCCGTCTGCGCGAGCATTTTCAGTTTAATGCCGACATCCTCGGCGAAACCGATCCGGCGGCAGACGCGGAATTGATCGCGCTGCTGATCGACACGCTGCGCGCCTTCAAATTGACGGCGGAGGATTTTGTGATCCGCCTCAGCAGCCGCAACGCGTGGCAGGAATTTTTCTCCAAACGCTGCACCGATGCCGCCAAGGCTTATGAATTTTATCAAGTGATCGACAAACTGGAGCGCGAAGCCCCTGCGCACAGCGAAGCCCGGCTCGCCTCGCTCGGCTTTTCGCTCGCCGAAGTTAATCAGTTCATCGCCGCCGCCGAACCGACGACGGAACTGAAAATGATCCTGCAAAATCTCGCCGCGCGCGGTTTGGCGGATTATGTGAAAGTCGATTACAACGTCATTCGTGGCCTCGCCTACTACACCGGCGTGGTGTTTGAAGCGTTCGACAAGAAGGGTGAGTTTCGCGCCATCGCGGGCGGCGGACGTTACGACAATCTGGTCAAACTCATTTCCGGCGGTAAAGTGCAACTGCCCGCGCTCGGCTTCGGCATGGGAGACGTGGTGTTGCTCGAACTGCTCAAGGAGCGCGGTCTGCTTCCCAAGTTCGACGCGCGCCTCGACGCCTTCGCCTTGATTGAAGATGAGGCACTGCGCCCGGCCACCCTCCAGATTATCCAGCAACTGCGCGACGAGGGCTGCGCGGTGGATTATTCCTTGCTGCCCGCCAAGGGCGACAAGCAGTTCAAGCGCGCCTTGGAACTCAACGTCGCCTTCACGTTCCGGTTGGAGCGAACGGCCACGGGCGAAAGCATCGTCAAACTCAAATCACTCCGGACGCGCGAAGAAACCAGCGTCTCTCCCGGCGAACTTTCGACCCGCATACTTCCCAAGTAAACTGGGTGCGACAGCGAAGAATCCGCGTGGCTCGACATTCCACTTCCCTTTGTTAGGTTGGACACATGAGTTTTGTTGCCGAGTTCAACGATCTGCCGCTGTCCGCCTTGCTGGCTCAATCATTACGGACCAGCACGGAGACGGCTCGCGAAAGTTTATCGAAGGCGCAATTTAACCTCGGTGATTTCGCGAGGCTGATCTCTCCCGCCGCTGGGGAATTGCTTGAATCACTTGGGCACCGTTCGCAAACCCTCACGCGGCAACGTTTCGGAAAAGTCATTCGCCTGTTCGCGCCGCTCTATCTTTCCAACGAGTGCATCAACAACTGCTCCTACTGTGGGTTTTCACGCGACAACGCGATTTTGCGCGTGACCCTTTCGGTGGACGACGTGCGCCGCGAGGCGCGCGCACTGGCCGCGCAGGGATTTCGCAATCTCCTGCTCGTCGCGGGCGAACATCCCAAGTTTGTTTCCAACGGCTATCTCGCCGAATGCGTCCGCGCGCTGCACCAGGAAATCCCCGGCATCTCGCTCGAAGTTGGGCCGATGGAGACGGACGAATACCGGCCAATCGTCGCGGCGGGCGCGGATGGTCTGGTCGTTTATCAGGAGACTTACGACCGCGATCTGTATGCCCAGATGCACACCGCCGGACCGAAACGAAATTTCGACTGGCGTCTGGAAACGCCCGAACGCGCCTACGCCGCCGGCTTTCGGCGGCTCGGCATCGGAGCGCTCTACGGCCTGAGCGATTGGCGATCCGAAGCCATTGCCGTCGCAGCGCACGCGGATTATCTGCTGCGGAATTGCTGGAAAGCGCAGCTCACTATTTCGCTGCCGCGACTGCGCCCGTGCGCTGGCGAGTTCGAGCCGCTCACGCACATGAGCGACCGCGAGCTGGTGCAACTCGTGTGCGCCTTCCGCCTGATGTTCCCGGACGCGGGCCTGGTGCTCTCCACGCGCGAACCTGCGGCCCTGCGCGACGGATTGATTCCGCTCGGCATCACGCTCATCAGCGCGGGCAGCCACACCGAGCCGGGCGGCTACACCGGCGCGGGCAAGGACAAGATTCATCGCACCGAGCGCGGACGCATCGTGGAACTGGCCTCCGGCGCGAGCGAGTGGGCCGCCGTGGCGCAGCGGGCAACGAATGCGACGGGCCAATTTGAAATCGCCGACGACCGCACGCCAGAGCAAATGGCGGGACTGATCCGCCAGC
>JBKJSC010000031.1:0-34243 GCA_046593035.1 Limisphaerales bacterium | reverse complement strand
CCGCCCTGAACACCGGCAATTCTTATGGACGCCGTGCTTGAGCCGGGATCTCCCCCATTGCCGGGGCTTCCAGGGTAATAGGTTGTGATCGCTCCAACGGTTACAGAGTAGGCATTGCCGCCGTTCTGGCCGGCGGCGCCTCCCGTAGCACTGACCGATCCAAGACTGCTCGTTCCGCCAGAGCCACCAGCGGTTCCACCTAATCCCACCGTTACCGTCATACTATTGCCCGGTGTGACAGATATAACGTCCTTGCCGTAGCCTCCGCCTCCGCCCCCTCCACCCCTTCCGCCAGCGGCTCCGCTGTTGCTGGTTCCGTTTCCCCCCCCGCCTCCTCCGCCACCCCAGACTTCGACCATAATTCTTGTCACGTTAGTTGGAACGATAAACGTTCCATTTGCTTCGAAGACTTGGAAATTCGGAACGGCGGCGGAAATCTGGATATTATTACCACTGGAGAACAAGTTCACATTTGCTCCTTTAGAAAGTGTCACGGCATCGGTCAAACCATTGAGACTTTTCACGACCTGGCCACTCGCAATGTTCGGCGCGTTTACGGCATCGGCAGTGAGCTTGCCATTCGTGACCGCACCGTCAGCAATGAGCGCGGTAGTGATGGCGTTGTTCTGAATATTGGCCGTTGCCACCGCATTGAGTGCCAGTTGTGCATTCATAATCGCACGGTTCGTGACGGTGCCCGCGACTGCGGCAAAGAGCGAATACGGCGCGGGCAGCACCGCCACGCGCGGCGCGAGCACGTCAGTTCCCACAGTGATTTCCAGCCAGCGCGCGTTACCATCGAAGGCTGCGCCGCCAAAATCCAGATTCACGCTAAACAAGCCATTCACGATGGACTGGCTGGGCGCGACCAGCGTGCTGCCAATCTGGCTGCCGCCGCCGGACGCGTTGAACAGTTTGAACGTCAGCGAATAGGCGCCGTTGGCGTTGGTCGAGCCGTCGCGCAATTGGCCTTGGTAGGTGAAGGCGCTCGTGCCTTGGGCATAGGCCATCGGCGCAAGAACACAAAACATTGCGATGGAGAGGAACAGGCGGATGAGTTTGGTTTTCATATCAGATCTTTCTCCTCAATTTTGCCCCCTTTAAGCTTGCGTGCGACCTTCTGAGGATGCCGCCGACTGTCTGCTTTCTCCCAGCGAACACAAGCCAATTTTGCGAAAACCTCGTAACCGACCGCCCATCCCGCTTGCATCAAAATGGTTTGTTAGTAACCTGCCTGCCGGTGCGACACTGCCTGCAGAGTTGCTAAAGAATTTTGAATTTGAATTGTTGTCCGAAATGCCAACCCGAATCCTATCCCTGTTATTGTTGACCGCGCTGACGTTGTTTGCCCAACAGGGCGACAAAGGCGACAAAGGTGGCGAAAATCAAAAACCTTTGGTGTCCCGCGCAAAGATTCCGCCCGCGCCGGTTGTCCCGCCAGCCGAAGCGTTGAAGACCTTCAAACTCGCCCCGGGTTTCCGCATCGAACTGGTCGCCAGCGAACCGCTGGTGCATGACCCGGTGCAGATCGCCTTTGATCCCGATGGACGGCTCTGGGTGCTGGAGATGAGCGGCTTCATGCCCAACGCGGATGGCAAGGGCGAATCTGAAAAGGTCGGGAAAGTCGTGATGCTGGAAGACGTCGATGGCGATGGCACGATGGACCGGCGCACAGTGTTCCTCGACGGTCTGGTGATGCCGCGCGCGTTTGCGCTGGTGGCGGACGGCGTGCTCGTGGCCGAACCGCCGAAGCTTTGGTTCTACAAAAATGACGGCGGTAAAGCGGGCAGCCGCGTCGAAGTCGCCGGTGATTACGCGACCGTGGCCGATCCCAAACTCGGCGTGCGCGCCAATCCCGAACACGCCGCCAACGGCCTGCTGTGGGCGCTGGACAACTGGATTTACAGCGCCAATCACACGACGCGTTTCCGGCTGGTGGACGGCGAATGGCAACGGCAGCCGACGATCTTTCGCGGCCAATGGGGCATCGCCCAAGATGATTTCGGGCGGCTGGTCTATAATTCCAACAGCGACCAACTGCGAATGGACCTCGTCCCCTCAGCCTATTTGAGCCGCAACCCATTTCTGCGCGGCGCGGCGGGCGTGAATGTGTCGCCGGTCAAGGATCAGGCCGTCTGGCCGATTCGCATGAACCCCGGCGTGAATCGTGGCTATCGGCCCGGCCAGTTGCGCACGAACGACTGGACGCTCGCCACCTACACCGCCGCGTGCGGGCCGGTGATTTATCGCGGGGATAATTTTCCCGCCGATTGCGAGGGCAATGCCTTCATCTGCGAACCATCCGGGAATCTGATCCGGCGAAGCATTTTGACCGAAGCCGGCGGTGTTATCACGGCGCGCAACGCGTACGACCAGACCGAATTTCTCCCTTCCACGGACGAACGCTTTCGCCCGATCAACTTGAACACCGGGCCGGACGGCGCGCTCTACGTCGTCGATTTTTACCACGGCATCATTCAACACCGCGTTTTTCTGACGAGCTATCTGCGCCAGCAAGCCGAGGATCGCGGCTTGGACAAGCCAACGGGTTTGGGCCGTATTTATCGCGTCGTTCACGAAGGCAAACGTCCCGGATCAAAGCCGCAACTCGCGCAAGCCACGCCCGAGGAACTGGTCAAACATTTATCACACCCCAACGGCTGGTGGCGCGACACCGCGCAGCGCCTGCTCGTCGAACGTTCGCCCGCCGCGTCCCTCGCGCCCTTGAAACAACTCGCCACGTCGGGCACACAACCGCTGGGCCGCCTCCACGCGCTCTGGACACTCGACGGCATGGGACAACTGGACGCCGCCACGTTGCTGGCCGTGCTGCAAACGGAGCAACTTCCCAAGGTGCGCGCCGCCGCCATCCGGCTGTGCGAGCCGTTGTTGAAAACCTCCGCGCAGGCGCAATTGCTGCCGCGCCTGCTGGAGCAATCCAAAGTCCACGACGCTGATGTGCAATTGCAACTGGCGTTCACGTTGGGCGAAGTCAAGGAACCGTTGGCCGAACAGGCGCTGGCCGCGCTGGCGCGCAATTACTCGGGGAATCTTTATTTACGGGACGCCGTACTCACCGGTCTCGGTTTGCGCGAGCTGGAATTTCTGGAGCGATTGCTGGCGGACAAAAGCTGGGGCGAGCAGAAACCGGGCGGTGTCGAAATCTTCAGCGCGCTCGCGAAGTCCATTTTCATCCAAGCAAAATCTGAACGAGTGAACCGCCTGCTGGAATTCATCGCCGCGCCCGCCACCGCGAACTGGCAGCGCGGCGCATTGCTGGATGGCATCGTCGCCACGACGCCCAAAGGCAATCCGCCGCCGAAAATCAGACAGGTTCGCCTGCCTGCGGAACCTCCGGCGTTGGCCGCGCTGAACAAAATCGAAACGAAAAGCATTCGCACTAGCTTCCCCAAAGTGGTGAACCTGCTCACGTGGCCGGGCAAACCGGGTGCCGAGCCGGAGCCGGAAGTCAAACCGCTGACGGTGGAACAGAAGGCGCGGTTTGATCTCGGCAAGACCCTTTACGAGACGACTTGCGCCGCGTGCCATCAGCCGCATGGTTACGGCCAGGAAGGGCTTTCGCCGCCGCTCGTCGATTCGGAATGGGTGGCGGGCAAAGACGAGCGGCTGGCCCGCATCGTCCTGCACGGCGTGCGCGGACCGATCTCGGTCAAGGGACAGAAATACGATCTGGACATGCCCGCGCTAGGCACTTTTGATGACGAGCAGATTGCCGGGATTCTGACTTACATCCGGCGCGAATGGGAGCACACGCTGGATCCGGTGGAACCCGCGACGATCAAGAAAATCCGCGCGGCAACGGCCCAGCGCGAGGAAGCGTGGAGCGAGGCGGAGTTGTTGAAGATTCGTTAGCCGGAACGATTCGGTTGACCGGGGAGCGCGGGCGTCCCGCCCGCAGTTTTCTGCGTCCCGCTGAAAACTTCCCGGCGGCAAGTTGGGACACTGTTGGGTGCGCGTGGCTGCGCCGCGCACCCGTCGGCGGGACGCCGACGGGTGCGACCGGGACGGTCGCGCTCCCCCATTTCAACTGCATGGTTTCGGATAAAAGTCAGAGTCGTTTTGACTTTGGCGTGATTCAGAAAAGACCACCCAACAGCGGTTCCAAACCACTGGCGTCGCCGTGCTCCCAAGTCCCGATTCGTGTCCATTCGTGTCCATTCGTGTCCATTCGTGGTTTCCTGCGTCAGGGTGTTGCCTAGCGAAACTCGACTTCGGTGAAGCCGAGTTGCAGAAAGAGATTCTGCAATTGCAGTCGCGCCCGTTCGTCGGCTTCCTTCAAAATGCCATTCACGCGGGCGGCCCGTTTGATGTCGTCCACCGCGAGGCGGCGCGCGTCCTGTTCCAGGTTCTTGTCAAACTGGCGCAACCGCCCGGTCGTCCGCTCCACCACCTGGGTTTTCTGGTCGTCCAGATAGACATCGGTGATGATCGACTCCGGCAGTTTGATCGTGATTTTCTTGTCCCGAATGGTCACCTGCCCCGGCTGAAGCTTGCTTAAATCCACACCCGCCTTGACGACGCCATGCGCGACCATGATGACGCGGCTTTCGCCCGCGAATAACTGACTGAGCATGCTCTTCGGCAGGTCTTCCATCACCACCACTTTTTCGACGACGAACTTGACCGTGACCAGTTGCGAAAGGGACTGGACTTGCAGGATGACCGTGGCGGTATTCAGCGGCTGCACGCGGGGTTTCCCGCCGGGCAGAAACTTCCAGATCAGGAATGACAGGCCGGCCAAACCGAGGAATATCAAGAACAGCAAAGCAATGATGACCGCCCGCGTTTTTGTCATGGCGGCAATGTAGCCGCTTTCGGAAGCTTGCAAAGCCTGAAAGCACCGGCAACTTTGAACTTTGAACTTTGAACTTTGAAACTACACTGCGCCCATGAGTTTGCCACCCACCGGATCATTCCCGGCCTGTCGCCCGCGGCGATTGCGCCAATCCCCCGCCCTGCGCCGACTCGTCAGCGAGACTCAGTTGAGCGCGCGTCACTTGGTGCTGCCGCTGTTTGTGCGCGCGGGCCGCAAGCTGCGCCATCCCATCAGCGCGATGCCCGGCGTCTGCCAACTTTCACCGGATGAACTGGTGAAAACCGCCGCTGAAGCTCATGCGCTCGGCGTGCCGGCGGTGTTGTTATTTGGCATTCCTGAACGCAAGGACCTCCGCGCGTCCGGCGCGTATGCGTCCAACGGCATCGTGCAACAGGCGGTGCGGTTGCTGAAAAAAGAGCTGCCCGAACTGCTCGTCATCACGGATGTCTGCCTATGCGAGTATATGAGCCACGGCCATTGCGGTGTGGTGAAGCAGACGAAAACTGGTGGACAGGTGTTGAACGATCCGACGTTGAAACTGCTGGCGCGCACGGCCGCGAGCCATGCCGAAGCGGGCGCAGATATCGTGGCGCCGAGCGACATGATGGACGGGCGAGTGCGCGCGATCCGTGGACAACTCGACCAGGCCGGCTTTGCCGAAACCCCCATCATGTCGTACGCGGCGAAATTTGCGTCGGCTTTTTACGGGCCGTTTCGCGAGGCGGCTGAATCCGCACCGCAGTTCGGCGACCGGCGCAGTTATCAGATGGATCCGGCGAATGCAAACGAAGCGTTGCGCGAGGTGGCGCTGGATATTCAGGAGGGGGCGGACATCGTGCTGGTGAAACCGGCGCTCGCGTACCTCGACATTTTGTACCGCGTGAAAACGGAATTCGGCCTGCCCACCGCCGCCTACTCTGTAAGCGGGGAATACGCGATGATCAAGGCCGCCGCCGCGAATGGCTGGATTGATGAACGCGCGGTGACGTTGGAAAGCCTGCTGGCGATGCGCCGCGCGGGAGCGGATATTCTGATCACTTACGCGGCGCGGGACGTGGCGCAGTGGTTGCGGGAAGAGAGCGGCCGTTAGCCGCTCATCCTCTCGATTTGAGGAAGGCGATCACCAAGAATACAATGATCACCACGATGACAAGCACAACAAACCCGATGAAGATTATCGTGGGTTTGTTGTTCTTCTTCTTGAAAGTCCCCTCAGTTTCAAATTTGACCGGCTGGGTTCCTCCCCCAAATTCATCGACCTTTACGCCCTGCCTGATCACCTGCGTCTTGTCCACCACCTTCTTGCCCGAGGCACCGACCGGGGCCGCAACCTCCAGCCGGACATCGATGTGGCCGAGTCGCAAAATCTGACCCGGTTTCAAAACCTTTTCCGTAATCTGCTCGCCATTGATATAACTCCCATTGGTGGAGTTAAGATCGCGCACCAGGATGTCGTTTCCCTGCTGAATGATCTCGCAATGGTGGCTGGATACGGAGGCGTCGGGAATTTGAAAGGCGTTGTCCTCGACCCGGCCGACAGTGGTTTTTTCCACTTTCAGCTCGTAGGCGAGGCCGGTGTAGCCTTCACTGAGAACAACAAGTCTGGCCATAGTTGGTTGTGGGGAGGATTATCGTCAGCATCGGATGCAAGTCAAACATTTCCACGCCGATCTTTCCCTGTCGGCTAGCGCGGAGAATCCACCGTGTCACGCACGCCTTTCGATCAGCGCGCGAAACTCATCAAAAAGCGGCGTCGAATCATGCGGCCCCGGCGAGGCTTCCGGGTGGTATTGCACGCAAAAAATCGGCTTCGTTTTATGCCGCATTCCTTCCACCGTCTGGTCGTTCAAATTAATGCGGTCCACACGCACGTCGCCGGGGAGGGACTGCGGATCGACGGCGAAACCATGATTTTGCGAAGTGATTTCCACCTGGCCGGTTTCAAGATTCTTGACCGGCTGGTTGCCGCCGCGATGACCGAACTTCAGCTTGAAGGTCTTTCCCCCGAACGCCTGGCCGAGAATTTGATGGCCGAGGCAAATTCCAAAAATCGGAATGCCGGTCTTCACCAAGTCCGCGACCGTTTGCACGGCGTAACCGAGCGCGGACGGATCCCCCGGCCCGTTGGAAAGAAAAATGCCGGCGGGCTTGTGCTTCAACGCCTCGGTGGCCGGAGCCGTCGCGGGCAGCACCTGAACTTTGAACCCGCGCTGCCGCAGCCGGCGGAGGATGTTGTATTTCATGCCGAAGTCGTAGGCGACAATCGGAATGTCCGCCGGCGGCAGCGAGTCGCGCACCTGGCGGGCGTCTCCGGTGGCTTTGCCGCGCATCAGATTAAAGCTCGCGCTTTGCTCGTCCTTTTCGTCCCAGAGAAAAGGCTGCTGATGCGTGACCTCCTTGACGTAATCCACCCCGACCAAGCCCTGCCAGTTTTTCGCCGCGGCAACGGCTTCGGCATCAGACGTGTCCTCGGTGGAAATCAATCCCTTGAGCGCACCCCGCACACGAAGTTTCTTGGTCAACGCGCGTGTGTCGATGCCTTGAATGCCGGGAATGCCATTCTGTTCGAGATATTCGCCGAGGGAAAAGTCCGCGCGCCAATTGCTGACCACCGGCGAGAGTTCTCGGATCACAAAGCCCGCCACATGCGGACGCCACGATTCCACGTCCTGCGTGTTCACGCCGTAATTCCCGATGAGGGGGTACGTCATCGTGACGATCTGCCCTTTGTACGATGGGTCGGTGAGAATCTCCTGGTAACCGGTCATGGAGGTGTTGAAACAAACCTCGCCGCAGGCCGACGCGCGCGCGCCAAAACCTTCGCCGTGAAACACCGAACCATCTTCGAGAGCCAAAACTGCTTTCATGAAATAAATCTCAGCGGCGCGATGCTAGGACGACGGACGGTATGGTCAAGGTTTAACCATGAAAAAACGCGCGGCTAGATCCGCCGCGCAGTCAGACAATATGAACTTGAACCAAGTTACTTTTTCTTCAACTTGTCGAGGCTGGCGAGCAGTGCCTTGGCGTTATCCGGAAACTCCACCTCCCCGAGCTTTTTCCCTTCACCATCAAGCACGATGAGCGTCGGGAAGCCTTCCACTTGGAACTTTTTCAGCAATGCCTCGTTGGCTTTTTTTAACTCGGTGCTCTGTTTCTTCTTCTGGGGGAAATCCACTTCCACCAGAACCAGATTTTTTTTGGCGTAGCCGCCGAACTCGGCGGTGGCAAACACATCTTTGTGCAGCCGGATGCAGCCCCCTCACCAATCAGAGCCGGTGAAGTTGAGGAACAGCAGCTTATTCTCCGCCTTGGCCTGGGCCTGCGCTTTCGGCAAATCGGTCAGCCAAGCTGATTCGGCGGCTCTCGCGGCCAGCAAGGTCAGGCCGAGGGTTAAACACAGTGCGAGCTTCTTCATATCGGGTTACGAGGTTTGGATTTGGCGTTAAATTCGACGGCTTTTTCTGTCAGCGGAACCTACCGGCGTATCTCAGCATTGGCAAACGATTTTTCCCGCCACGATCGTCGCCGTGGCCTTTCCCTTGAGCGCCCAGCCGTGAAATGGATTGTTGCGCGATTTGCTCGCCGTTTGCCCCGGTTCGACGATCCATTCGCGATCCGGATCGAACACCGTGACATCCGCGTCCGCGCCGACGCTCAAGGTTCCTTTCGGCAGGTTCAGCAACCGCGCGGGCGCGACGGTGTATTTGGCAATCAACTCCGCCAGACCCAGCCGCCGGGTGTGGTACAATTGCATCAGCGAGAGCGCGAGTTCCGTCTCCAGACCGGTGATGCCAAACGGCGCGTAATCAAACTCCACTTCCTTCTCGTAGTCGCAGTGCGGCGCGTGGTCGCTGCACAGAATTTCGATGGTGCCATCCGCTAGCCCCTCCAAAATCGCCGCGCGATCGGCTGCGGAACGCAAGGGTGGATTCATCTTGAAATTCGTGTCGTACACCGGCCATTGCGGCCGACCGTCTTCAACTTTGTCGAAACCAAAAATCCCCTTGCCGTCCTCCGCCCAGAATTTTTCGCTGCCGGCGATGGCGGCATCGGTCAGCACAAAATGGTGCGGGCAGGCCTCGCCGGAAATCGGCACGCCGCGCTGTTTGGCTTCGCGTAGAAGCCGCACACTGCCGGCCGTACTCAAGTGCTGGCAATGAACGCGTGCCCCGGTCAATTCCGCGAGCATGATGTTCCGGGCGACGATAGCGTCCTCACCCGCCGCCGGCCAGCCGCGCAGACCGAGCACCGTGCTCCAATAGCCTTCGTGCATTACGCCATCCGACACGAGGGCATAATCCTGGCAATGATCCATGACCGGCAGATCAAACATTTTGGCGTATTCGAGAGCACGCCGCATCAGTTCGTTGTTCTGCACGCAATGACCGTCGTCCGTAATCGCGACCACCCCGGCCTGCTTCAGCGAACCGATGGGTGCGAGTTCCTCGCCCGCGATGCCCTTAGTAATCGCGCCGGTGACGTATAGATTCACAACGCCTTCGCGCGCCGCCTTTTCCCGGATGAGCGCCACCGTGCCGGAGTTGTCAATCGCCGGCGACGTGTTCGGCATGCAGACAATGGAAGTGAACCCGCCGCGGGCCGCGGCGGCGGTGCCGGTAGCGATGGTTTCCTTGGCCGACTGGCCCGGCTCGCGCAGATGCACATGCAGATCAATCAAACCCGGGCAAACCACTTTGCCGCTGACATCCAACCGCTGTGCTTCGACGGGGGCCTGGGTCAGCGCGTCCGGCCCGACGGCGGCGATCTTGCCATTCACGATTAGCAACGGAGCCACGGCGTCGAAGCGATTGGCGGGGTCGATCACCCGGCCGTTGGTCAGGAGCAAGGAACTCATGCGCGCGCAGGATATACGGACGTGAATTGACAACGCAAGCGCGGTCATTACTATGTCGGCAGTTGCGGGCGTAGCTCAATGGTAGAGTTCCAGTCTTCCAAACTGGCCACGCGGGTTCGATTCCCGTCGCCCGCTCCAATTAACACCCGGCTTGTTGACACGATCCAATCCATCACACCGCCACGACTTTATGTCGCCGACTGCGGGGTTCAGCCGAGTCCTGCTCCCGGTGCGGGCGCAAGCTGGACGCAAATCTCGCGCGTGCCCGCAGCAAACGATTACGCCTTTCCTGTCAAGGTGGCTCAAGCCGATCTTCCCTCATGGACAAAACCGAGAACACCGTGTTTGACCGGTTGCTCGATCTTTCCGTCCGTGCCGGGCGGGGCGTGATCCGGGCGCTGCGCGACCGGAAGAATCCCGGTGGCACGTTTCAAAAAGTGCTTCAACGAATCCGCTCCACGGCGAAGCTGCTTACCTACACCTACCTCCTCAGCCTCATCGTCCTCCTGGCAGGCATGGAGTGGTACGGTGAGCGGTACTGGCTGCTTAGTTTTCTGATGTATCTGCCGCCGACCGGCTGGCTGCTCCCGTTGATTTTTCTGACTCCGCTCTGTCTGTTGTTCGCGCCGAAAACTTGCTGGTCGCATCTCTTCTGTCTGATCCTCGTTTTGTATTTTTACATGGATTTCAAATGGTCGCGCTGGCCCGCCGCCAACGGCCCCACGCTCACGGTGCTCACCAACAACATCGGCGAAAACAACCGGCAGAGTTTGACTCCCTTCGTCCAGGCGGAAAACCCGGACCTCATCGCTTTGCAGGACGCCCTCAACCGCGGCCCGGCGTACCAAACTGCGTATCCGGATCGTTCCGTCGTCGCGCACGAGGAATTTATTTTAATCAGCAAATTTCCAATCAAACGCTCCGGCCTGGTGCCCAATCTCTCCTGGAAAGGCGCGCCGGTGGCGGCGTGGTATGAAGTCGACTACGCTGGCCAGACACTCCTGGTCTACAACGTCCACCTGCCTTCACCGCGATCAGATTTGGATTTGATGCGTGGCCTCGGTTTTCCCGTGATCGTGCTCAGTCCGGAAAACCACCGCTTCGGCAAAATGCGCCAGGCTTACAAGGATTCTTGGGCGGCGCGCATGCAATTGGAACGCGACCTGTTGAGTGTATTCCAGCAGGAGAAGCGGCCCTTCCTCGCCGTGGGCGATTTCAACATGCCCGACCACGGCTATGCGTATCACCTCTTCGCCAACCAGTTCAATGACGCCGCCAAGAAAGCGGGGCGCGGCTACGGTTTCACCCTGCCGGGGACCACCCGCAATCCGCTTTCACTGTTTGGCCCGTGGCTCCGCATTGATTACGTTTTTTCCTCCGCTGCCCTGCAACCCATTTATTGCCGCACCGAAGATTGGCGTAAATCCCAGCATCGCGCCGTAGCGGCACGCCTGACGATGAAGCCGGCAAATTAAACTGTCGCCACTTCCGGCAAAACGTATTTTATTTCCGAATAACTCAACACTTGAAATGAAGATTCCCAGCCTGATCCGAGCGCGCCTTTGCATGTTCCCCTGGAAATGGGCGCTGGCCGCGTTCTACGTCGCCCTGCAAGTCGTGGTGCTGTTCCAATATCTCGGCGGCGTCTACGTCAGCGAACTGGGCGGCCATCCCGACGAGCCGGCGCACTACGTCACCGGCCTGATGATTCGCGATTATCTCGCCTCCGGATTTCACAGCGGCCCGATGACCTACGCCAAGGATTACTATGATCATTATCCGAAAGTCGCGCTCGGCAACTGGCCCCCGTTTTTCTACGTCATCCAATCGGCCTGGACGCTGCCCTTTTCGCCGAGTCACGCTTCGGTGCTCCGACTGATGGCGGTGCTCGCGGCCCTGCTCGCCGTGCTCCTTTTTCTGGCGCTGAAAAAGGAGTTTGGCCCGGCCAAGGCAGCATTTGGCACGATCCTCTTTCTTGCGCTCCCCCTCGTCCAACAACATTCAGGCTATGTGATGACGGAAATACCCGTAGCCCTGCTCTCGCTGCTGGCCGCGCTCTGCTTCGCGCGCTTCTTGGAGCGGGAGGAAACCTTGGATTCCTTGTTGTTCGGACTGTTCGCCGCACTCGCGATTCTCACGAAAGGCTCCGGACTCATGCTGGCGCTGGTGCCGCCGCTCGCGCTGCTCTTCAGTCGGAAGTTTCACCTGTTGAAGAAACCGTCCTTTTGGTATCCAGCGCTGATCGTCCTCGTTTTGTGCGGCCCGTGGACGTGGAAATTCCGCGAAGAAGCGCGCGCCGGCTGGATGGAAGGCGATCCCTCGTGGCATTTCACAAAACAGGCGCTGGTCTATTACCCCTGGAAACTTGTGCTGGCCGTGGGAATTGGACTGGCGCTCATGGCGGTGATTGGACTGGCTGCAAAATTATTTTCTGGCGCGAAACCGAACCCGCCCCCGGCCCTCTGGTCCGCCGCCGGAGCGTTGTTATTTGCCGTGCTGTTCATGCACCTGCTCGTGCCATGCGGATTGGAACCACGGCATCTAGTTCCCGCGTTGCCCGCCCTCGTCATGTTCATCATCGCCGGCACCGACTGTCTCGCGCAATGGCTCCAGCGAACTGGGCAATCGCCGCGCTCGTCGGCCACGCTGGCTTACGGCTTGGTGGCCGCGCTCTTTCTGACCGGCGCGTTCACGGTGAAACCTAAGGGCTACTCCGGTTTCAGCCTCGCGGCTCAGGACATTTTGAACGACCCGGCGAACGCCAAAGCCGTCATGCTGATTTCCTCCGACGCCACGGGTGAGGGGATTTTCATTTCCGAAATCGCCGTCCGGGAAAAACGTCCCGGCCACACCGTGCGCCGCGCCAGCAAGGTTTTGGCCAGCAGCAGTTGGAGCGGCGGCGGCTACCAGGCCAAATATGAAAACGAAACCGATTTGATGAAATTCTTGGAAAAAGAACCGCTTCGGCTGTTGGTGCTGGATGAATCGATCCCCAATGACCGACGCGTGGCACACCATGATTTACTCCGCCGAACCGTCACGGACAATCCCGCGCGCTTCACCTTGCTGAAAACTTACCCCGTAACGCGGGGCGGCTTTCCTCAATCGCAGAACATTCAAGTATTCCGATTCAACGGATGACCTACAGCTTCAGATTTTCGAGGGCTTCGCGAAAGTGTGGGAAGTGGAATTGAAATCCAGACTTCGTGAGCCGTCCCGGCACGACCCGACGACTCTTGAGGATGAGTTCGGTTTCGGTGCGCAGAAAGAATGCTCCAACTTCTAACATCCACTCCGTCGCGGGCAGGCCGAACGGCGCGCAGACCAATTCGCGAAAAGCGCGCATCATTTCGGCGTTCGGCAATGGGTTCGGCGCGGCGAGATTCACCGGGCCGCTCACTTCGTCTCTTGCTAGAAGAAATTCGAGGGCGCGACAAAAGTCTTCATGGTGAATCCACGACACGAACTGCTGGCCGCTGCCCATGCGTCCGCCGAGTCCGAAACGCGCGAGCCGGCAAAGCACCGGAAAAACACTGTTGCGCCCGAGGCCAAGCACCATCGTGGTGCGCAGCGCCACCTTGCGCGTGTGGGGCGTGGGCGCAACGTACAACGCGCGCTCCCAAGCGTGAATGACTTCGAGCGAGAACTCATCCTGCACTTCGGTCGTGGGTGTGAAATCAGTGCCCGTCTCGTCCCACGGCGGGCCGAAAGTGTGCCGGTAAATGCTGGCGGAACTGGCGTTCAACCACACGCGCGGCGGCTTTGCGCACCCGGCAATCGCCTCGCCCAGCACACGCGTCGAGTTGACGCGTGAATCCATAATCTCGCGACGGTTCTTCAGCGTGTAACGGCAATCCACCGTGCGGCCGGTCAAATTGATGAGGGCGTCCGCGCCGTTTATTTCGCGCTTCCAATCGCCGCGCTTCGCCGCATCCCAGCGCACCTCGCGCGCGGCCGAGTTTGCAGCCGGGCTTCGCGTCAACACCACGACGTCGTGGCCGTTCTCGAGAAAGCGTTTCGCGAGCAACTGGCCGAGAAAGCCACTGCCGCCGGCAAGAATGATGCGCTTCATGGAACCTCTACTTTCATTCGAT
The DNA here is from genome assembly GCA_046593035.1 of Limisphaerales bacterium. Taxonomy (GTDB): domain Bacteria; phylum Verrucomicrobiota; class Verrucomicrobiia; order Limisphaerales; family JAYTXL01; genus JAYTXL01. Next base: position 20,454 of record JBKJSC010000031.1, on the reverse strand, counting down.
GACATGTTGGCACTGTAGCAATTGGTTATATGTCACCTTCCGTCAATTAACCGTTTCAGAGAAGTCTCTGAAAGCGTTGAATCCACTTAGCATTGTGGCGACCGTTCCCGCTCCGGGAAATGTTGTTTCTCCAATTTGTAAAAAATTGTTCGTTCCATACCGCCGGGGTATCGAATTTAAGTTGGAGTTCATAAGGTTCAAAGGATAATTCCCCGCCATGCCCATATGTCTTCTCGTGAAGCGTTTGAAAGTAGCGGGAGATGCGGGGTAAACATGGGGGGAAATTATGTTTTGGCCAAATCCAGGAAACAGCGTCTCAGCGGCGGCCAGAAACGAATTAACCAGTGATTGCCCCTTTTCAGTCTGTTCTTCTTCACTTAGTGAAAACCATTTCTTGGGATCGGTGTGGGTTGATATTGTGACCGAACGACAACCGGTTGGAGCGTAGCCCAGATCCTCCCGATCCGAAATCGAAATTAACAGATTGTTGGCGTCATTCAGGTTTCCCAAGGGATCTCGAATGACCTGAAAATGCTGGCAGTTCGTGTTGTCAAAGAAGTCTTTGACACCCACGTACAGGGCAAATGCGCTTTCCACTGATTCTTTGAGGTGTAAATAGGGCTTTAATCTTCCGTTAAAAAGTTCCGGGGCAATTTCATGCGTATTCCAGACCGGAATACTTGAAATTACCCGGTCGCATTCCAAGGATTCGTTTCTGCCTTTGAACGATATCTGAAATTTCTTTTGGGAGAGTTTTATGCCCCCAACTTCATGACTTCTAAAAAATCTCCCCCCTTTTTCAAGGAATCCATTTAACAAGTATTTCCAAAGCGCCCTGGCTCCCCCGACGGGGCGGTACAGTCCGTGAGGCATTAACGTGAGACCTAAAAAGGCGTACGAAGCCGGAACGGACGAGATGTCCGCCTGCGTGGTGTCTTGCAATAACATTCGGAACGCTCCGTTAAGTGCGGAATTATCGCAGTCAATTTTGAACGACCGGAGGAAGGTGTCGAACGTGGCAAGGAACCACCGAAGATTGGGAATGGTTCGAATCGGTATTGCCGCCAGAGAGTACTTAAGATCGTTGAAGCCGGTCAATGGCAGGGACGGAAAACGACATGCGATTGACCAATAATCTTGGGCTACCAAGCTCAGACGGTGAAAGAACTTAAACCGATCTTTGCCGATTTCTGGAAAACAGGTTGCCCAGGCTTCTGGCCACCGATCCCAGCTTTGCGGAATATCCAATCTGCGGTCCGGCAGACAAAGCTGGTAATGTTCAATTCGTCTTAAGGGCGGTTCGGAAAGTTTGAGCGTCGAAACGAGTCTGTGTCCGATGCCCCCCTCCTGAAAGCTAATGAATGTGGTGGCTCCAACGTCGAAACTGAAAAGACCTCTGCGAAAAAATCCCGCGCATCCCCCAGGCTCCGAATGGGCCTCGATCAGAACCACGTCAACTCCTTCATTTGCCAGAAGCAGAGCGGTGGTCATTCCTGACATGCCCGCCCCGATGACCGCGACATCACATTTCGATTTCATTCATCTAATGACCGTAGCCGCCTGACTCAGGCAGCGGGCGAGGTGGTACCAGGCGATTCATGGCAGATCCAGGAAGGCCCGGATGCGGCGGTGCGATTGTCGCGATGGCGGATTTCTTAGAGGCCGAGCAACGATCCGCTTCAGCCCGGGCCACCGGCCCAAGAGCAGCTTCAGCCGCAGCCAGCAGAGGCGGAAGGAGGGGGTGAGCATGTTCATGTTGACCTGCATGCAATGTCATTTGTTTTGGTTATTTCAGAAATATCAGAAATAGAATCCCATGACAAAGCGGTTCAACCACCGATGCCCAGGAGCTTCCGCGCCTTGTCACCGAGTTTCACGAAGCGCATCAGGGCCGTGGCCGGCCAGGAGCGGATCTGGCCATACCAAGCCATGGTGATCTGAAAAAAGCCGTGCAGGTCGCGCAGGCGTTGCTCGGTGTATTCGTCGGTTTCTTTATCTCGCTCGGCCTCAGCGATGCAGTCGCGCAGCATGGCCAGCGTCGGGTCGATCTCCCGCTTCTTCCGCTCGTCCAGCACGACGCGAAACATCTCCCAGACATCCTTCATCGACTCGAAATGGTCGCGTTTGTCCCCCAGGACGTGAACCAGTTTGACGATCCCCCACCCTTGCAGCTCCTTCAGGCTGGTGCTGACGTTGGAGCGCGCCACCGAAAGCGTCCCGGCGATGTCCTCGGCGTTGAGCGGCTCGGGCGAAATGAAGAGCAGGGCGTGAATCTGGGCGACGGTGCGGTTGATGCCCCAGCGAATCCCCATCTCGCCCCAATGGAGGATGAACTTCTGCTGGACGGAGCTAAGTTTGGCCATTGTTTCCATAATTTCTGTCTATTCAGAAATTACATTAACACACGGCCTTGTCAATTACTTTGTTTGAAAGGAGGGGGGTTTGCCACGATCCAACCCCGCCATCGCTGACGCGACGACGGCCGCCAGATCACTTGTTGAGATATTTGACGACGGCCTCGGTGCGGGAGCTGACGTGCAGCTTTTCGTAAATGTTCCGCAGATGGCTGCGCACGGTGTCGAAGCTGATCCCCAGCGCGTCGGAGATTTCCTTGTACCGATGGCCTTTGACCAGGAGGTCGAGGATTTCCTCCTCGCGCTTGGACAGTTCGACGGTTTTCGGATTGGCCACGCCTTTTTTGTTGAAATACTCGACGACGTTACGCGCGATCTTGGCGGACATGGGCGAGTCACCGCGATGGACTTCCTCAATGGCCTCCAGCAGCTTGGCTGGCTTCGTGCGCTTCAAGAGATACCCGTTCGCACCCGCCATGAGTGATTTGATGGATTGATCCCCGTCCTCAAACACCGTGAGCATGAGCACGTGCACCTTGGGGAGAATGGCCTTCAACTTTTGCACACACTCAATGCCGTTCATGCGCGGCAGGTTGATGTCCATGAGCACCACGTCGGGTTTTTTCAACGGGATGTCTTTCAGCGCATCCTCGGCGTTGGCATAACTGCTGACGCATTTGAATTTGCTCGCGCCGTTGATGAGCGTGGACAAGCTTTCGCGAATTCCCGCGTCATCTTCCACAATTGAAACGTTGATGGGCATGGCTAAATATGGGTCGCTGTCTGTGCGTGAAGTTAAGGAAAATCAAAGCTGGCCTCAAGAACCCTTTTGGGTGGTGCGTCTCCTTGTGCCCGGTTCGCCGAAGAAAGTCTTCCGCCGATCAGAGGTGTAATTTCACACAAACCTTGAGCCGGGTTCCCTTCCCGGGCTGGCTGGACATTTCGAATTGTCCGCCGATGTCTTCCATCCGTTTTCTCATGTTCGGTAATCCGTTTCCGGCCGCATCAAGCGGGTCGGGCGAGAAGCCTTTCCCATTGTCCTCGATCAGGATTTCAAACACGGGCCCGTGCAACGCCAGGTGGATTTGAACTTCCGAGGCTTCCGCGTGCTTGACGATGTTGTTGAGTGCTTCCTTGACGGTCAAAAATAGGTTGTGCCGGATTTCCGCTGACACCGGGCAGGCCGGCCAGGAACCTGGCGCATCCAACCGGCAGCGGATCGGCGTGATCTCGAAGAATTCCTCGGCGTATTGCAGGATGTAAGGTGCGAGCTTGTCGAGCACGTCGTTCTTGGGATTCACTGCCCACACAATTTCATCGAGGGTGTTGACGACCTTGCGCGAGGTGTCAAAGATTTTATCCGCGTGGCGTTCTACGGCAGGAGGGTTGGCCGATTCGCGCTTGGCCAGTTCGCTCAAGATGCCGATTTGCGTCAAGCTGGCACCCAGTTCGTCGTGCATGTCTTTGGCGATGCGCGCGCGTTCTTTCTCCAAGGCGTGCTGCTGTTGGAGCAGGTCCAATTTGCGCCGCAATTTTTGCAGGGAGATAAAGCGGTACATGCCGAACAACGCGGCGGCGGCGGCCAGCCAAGCGAGGCCGATGAACCACTTCGTCCGCCACCAAGGCGGCGTCACCACCAGCTTGATGCTGGTACCGACTTGATTCCACATGTCAGCGTGATTGCCAGCCTTCACCCGGAAGTAGTACTCGCCCGGTGGAATCGCATTGTATTGCGCCACCCGCATGGTGTCGGCGTCAACCCAATCAGGATCATAGCCGACGAGTTGGTATTTGAATTTGATCCGGCGCGGCGCGGCGAAATTGATTCCTGTGTAAGTGAAGACGAAACGTTCCTTGCCAGGATTGATAGTGATGGTGTCGGCCATCTCGACCGGAGTCCCGTCCACGTACAATTCCTCGACCACTACCATGGGCGGACGTTTGCTGTCGGTGAGGTGATTCGGATCCACCACGGCGACGCCTTTATTGGTCGGGAACCACAGACGTCCGTCCTTGGTTTTGGCGCCGGAGGGCTGGAAGTTGCCGTTGCATTCACGGCTGCTCAAGCCGTCCGACTGGTCGTAGGTGACACAGACAATTGACCCGATCAGTCCTTTGGCGAAATTATTTAACTCGCCTTTGCGGACGCGGAAGATGCCCCGATTGGAGCCGATCCAAAAATCCCCCCGATTATCCTCAAAGATTTGCGAGATCAATTCATCAGGCAGGCCGTGCTTCTTCTTGAAAGTGACGAACCGCCCGTCTTTGTGGCGGGACAACCCGCTGGAGGTGCCGATCCACAGGTTGCCTTCCTTGTCTTCGTGCAAGGTGCGGATGAAATCGCCCGCCAATCCATTGGTCTTGGTGAAGGTGCGGAACTTTCCTTCGGCCCAAACATTCAGCCCACCGCCGCCGGTACCGATCCAAAGCTGGCCGCGTGCGTCTTCCAAAATGGCCCTCACGTCGTTGTGCGATAATCCATCGCGCGTGGTAAGGCTGGTAAATTTGCCCTGCCGGAACCGGTTCAAACCACCGTCGGCGGTGCCAAACCACAGGTCGCCATTGCGCGCCTCGTAAATAGCGCGCACCGATTCTCCGGAAAGCCCCTCGGCTTTGGAAAAATGGGTGAACTTGCCGGCGCGCAATTGGAAAATACCGTTGGTGCGGGTGCCGAGCCAGACGGTGCCGTTGCGGTCTTCATACACCGCGCCCAGCCGGGCAAGACTTGATGCATCCGGGTGCGTGACGTTGGTGATCGCGCCGTTGTCCAGATGATCTAGCCCGCCGCCGTCCGTACCAATCCAGACGCCACCAGTTTGATCAGCGCAAAGGGAAAAAACAACGTTGTCCGCCAGCCCGTTTTCCGTGTCATACATCTGAAACAGCCGCTCCTTCAAGCGAACCAGCCCGCCGCCATTGGTGCCGATCCAGAGGTGGCCTTCGCGATCTTCCTGGAAACCGAGAATGCCGTCTTTCAACTCTCCGCGTTTGTCGGCGATCCGTTGAAACACGCCCCCACGGAAACGGAAAAGGCCGGAGCGCGCCGTGCCGATCCAGAGATTCTCATTGCGGTCCTCGAAGAGCGCCGTGACGCGTTCGCCTTCCGTCGCCCACGGAAATGGCCCGAGGTCGGCAACGAATTGCCCATCATTAAATTTTTTAAGCCGCCCGCCCGCTGACACCCAGAGTCCGCCTTGCCGGCAGGCCGCGACTTTCATGCGCAAGCCCGGTTCGGAAACGAATTGCACAAATTCGCCGTCTTGAAACAAGCCGAGGTAATCCGCCGTGGCGATCCACAGGTTTTGCTTGGGACCCTCGAGCACAGTCACTTCGCCCTTGCTGGGCAGATTGCCTTTCTGGGTGTAGGAAGTGATTTCGCCGTTCTTCAATTTGTTCAACCCACCGCCGACCGTGCCCACCCACAAGTTTCCTTCCGCATCTTCGTGGAGCGAGGACACACTGCCGTCGGACAATCCTGCGGTGGTGTCGTAATGGGTGAAACGGCCTCCTTTGTAGCGTAACAAGCCCTCGTCGGTGCCGATCCACAAAGCCCCATCGCGGCCTTCGAGCAGACGGAGAATCCGATTGCTCGCAAATTCCGGTGTATTATCCGAGTCAAACACTTTGAAGCGGATGCCATCGAAGCGCACCAGCCCGTTGTATGTCCCCAGCCAGAGGTAGCCCTCGCGCGATTGCACGATCGCGCTCACGGTGTTTTGCGGCAGGCCCTCTTCCGTTTGCCAGACTTCAAACCGGTATTGCGGGGAAGTGTTCGTAGCCTCAGCGGCCGGGAGCGACTGCGCCGCCGTCAGCGCAGCCAACGCCAGCCAGAGCAACGCGCAAACGCTGGCCCGTTTAACCGAATTCATGCAGTTGGCACTGGGGAGCGCGACCGTCCCGGTCGCTCCCGTCGGCGTCCCGCCGACGGGTTCCCGGCGCATCCACTTCTCCAAAAAAATCCTCGAGTCTGGCGACGGGATGTTTTCGGCGGGACGCCGAAAACTGCGGGCGGGACGCCCGCGCTCCCCGGACCAACTGCATCGATCCCGTTTAATTGCCATCGGTGGCTCCATGCGGGAAGTTCGGCTGGCTCGCGCCCGTTGGCAATGGTGCGGGCTGGCGCAGCAGTTGATTGATCCGCGTGAACGTCGCTGGTGGAAAACCCATCGCGCGTTTCAATTGATAATCCCGTTCGAGCACATTCGGATTGCGCTCCCATTGACGGAAACTTTTCCAATCGACGAACCCTTGCAGCCACGCCCAGTGGCCGAACACCGGCACCGGATAATCGCTGCCGTGCACCATCCGCTCTACCAGCGGCGCTTGCAAACAGCGCGGCACCACGCTGCCGCGAATGGGCACATTGAACGCGCTCAGATCCGCGTAGAGCTTGGGATAACGTGGAAACATCTCGGCGAGGACGTGGAAATATTGCGGATCGAACAACCCGCTTTTGGTCGCGCAGTGCGCGGCGATTACCGTCACGCCGCATTCGAGCGGCAGCGTCAGCGTGCGCGGATCGGCCAGATCGGGCCGGACGACTTGCAACGTGTGTTCGCCGCCCGTGTGCGCCAGCAACGGCAATCCAGCTGCGGCCATGCTTTCCCAAAACCGAGTGTAACGTCGGTCGTTGCAATCAATGTTCTGGCAGTTGGGCAGGCACTTCATCATCACCGCGCCTTCGGCCAGGCAACGCTCCAATTCCTCCAACGCATCCGCGCGCGCCGGATGAATGGAAACCGCCGGCAAAAACTCCGGATATTGCCGCGCCAGTTTCAAGACATAGTCGTTCGGCACATACGCCGTCCCGACGCCTTCCTGTAGCTGGCCTTGTTCATCATAGACCTGTTCCTGCGCGAGAATCACGGCGGCGTCGAGCGAGGAATCCCGCACCAATTCCACCAACCGCTCGACAAAAAGCCGGTCGAGATCGCCCTTGAGCGCGCTGAGAGGAAGGCCGATGTGGCGCACCATGAAGGCTTGGAGCGGCCAGCGCGATGCGGGTGTGCGAATCCAGCAGCCCGTGCCACCGCTGCCGTTGCCCACGATGTGAACGTGCATGTCGATGACCCTTTCCGCAGCGGCGGAAGAGCCAGCAGCGGCGCGCGGTTGCGGGTCAACAGGCATAGTGATGGGATGGTTTTAACATGAATCCAAGAAAGGAGAAACAAAGTTTCGACGAACGGAAAAGCAAGCAATCGAATTCCAATACTCAACCCAAACCACACTCCAACTAACTCCAGACATTTAGCTACGACCGCAGCAGGCGCGAGTGCCGTTTCAACCACTGCTCGGCCCGGGGATAATCGGGACACACGGTTGCCACCTCACGCCAGAATCGCGGTGAGTGATTCATCTCGCGGAGATGCATCAATTCGTGAAGGAGGATGTAATCGCGCACGAACGGCGGCGTCTGGATGAGCCGCCAGTTGAGCGAGATCGTACCGCGACGGGAGCAAGAACCCCAGCGCGAACGTTGATCGCGCACCGTGATGCGCCGCACGGTCAGGCCATGATGGGCGGCGAATTCCACCACGCGCGGCGGCAGTTCCCGCTCGGCCAGCCGTCGCAAATGTCGCTCGACGACCGGCCGCAAATCGGCGGCAAGATTGGGCGCGGTCAGCTTTTCCGTGCCAAGGCAAATCACTGAGTCGCTGTGCGGCGTCATTTCCAACCGCGCCAGTTCGCCGCGAAACAACACTTCGGAACCCAGTCGCCATTCCACTGGCTCCAGCGGAGAGCGGCGCGGACGCTGCAACTGAGTTTCGAGCCACGCAAGATTTCGGTTGGCAAAACGTCGCGCCTCCGACACGGAGCCGCCGCGGGGAACCGTCACTCGCGCCGTGCCATCGGGACGAAGCCGGAGCACGTAGCGACGCGCCCGAACATTGCGAACGAGCAAAAGAGGAACGTGCTTTCCGCCCACTTCCAGCCATTCATCGCGTGACGAAGTGCCGACGCCCAGCCATCCCAATAGCTGTTGATTGAATGTTTGCATCAACCAAGTGAAGTCGCCGCCGCGCCGCTATTTTTAATCCCGATCATCAACCGGAGAGTTGCACCGCATCCGCGACACGGGCAAGCTTTTCAGCCGTGGCCATGAACAAACGCGCGCTCATCAAAAAAATCCTCGCCCAACTCACGGCGGAATTGGAAGTGTACTTTCGCGCCGCCCACGCGGCCCACGCGGAGGCCACGCACGAGCAGAACAAGGCCGAGAACAAATACGATACGCGCGGACTGGAAGCCTCGTATCTGGCACACGGACAGTCCAAGCAGGCCCTGGAAACAAAGGCCGCCATCGCGGCGTTTGAAATGCTGGTCACCCGCAAATTCGGCCCGGGCGAGCCGATTGATCTGGGCGCGTTGGTGGAATTGGAGCAGAAGGGCGAACGGACCTTGTACCTCATCGGCCCGCAAGCAGGCGGCACGGAAGTGGTACACGACGGTCGCGAAATCCTAGTCATCACGCTGCGATCGCCGCTCGGCGAACAATTGCAAGGGAAGAAAGAAGGCGACCGCCTGCAACTTGTCCTGTCCGGTTCCCACGACCAATACCGGGTGATCACGGTTGAATAATCTGGGCCACCTTTATTTTCGCCGGCACGACCATGCTGTTCTTGGGATGGAGTTTTTCGAGCCGGGTGTGCGCGACTTGAACGGTGGTTTGGAGTCATCGTCCATTGACTGGGACTGAAATTGCAGCGCCGGACTTCAATTCGCTCCAACACCCGCCCGAGTTCCAGTCGATTCCCGGCATTGACGGCGGCGAGTCCGACCTCTAAACACAGCGACATCATTATGAATCTTTCCGGAAAAATCGCCCTCGTTACCGGCGGCACCAAAGGCATCGGCGCAGCAACGGCCATCGCTCTGGCCAAGGAAGGCGCGGATGTCGCCATCGTCGGACGGCATGTGAAGGACGAGGCGAACGCGACCCGCGATGCGATTGTCGCCTTGGGCCGTCGCTGCGAAATCATTCAAGCCGATTGCGGCCAGCCGTCCGAAGCCACGCGCTGCGTGAGCGAAACGGCCGCGCGGATCGGGTCGGTGGATGTGCTGGTGCATTCCGCCGGCGGTCCGGTGAACGGCGGTTTGTTCGATCTAACACCGGAGGCGTGGCAAGCCGCGTTCGACGTGCATGTTCATGCGATTTTCCATCTCTGCCGCGCCGCGATTCCCGCCATGCGCGCGAAGAAGGAAGGTGCCATCATCCTGATTTCCTCCACGGCGGGCATTCGCGCCATCGTGACCAACGTCGCTTATCAGGTGGTAAAGGGTGCGCTGCCGCAATTCGCCCGTGCGCTGGCGCGCGAGTTCGCGCCCGACAACATCCGCATCAACTGCGTCGCCCCCGGCGTGGTGCGCACGGATTTTCACAAGCACATGAGCGAGGAGCAGCGCCGGTTGAATCTCGACCATCGCATCCCGCTGCGGCGGGAAGGCACGCCGGCCCAAGTGGCGGAACTCATCCTGACGCTCGTGAAAAACGATTACATCACCGGCGAGACGATGACCATCGACGGTGGGTTGACGATGCGGATTGCGTGAGTTCGCGTCGCCCGGTTGAAAAGCGCTCCGGCCACTCACATCTTCCCGTGCCGCAAGATGGCGAAGGCCAGCCGGTTGCTGACTTGATCCCAGGAATGCAGAAGGGGGTTCGAGACCGTCGTGCTTGAAAATGATTCGGGCCTCTTGTCAACGTCGGCACGAAACTGAGTTGCGCCCATTGGCTCAAGCTGTTCGCGTCGTGGTTTACAATTTACAAGCCGACGCCCGCAATGGCAGTCTCGGAATCAATGACGATGACTGCCCAACCCTTGACCCTCGGTAAATTCTCGATCGGCATCGGCGACCGTTTTGCGCACCAGGCCAAAGCCCAACTGCGCGCCTGCCTGATCGCCGCGCAACACGGCGCGGAGGTGATACCCGTCTGGAACAAGTCCAACCGCGAACACACGATCATCGGCTCCGAACCGTCCACCACGTGCGCCGCTGCTGATGCCGCCGTGAAGGAACTTGGCTGGAAGGGCGCGTATCACCTCGATGCCGATCATATCCGGCTCGAAACCGTGGATCGTTTCCTCGCGCCGTGCGACTTCTACACAATTGACGTGGCCGACTCGATTGGCAAACCCGCCGAGGCGAACGCGGTGAAGGCGTTTGCCGACCGGCATCCGGAACTCGCCGACACCATTGTCATTCCGAACATTGACCAGCCGTTCACCACCACGCGCGCGGACGTGGAGCGCATCGCCGCGAAGTACTTGCTCGCCGTGCAGGATGCGGGAAAGATTTATCGCCACATCGAAAATGCCAAGGGCGCGGACAATTTCATCACCGAGGTTTCCATGGATGAAACCGATAGTCCGCAAACGCCGCCGGAGTTGTTGGTGATTCTGGTCGCGCTCGCCGACGAACAAATTCCCGTGCAGACCATCGCGCCGAAGTTCACCGGCCGGTTCAACAAGGGCGTGGATTACGTCGGCGACCTCGCGCAGTTCGAGAAGGAGTTTAACGAGGATCTCGCAGTCATCGCCCACGCGGTGAAGCGTTACGGCCTGCCCGCCAATCTCAAACTCAGCGTGCATTCCGGCAGCGACAAGTTTTCCATTTACGCACCGATCCGCCGGGCGCTCGCGCGTTTCGGCGCGGGCCTGCACCTCAAGACCGCCGGCACGACGTGGCTGGAGGAAGTCATCGGCCTCGCCGAGGCGGGTGGCGACGGATTGGAACTGGCGAAGGAAATCTACGCCGCTGCGCTCGACCACGTGGATGAATTATGCGCGCCTTACGCCACGGTGATCGACATCGACCGCGCCAAACTGCCGACGAAGGAAACGGTGAACGGCTGGACGGCGGCGCAATTCACCGGCGCGCTGCGGCACGACCAGAAAAACCCGGCCTTCAACCCGCACCTGCGGCAGTTGCTCCACGTCGGTTTCAAGATCGCGGCGAAGAAGGGCGACCGCTATCTCAACGCACTCAAGAAGCACGAGACCGTCGTGGCGAAAAACGTGACGGAGAATCTTTACGAGCGGCATTTGAAGCCGCTGTTTGTGGGATGAGCGTCGTTGAGATTATCCAAGATTCATCGGCGAAGTGGACGCGAGCCGCGCCCGCGTCGGAGGAAGCTCTCCATGATCTGACGGCGCATATTGGAATCACCCTACCGGACGAATACGTCGCCTTCCTGCGGATGAGTAACGGCGGCGAAGGTGAGCTTGGAGTTGAGCCAGGATGGTTTCAAATCTGGCCGGCAGAACAAGTGATTCAACTAAACGCTGGTTACGGAACGCCGAGCTTTGCCGTCGGGTTTATTGGGTTTGGAAGTAACGGTGGCGGCGAAATGATCGCTTTCGATACTCGCGGCATTGCCCCGTGGCCAATCGTGATGATTCCTTTCGTTGGAATGTCGCCTGAACTTGCAGAACAAGTTGCCACGGAGTTCAAAGGTTTTCTGAAAGCAATGGGCCGACAGCTCGACGATGTTTAGCTCTGTTCCTTAACCTCATGTCCCTCCAACAAGGCATCCTGAATCCCTCCCTCCTTTCGCTGCTGGCGCGCGTGCGGCACACCAACTCGCTCGTCATCACCGACTGCGATTTCCCGTCGTGGCCCGGGATCGAGACCGTGGACGTGTCGCTCACGCGCGGCTTTCCGACAGTGTTGCAAATATTGAAAATCATCCAGCCGAACTGGCAGTGCGGTGCGGCGTTCATGGCGAAGGAATTCCTGGAGCACAACGACAAGCGCACCCGCGCCGCATTCGTGAAGGCGTGCCGCGGAATGGAGTTGCAGTTCGAGCCGCACATGGAATTCAAAAAGCGCGTGCCGCAGTGCATCGGCCTCATCCGAACCGGCGACGCGACGAAATACAGCAACCTGATTTTGGTGTCTGCCTGAAATGAAATCCGCAATTACCATTTCCCTCGTGCCCGAAGCGCGCGGCGGCCCGTTTGTTTTCTGGGATGACTTGGCGGCGGGCTTCGCTTCAGCGGCGGCGCACGGATTTGATGCCGTGGAAATTTTCACACCGGGGGCAAATGCAATTCCACTCAGCACGGTGCAAGGCTTGATGGAAAAGCATTCGCTCAAGCTCGCGGCCGTCGGCACGGGCGCGGGCTGGGTGAAGCACAAATTGCGATTGACCGATCCCGAAGCTGCGATGCGCGCCAAGGCACGGGACTTCATCAACGGCATCATCAACTTCGCGGGCATCCTGGGCGCGCCGGCGATTCTCGGCTCGATGCAAGGCCGCTGGGAAGGCTCAGTTTCGCGTGAGCAGGCGCTGGACTGGCTGGCCGAATCGCTCCACGCGCTGGGTGAACGCGCGTCCGGTCACGGTCAGTGTGTGCTCTACGAACCGCTCAATCGCTACGAAACAAATCTGTTCACTCGCGCCGCCGACGCTGCCGAATTCCTCGACCAGCGCGGCATCAAGAACGTGAAATTATTGTGCGATCTCTTCCACATGAACATCGAGGAAGCGGACATCGCCGCCGCGCTGCGGCAGGTAGCCCCGCGTCTCGGACATATCCACTGGGCAGACAGCAACCGTCACGCGGTCGGTTTCGGTCACACGGACATCGCGCCCATCGCCGCCGTGTTGAAGGAAATAAATTATCAGGGCTATTTGTCCGCCGAAGTCTTACCGCTGCCGGACAGCGAAACGGCGGCGAAGCAGACCATGACCGGCATCCGCCGCTGGTTCCCCCAAGAATGAACAACCAAGTAACAAAGAAACCAAGGGGAGGAGCCTTGCTTAATTCTTTGTTCCTTTGTTCCTTTGTTGTTTAATAACCCCATGTTGAAGCACCAACTGATTCATCCGAAGATCAACGAGGTGTTGGCCCGCACCGGGCATCACGCCAAGATTCTCATCGCCGACGGCAACTATCCCGCCTCGACCAAAAAGGGGCCGAACGCGGAAGTAGTTTGCCTGAACCTCGCGCCCGGAGTCGTGACCTGCACGCAGGCGTTGCAGGCCATCCTCAGCGCGATCCCAGTGGATCACGTGAATACGATGGGGATCCCCGCTGATGATCCGTATGCAAAGTTTGGCGAGCCGCCCGCTTGGAATGATTACCGTCGGATCATCAAGGAAGCGCACCTCAAACTTAAACTCGAGCCGATCCAGAAATGGGACTTTTACAAAGCCGTGGAATCACCCGACCACGTCCTGACGATTCAAACGGGCGACCAGGCGCTCTGGGCGAATGTGCTCCTCACGATTGGGTGCCGGACGAACTGATTCTTAGCCACCGATGAAACACGGATTGAACACGGATGTGAATCAGGAAGGCAGGAACTTAGGAACAAGCAAAGTCGCCGCATCTTTCCTGTCTTCCTGCCTTCCTGATAATTCTTCACCCGTGTTTCATCCGTGTTCAATCCGTGGCCAATAGCATGAAAACCCATCCACGCATCGGCACCACCGGCGAAATGAAGTTCGTCGTCGGGCTGGAGCACGTCATTGACTTCGCGACGGGCGGAATGCCGGCGGTGTTGAGCACTCCGCGACTCATCGCGTTGATCGAACGCACCGCGCGCGAATCGCTCTATCCGTTTCTCAACGACCACGAGCGCACCGTCGGCGCAGAGATCGAGATTCGCCATCTCGCGCCGACACCGCTGGGAATGCAGGTGACTATCATCGCCCGCGTCATCCGCACCGAGGCGAAGCTCGTGGATTTCCAGTTTGAAGTGCGCGACGAGCACGAAGTCATCGCCCGCGGCCTGCATCAACGCGCCGTTATTTCGGTCGAAAGTTTCGCCCGCCGCGTGGCAAAGAAGTCGGCCCACTGATTACTGTTTCACTGCTTACTGATTACTTAAAATGCAAACCCGACCGCTCGGCAAAACCGGCCTCCAACTCCCCATCCTCAGCTTCGGCGCGTCCTCGCTCGGCGCGGAGTTCCGCAGTGTGAAAATCGACGAGGCGCTTGACAGTGTCCGCGTGGCGCTCGACTGCGGATTGAATTTCATCGACACGTCGCCGTTTTACGGGCGCGGCATGAGCGAAGTCCTGCTGGGCCTCGCGCTTAAGGGCGTGCCGCGAGAAAGCTACACGCTCTGCACGAAGCTGGGCCGCTACGATCTTCAGCATTTTGATTTCAGCGCCAAGCGCGTCGCCGAGAGCGTGGACGTGAGCCTGCACCGGCTCGGCACCGATCACCTCGACATCATTCTCTGCCACGACATCGAGTTCGTGCCGATGCAGCAGATCGTGGATGAAACGATTCCCGCGCTGCGAAAGATTCAGCAGTCCGGCAAGGTGCGCTTCATCGGCTTCAGCGGTTATCCGATGAAGATTTTCAAATTCATCCTCGACCAGACCAGCGTGGACTGCGTGTTGAGCTACAACCAATACACATTGCAGAACACCCGCTTCGCCGACGAGATCGTGCCGTATCTCAAGACCAAGGGCGTGGGTGTGATGAACGCCGGTCCGTTCAGCGCGCGCCTGCTCACCAACGCGCCCCTGCCCGCGTGGCTCAAGGAACCCGAGTCCGTGAAGACCGCCGCGCGTGCCGCCGCCGCGCACTGTGCGAGCAAGGGCGTGGACATCGCGAAGCTCGCGCTGCAATTCAGCCTCGCGAACCCCGACATCACCACGACCATTAGCGGCAGCGCGAACCCGAACAACATCCGCAACTGGGCTAGGTGGGCCGCCGAGCCGATCGACGCGCAGCTACTTGCCGAGGTGTTGGAGATTTTCCAGCCGGTGAAAAACCTCGGGCACAAGGAAGGCTTGGCGCAGAACAACTAATCCGCGATTCTCCCGACACCATGAAACTGCGACGTTTTCTTTCGATACTTTCGCTCGCCTCGTTTGCCGCAGTTGCCACCGCCGCGCCGGTGCCGCTCTTCGATGGCAAGTCATTCGATGGCTGGGAGGGCGATACCGCGAAAACCTGGCGCATCCGGGATGGCGCCATTGTCGGCGGATCGCTCGAAGGCAATCCGCGCAATGAGTTCCTCGCGACGCGAAAGAGTTATCGCAACTTCAACCTCAAGCTCGAATACAAGCTCGTTGGCACCGAAGGCTTCGTGAACGGCGGCGTGCAGTTTCGCAGCAAACGCATCCCCGAACCCCCGAATGAAATGTCCGGCTTTCAGGCCGACATCGGCGCGGGCCACTCCGGGTCGCTCTATGACGAATCGCGCCGCAAGAAAATGCTGGCAACGGCCGAGAAGGAAATGATCGAGAAACTCGAAAAGCCCGGCGACTGGAACACCTATGAAGTCGTCGCCGTCGGCGGGCAGATTATGATCTTCCTCAATGGCCAACGCACCATTGTCTATGTGGAGCGCGAGCCGGGCATTGAAACCGAGGGCGTCATCGCGCTGCAAATCCACGGCAACTGCAAGGCGGAGATTTCCTACCGCAACCTCACAATTGACGCGCTGCCGGACTCGTTGGTGCCGTCGGAGCCGGAAGTCCTCAGCCGGTTTGGCGACGGCCAGTCCGCCCCACCGCTGCCGCCGTTCGCTGGTGGCAAATTCAGCTTGGGCGACCATGAAACCATCGTCCTTGTCGGACAGGAAAATTTCGTGCGCGAACAGAAGTCCGGTGAACTGGAGTCGCTGCTCGCGTCGGGTTTCGCGGCGCAACGTCCGCGCTTTCGTTCGATGGCCTGGGAGGCGGACACCGTGTATGAGCAGTGGCGCGATCTGAACTTTGGCTCGTGGACAAAGCAACTGGAGACGGCGGGCGCGACGATGATGGTGGTGCAGTTTGGACAGATCGAAGCGTTGGATGGAGTGGCGCGATTGCCCGAGTTCGTGGCGGCGTATCATCGTTTGCTCGACCAGATTGCAGCGCGCACCCGGCGATTGGTTCTGGTTTCGCCCATGCCTTTCGAGAGGCCGACGGCCTCGCATGCGCCGGACATCACCAAACATAACGCCGACGCAGCGGCGTACGCGAATGCGGTGCGCGACATCGCCCGGCAGCGCGGCGCAGTGTTCGTGGATTTGTTCGCGCCGATCGCGCTCCGCAAGTCCAGCCAGCGGTTGACCGAAGACGGCATTCATCTGACGGCGGAGGGCTTGCGCGAGGTCGCGGCCATGATGGCGCAACAGCTAGGCGTCAAGATGCAGTCCTCACCGAAACTCGCCCCATTGCGGGACGCCATCGTGGAGAAAAATCTCCTGTGGTTCGACTGCTGGCGGCCGGCGAACTGGTCGTTCGTCTATGGTGATCGCGTCGCGCAAATGTATGGCAAGTCGGGCGGCTCCATGCCGACGCTGAAAGAGAATTTTGAGCGTTACAAGCCGCTGGTAGCCGCGGCAGACACGCGCATTCACGCCCTCACACGCGGCGAGCCGGTGGCGGCAATCACCGCGCCGGCACTTCCATCCGCGCCGGAAATGGAAGTGATGACGCCGGAAGCGGAGCTGGCCACGTTCACCGTGGCCGAAGGCTACGAGGTGAAACTGTTCGCCTCCGAACGCGAAGGAATCGTAAAGCCGACGCAATTCTCCTGGGACGAACGCGGGCGGCTTTACGTGGCCTGCTCACCGACGTATCCGCAGCGGCAAGGAAGCGCGAAGCCGGCGGATTTCATCGTGGTTTTAGAAGACACCACCGGCGACGGGCACGCGAACAAATCGCATCGATTCGCCGAAGGATTGACAATGATTCAAGGATTGGAGCCGGGCGACGGCGGACTGTATGTCTGCGACTTTGACCAGCTGGTGCATCTGCGCGACACCGACGGCGATGGCCGTGCGGATTCGCGGCGAGTGCTGTTCTCCGGCTTCGGCATTGGCGATACGCACCAACTCATCAACTCGATCACGCACGGCCCGGACGGCAGCCTGTGGTTCACGCAAGGCCTGCATGCGATGTCGCGCGTGGAGTCGCCCTGGGGGATTGCGCGGCTGGATCGTTCCGGCGTGTGGCGTCTGCGTCCGCGCACGCTGCGACTCGACGGTTTTTTCAATGGCGCGAAAGCTGGGCACAATTGCTGGGGCGTAGCGTTTGACGACTATGGTCAGGTTTTCCACAAGTCCGGCGACCGTCCGCAAGGCTACTGGTCGGTGCCGGGTTTGATCCGGCTGGTGAACCCCGACGAGTATCATCCCGTCGGCCCGCTCTTCGACACGTCGCCGAAGACGACGGCACTTGACATCATCGGCACGCGCGCGTTGCCCGACGACGTGCAGGGTTGCGCGGTCATCGGCGGCTATTTCGGCAGCGTAGTTGAGTTGCATCGCTTTCACGACGACAGCTCAGGCTTCAAGACGACCCAATTGCCCAAGCTGGTGAAATCGTCCACGACCGCGTTTCGCCCGGTCGATGTGAGCGTCGGGCCGGATGGCGCGATCTACGTGGCGGATTGGTTCAATCCCATCATCGGTCATTATCAGGCGAGCTACGCCGATCCACGCCGCGATAAATCCCACGGCCGCATCTGGCGCATCACCGCAAAGGGCCGCGCGCCGGTGAAGCAGCCCAAGCTCGCCGCGATGAAGCCCGCCCAGTTGCTCGAACAACTCCGCTCGCCTGAACGCTGGACGCGGTATCAGGCCAAGCGACTGCTCTTCGACGCGCCGTCGGCGGAGGTGTTGAAAGCCGCCGACAACTGGGTCGCGAAGCTCCAACCGAGCACGCCGGACTACGAGCGCCTGTTGTTGGAAGTCATCGGCGTGTTCGAGGCCCACGAGGTGACGCGACCACCATTGCTGGCGAAACTCCTCGCTGCAAAAGATCCTCGCGTCCGCGCGTATGGCACACGCGTCATCAGCGGTTGGGCGGATCGACTGCCGGATCCGCTGGCGTTGTTGCGCGAGCGCATTCACGACGCGAATCCGCGCGTGCGGCTGGAAGCCATCGTTGCGGCCAGTTACGTCTTGAAACCCGAAACCGTGGAAGTGGTCACGCAAGCGTTGGATTCTCCGCGCGATCCGTTCATCGATTACTCGCTGGTGCAAAGCATCCGCGCGCTCCAACCGCAGTGGGGACCGGCACTGGCGGCGAACCGTCTCACCTTCGGCGGCAGCGCGGCGCAGGCGGATTATCTGCGCAAACTCGCTGGCACACCAGTAGCCCCGCCCTCGCCGGGCCGGCTGGTTTATGAAATGGCCTGTCTGCCGTGTCACCAGCCCGACGGCAAGGGATTGCCCGAAACGTATCCGCCGCTCGTGGGCAGCGATTGGGTTCGCGGCGACAAATCGCGCGTCATCAAGATTGTGCTGCACGGCCTCACCGGCCCGCTCACGGTCGCCGGGAAGCCGTTCGTGATGGCGAACCCGGTGCCAATGCCCTCAATGGCCGGTTTGGATGACCAGCAGATTGCGGACGTGCTCACCTTCATCCGTGGCGATTTTGGATCAGGCGCGCCGGCGGTTTTGCCTTCCGAAGTGAAGGCCCTCCGCGCCAGCACCGCGAATCGCGAGACGCCTTGGACGGCGGAAGAATTGCTCAAGTAGGGCGGCGAAGCGGGCGTCTATACTTGTTTGCCTGGGCCGGTCAGCGTTATTCTGCGCCGCGAAACATTCGACATGAAAGCCATCCAACTCGAAAAGCCCCAGTCGTTCCGCAACATTGACATCGCCGAGCCGCCCGCGCCCGCGCCCGGCGAAGCGCTCGTGCGGGTGCAGCGCATCGGCATTTGCGGCACGGACATCTCCGGCTACCTCGGCAAGATGCCGTACTTCAGTTACCCGCGCATTCCGGGCCACGAACTCGGTGTCGAGGTGCTTGCCGTCGGCGCGGGCGTGACGAACGTGAAGCCGGGCGACCGCTGCTCGGTGGAGCCGTATATGAATTGCGGCCATTGCCATCCGTGCCGCAAGGGCGCGACGAACTGCTGCGAGACGCTCAAGGTCATCGGCGTGATGATGGACGGCGGCATGACCGAACGCATCGTGCTGCCCGCGCGCAAGCTGCATCCCGCGAATAAGCTCACGCCCGACCAGTGCGCGCTCGTCGAGACGCTCGCCATCGGCTGCCACGCGGTGAACCGCGGCCATCCGGTCGCCGGTGAAAACGTGCTCGTCATCGGCGCGGGGCCGATCGGTCTGAGTGTGATTGAGTTCGCCAAGCTCTCCGGCGCGAAAACCATCGTGATGGATTTGAACGAGCAGCGGCTCGACTTCGTGCGCAAAACGATGGGCGTGACCGACACCATTCTCACGAAAGGCGACGGCGCGGAGTTGGAGGCGCTGAAGCAGATGACCGGCGGCACGCTGGCGCAAGTGGTCATCGACGCGACCGGCAGCAACAAGTCCATGGCGAACGCGCTCAATTACTGCGGCTTCACCGGGCGGCTGGTCTATGTCGGCATCACACAGGCAGAGATCACTTTTCCGCACGCGGCCATCGTGCACCGCCGTGAGATCACGATGCTCGCCAGCCGCAACGCGCTGCCGCCTGACTTCACGCGCATCATCAAGCTGATCGAGAACGGTGACATCGACACGCGCCCGTGGATCACACACACGGCGAACTTTGAAGAAATGATCGCGGCATTCCCAACCTGGATCAAACCGGAGACCGGTGTGATCAAGGCGATAGTGACGGTGACGTAGCCAAACTGCGGGCGGCGTCAATTACTTCTGCCGCCAGCGTTGCCAGGCCAGGCCGGGACGATCCACGCGGAATTGCACGAGGCGCGCGTGCTCGACTTCCGTGACGTAAATGGTGCGGCCATCCGGCCCGCCGAAGCAAAGGTTGCTCGGCATTTTCCCGAGTACGTCTATTTCCTTCAGCACTTCCCCCGCTGGGGAAAGTTTCACCACCGTGCCTTTGGAATGGCGCGTGATGTACAGGTTACCATCCACGTCGCAGCGCATGCCATCGAAGCCAAAGTCGTCGAATCTTTTCAAGAGCCGCTTGTTCGTGAGGCTGCGATCCGGCGCGACGGTGAAAGCCCAAACATTGCGCTGAACGCTTTCATTCACGTAGAGCGTCTTCTCGTCGGGGCTGACCTCGATGCCGTTGCTCGTGCCCAGGTCGGGTGCGACGAGCGTGGTCTTGCCGTCGGTGTTGATGCGCCAAATCTGGCCGGTGCCTGTCTTCCAGTTCGGATCGCTCGCGAACATCGTGCCGTCGGCGCAGATGGCCAGGTCGTTCGGCTGGTTCATCTGG
>JBKJSC010000196.1:0-14704 GCA_046593035.1 Limisphaerales bacterium | reverse complement strand
CTTTACGAACTGCTCACCGGCGAACTTCCGGCGGACAATTTGCAGCCGCCCGGGCGCAAAGTGCAGATTGACGTGCGGCTCGACGAAATCGTGCTCCGCGCGCTGGAGAAGACCCCGGAGCTTCGCTACCAGACGGCGGCGGAAATGCGCACGCAGGTGGAGACAGTAGTGCAGACTCCGGCGCGTGAGGCTGGCAGTCCGCTGTCCTCGAACTGGTGGACGCGAGTGCGTTCGCGAAGGCGGCTCGCGCGGGAGATTCAGGCGCACATGACCGAGGTGGAAAAGGCGGAGTTCATGAAGCGCTCGCTCCTGTTCGCAGTCTGGAATGCGGCGACGTGGTTCGGTCCGTTCTTCTGCGTGATGTTTCTGCCCAGCCCTTTGGGATGGATCTACGGCGGGATCACCCTGATCATCGGTCTTTGCTTCCAGCCTTTTTTGCTCCAAATGATGAGGGAGTCCCTGTGCTCCGCCGCATGGGCGCGGCAGCAGGGCATCCAGCCGGATCAATTCAAGGCATTCGCTCACGCTTCGCCGTCCTCCGCACCGTCGGGAAAGCGAGGGAACGTCTGGGTTGCATGGATGAGCTCGCCCTGGATCATCGCGCTCTGCGTGGTCGTCTTTGGCGGCTTGGGGCTGGTGCTGGTGCTCATCATTACCTCGCTGGCCAAACGCGATCCCGCACCGGCGCTTGTTCCAACCCCGCCAGCTTTGAGGGAAATCACCCCGGATGTGAGTCCCGCCTTCGGCCCGGTGATCGAGCGGAAGATTCCCTTCCATCGCGACTGCCTGAATCTCCTTTCCGGCAAACTCCTGCCGCTGCCTTCGGAAATGTCGCTCGCCGATGATGCGCGCCGGGCGGGCGGGGACGTATTCCAGCCGGGGACGGAAAACGTGCTGGACGCGCTCGCGATTTTGGATGTCAGCGTGCTGGATTTCGATCCGGCAGCGTGGGCGAATCTCTCCGCGGCCGAGCTGGAGGAAAAGTTCTCACAGCAAGCCGCGACGCGGCGGACAAGCCAGTCGCGTTCGCAGACGCGCATCCCGCCGGGCGTCTATGGCTTCAAGACCTACGACAAGACCGGTTTGCTCCAAGTGCTGCCGCTGGAAGAAAAAGCCGGGAGCAGCAGTTCCGGCGTGAACATTCGCTACAAGCTGGTGCAGCAGCCTCGCACCAACGCAACATCGCAGGACGACGAACCGTCGGTGAATTCCTCGCAGGGAAAATACTCGGCCGGTGAGTGGTGGCGCGACGTGGCCGTGTTGGAGGCACCGCGTTTTGAAGTCGCGCGTTTGCGTCTGCCCCTGGGCAGTCTGCAACCTGAGGTCAGGCTTCAGTCCGACTCGTGGCCGCCGCGATTCGGCCAACTGGAGGCAGAGCCTGCGATGCGGGTCGAACTGCGTCTGCCGCCAGAACTCCGTGAGGATCTGTATCATCGCACGCACTGGCGCATTCTGGTATTCGACCACCAAGGCAATGAGCAGCCGACCGACATTTATTACCCGGCAGTCACCACGGACGGGTTTCACGTTGACGCGAGTGCCTTCGCGCAACGCTTCAAGGTGCCCAAGGACGGGGTCGGAAAAGTCGTCATTCAATACAGTCCCATCCAGAAGCCGATCGCGAAAGTTCCCCAGGCAACGACGCCGCCAGCCACTGCCGCCAACGCCGATTCCCCGCGCAAGGTCGTCGCCGAGTTCCTGCGCCGCATCAAAACTGAGGGAGACGCGCAGAAGGTGTGGGAACTGACGACGCGCTCCGGCAACGTGAGTTGGGGCAGTGATCTGGGGAAAATGGTGGAGGAAGATCTCATCCATCCGCTGCATCAGTTGGGTAACGAGGAGCAGACCATGGTGCTTTCCGCACCCTTCAAATACCAAGGGCGCGAGAGCATCTTTACCGCCATCCTGATCAAGCGCGATGGCAAGTGGCTCATCGATCGACACGACGGCTTTCGTTCGCCGGCGGAAGTCGTCAGCCTGATGGAGGGCTTCATGCTTAATGCTGGGGTGAAATTCGATGTGCAGGCCGCCGAACTCACCGGCAAATGGCATTTCCCCTGCGCCTCCACGCTCACGTTCTACGCCGACGGCAAAGGCGTGCGCATCTATGAAGGGCCGAGCGGTGTGACGGAGAAATCGGAGCGCTTCCGTTGGGACGTGAGCGGCGCGACCTTGCGCACGCACTGGCCCGACCACACCGACACGGAGATGATCGCCTGGGTGACGGACGACGCCTTCCGCATCCAGAATGCCGCAGGTGGGCAATCCTACTACGGCAATCGCGAGGAAGCGATTGCGCCGGGCTCCCCGCACGAATTCGTCGTGTATGATCCGCGACTGACCAAGCAGCAGGTCCATTGCTTTGGCATGGATGCCGAGCGGGAACGGATGTTTCACAACGAAGATTTGACCCCGAAGCTCGACATCGCCGACCCACACCAGACGGACGCCACCTTGATCGCGTGGATGAAGAGGCACCGCCTCGATGCCGTGGGCCGCGTGGTGCTCGCCGATGGCAAAGTCACGCAGCTCGGCCTGCGCACCTTCGAACTGCTCACCCTTCCCGCTGCTGCCGATGCGTGGGAGAAAGCCACATCTGCGCAAATCGCGGAGCAAATCCGCGCGCGCCTCGCGGAGTCGGGCTTCATCAGCGTGGTGAACGACTTGCTCACCGACGGCAAGGCACCCGCGACATTCATCTTCCAAACCCGCGAAGGCAGCCAGGGCCTGCTGCAAATCCTCGGCCCTGCCGGAAAGAACGGCGTGAAGATTCGCTACAAGCTGGTGACCTCTCCGGACAACGACGCAGCAGCGCAAAAGCCCGGCGCCCAGGCCCCCGTAACGAACTCCGTACCCAATCTCTCACCCAAACAATTCGTGTTCGGACTGTTCACCAACCTGAATGGTTTTGCGTTTCTGACCGCGCAAAGCCTGCTCGCTCCCGGCGAAACGGTACAATCGTGGCTGGTCCACGCCGACGGTCGGCGAGAACAAGCGATTTCTACCGAAATTGTGTCCAGCAATGGCAGGAAGGAAAGCGGCATTTGCAGCTGGGGTTGGCAGTTGCCGCCACCCTTCGGCACCAACCGCACGGACGAAGTCGTGAACCAGTTCCGTGCGCGTTGGGAGGGCAGGATGCTGACCTGCCCGCCGGGTCAACCGGTCACCTTATTCACCCTCACAAACGAATTCGGCGTGAAGGTGTCCGGCGAGTTGCAATTCAATCGCACCACGGCCGACCCGACGAAGCCAGGCGTGGCCGAAGTCCGCTTGCGAAACCAGATGGGGCGCATGCTGTTCTTGACGAGCAAGGTTCCCGCCGGCCACTCGCTGCATATCCGCAGCGCCGGAACGGAGGTTCAAGCCGCGCATTCGGTCCTGAGCCGAAGTTTTTACGATGAATCCAGTTGCTCGTGGATTTGGACAGACGGTGGTTTCGATCAGGAAGCAGCGGCCAGGCAGGTGCAGGCGCTCTTCGCGCGAGGTCCGCTGCTGGTCACCAACGGCCAGATGCGCACAGTATTCTCCGTCACCAATGCCGCCGGGAAGATTTATGTGGGTCAGTTCGAGTTGCGCGGCCCGCTGCAGTTTCAATTGCCGTCGAAGCCGGACAAGCCTTAAAGCGTGAGCATTTTTTGGGAAACTCCGTCTAATCCAAGATCATGAAATCATACATCCAAATCTTCGCCGCCGTGCTTCTGCTGGGTGCCGCCGGCAGCGCGTTCGCCTTGATGGCGGAACTCAAGGAACCCGGTGTCGCCCACGCGGCGGACTATCCGAAGGCCGCGCAGGAGCAGGTCGCCGCCGCGTTGAAGCGACCCGATTGCAAGTTCCTCAAAGGCCACTTCATCAACTCGCACACGAGCCTGCTTTATGCGGGCGACACGAAGGCGTTGAATCTTTTCCTCGACGCGCTCGCGAAGTGCCCCGGCGTCACGCTCCACGTCAGTTTTGTCGCCGACCCAATTCCCGGCGAGCCGTGCGATTGGAATGTCGCGCATGATGCCCACGAAAACAGTTTTCACGTTCGCGTGAATCTCAAATCTGAGCGCATTCAATTACCAGACCTCTACCTGCCGGAGGTCAAGGGCCCGGCAGTAAAAACCGTGGCTGCTCCGACCAGGAATGAACTGATCGGCAGTTGGGGCGGCCCATGTCTTGCGTTCAAGCTCAAAGCGGACGGCACTGGCGAGTGGCGGGTCAAAGGGCCGGAAGGCCCGCTGCCGAAGCCGGAAAAGTTCCGATGGGACTTCAGCGGCTCGACGTTGCGGCTACAGGAGTCCAAGGGCGAACAGAAACTGGAGGTCGCCCGGGCCGAGGGGGATTCGCTTGAACTCAAATTCCCCAACGGCAGTTCGGTGGGGGTGTGGAAAAGTGATGCGAAGGGGTCGGCTTCCCCATCGGCCGCGCCGGCCAAACGCCGGATCCAAGCTCCCGCCTCGAAGGCGACAAAATGACTTCGCCCGCCGACTTCCGCACCACGCGCTGGACGCAGGTGCTCGCTTCCCGGGGTGAATCGGCGGAGGCGCGGTCGGCACTGAGCGAACTATGCGCCGCGTATTACCAGCCGGTGTTCCATTTTCTGGAATGCGAGGGACGGACCGACGATGCGGCCCGCGAACTCACGCACGAATTCTTCGCCCGGGTGCTGGGCCACCAAAGTCTTGCCGGCGCCGACCCGCAACGAGGACGTTTCCGCAGCTACCTCCTCGGCGCCGTGAAACATTTCGTCACCGACCTGCGAGCCCGCGAGCGCACGGTCAAGCGCGGTGGCGGCGTGGCGCCCGAACCGCTGGATGCCGGAACCGACACCTCGCCGGGTGTGGATCCGCCCGACACGAGCAATGCCGACGCGGGCTTTGACCGCGAGTGGGCGATGACCGTGCTCGCCCGGGCGCTAACCGCGCTGGCCGGCGAGCAGTCGTCGGTCGGGAAATCGCGTGATTTTGAAGTGCTTAAACCCTGGCTGACCGGCGAAGCAGCGGCGCAGCCCCAGGCCGAAGCCGCGCGCGAATTAGGGCTGACCGAGGGCGCGGTGAAAGTGACCATTCATCGCCTGCGCCGCCGATTCCGCGAGTTGGTGAAGTCGGAAATCGCGCAGACCGTCGGCGACCCGGGCATGGTGCAGGAGGAACTGCAAAGCCTTCTTGCTGCGCTGGCGTGAAATGGTGAATTGGCAAACCACGTTTTCGAACCGCCTTCTTCCAAACATCGAAAGTTTAAGATAAGAGAGTTCAGCCGCCGACGCGTTTCTTGATTTCCTTCAACTGCGTCGCTTCGGGCTTCACCTTGTAGAAATCGTCGAGCGGGTAGCAGCCGCTAATGAGGCCGTTGCGCGGGGCGGTGGTGCAGTCGCTGAACGTGCGGCAGATGAATTTTTTCTCCAGCTCCCCTTTCTGCGCGGCGTCGGCGAGCATCGTGGGATAGCTCAACACCGCGCGGCCGATGCCGACCATGTCGGCCCAACCATTGCGCAGGAGATACTGCGAAACGTGCGGGAGATATTCCTGCAAGTAGCTGAGGCCGGAAGCAATCACGAGGGGTGAGGTGCGAAGTGCGAGGGGTGAAGTGTTGTCGGCTCGCCCCTCGCCCCTCACCCCTCTCACCTTCTTCGTAAGCTTCCTCACCACCTGCACCTGCCGTTCCAGATCAATCAGCGGATCATACGCTGGCTGGTAGCCGTCGCTCGGCGGATACGCGGCGGGGCGTTGCAGGTGCGGCGTGTAGTAAGGCGAGCCAGCGGTGGTGTTGAGAATCTTCACGCCGAGTCGGGCGCACAGTTCGACGAACTGGAACGTCTCGGTAAGGTCGATCTGCGTCGGGTCGCTCTGGTTTACGCCGAAGCCGTAGCGATACGGCAGCGCGTGCGCGTGCTCCTCCGGGATGCCGGGACCGAGCTTGCCGGGCACGGAGAGCGCGGGGTCGGGCCGGTGCGGCACCATGTCGAACGTGCTCAGACGCACGCCGAACTCGATCTTGTTTCCGCTCGCGCGAATGCCAGCGACGATGTCGCGGACAATACGTGTGCGATTCTCAAAGCTGCCGCCGAACTTGCCCGGCCGCGTGTGCGCGCCGAGGAATTCGTGCAGCAGATAGCCGTGGCAATGCTTGAGGTCCACGAAGTCCGCGCCCGCGTCCCACGCGATTTGCGCCGCGTGGATGTAGCACTGGATCAACTCCTCAACTTCGCCATCCGAAAGAATCTGCTCGTCACTTGTGACGTTGAACTTTTTGTCGAGAATGGGATGCCGGAAGGCGATGCGCGACTCCCAGCGCTTCTTGTCGTTGGGCCGGCAGAAGCGCCCCGAATGTGTGAGTTGGAAACCGATGACGAGATCGTCCGTCGTGCCGTAACGCTCCGCGTGCGCCTTTTTCAAAATGCCCATCAGCTCCGCCAGCCCCGCTCTATTCTGCTCGATGATGATGAGCTGGTTCGGATTCGCGCGCCCGTCAGGCCGCACGGCCATCGCCTCCGCGCCGCAGATTAGCTTCGCCCCGCTCTCGCCGAAGCGCTGCCAGCGCCGCCGCATCTCCCCGGTCACGCCGCCGCTCGTCGTGCCGTCCCAGCCTTCCATCGGATGAATGGCGACGCGGTTGCCGATGCCCTTGCCGTTCACTGTCACGCCCGTCACCGGCTGCGCGAGCGGCGAACCCGCGCCCGGCTCGATGGCATCCTCGCACGGCAAATCGATGCCGAGGGCGGCGCAGTGTTTGCGAAAATCATCTACCGTCTTCAGCGACGGGATGCGGTTGAGTTTGAAGGGTTCGGGCATAGTCATTTTGAGGTAGGAGACGAGGTCACGAGGCTCATTTTGAATTCAATTTTAGTTAGAGCCTCCTTACGTCGGCTGCTACGAGATCACGATGGCAGTCGCTTCACGATGTCCGTCAGAATTTCCCGGTCCGAGTCGGGGCGCTTGGCTGACTTGGGATGCGTGTCGTCGCAGCCGAGCCAGCCGCGGAGTTTGAGGAACATCGCGGCGCTGTGCTTGTAGGCGGGAACGGGCGCGCGGAAGGCGAGGAAGCCGAGATACTGGAGCAGGTCATTGAGTTCGTAGAACGCCGGGTCGCCGGCAAGCCACGCAGCGTCACGCTTCGCGAAGACGTCGGGCGCGAAGGTCGAAAGACCGAGCAGGTAATCGCTTCCATACATCACCATGTCGATGGCGAGGTCGTTACCGGTGTAAACGCGGAAGTCGGGGCGCGTGGCTTCGCGGAGCGCGAGGCGCTGCCATTCGAGATCGCGGCGCAGCGAGGAATGTTTCGCGCCGATGCACTGCTTCACGCCCATCAAACCGCGATAGACTTCGAGCGAATAAATTTTCCCAAACGGCGCGAACATCGTGCCCAGTTCGAAGCCGACGAAGCGCTCCGCGACGGTGCCGAGCCTCGCGTAGGCGGCCACGATGGCATCGTCGAGTTGCTGCGTGAGGCCGTAGCTCTGGAAAATCACGGGCGTGCCGCCGAACTGCTGGATCATCGCCATCTGCCGCGCGTAGGCGTCGAAGTTGAACGTCGCGCCCGGCTGATCGAGCACGAACGCACCGGCGACGTAACTGCGTCCGGCGCATTCGGCCTGCGTGATTTCGAGCGCGCGGCGTTTGGTGGCGTCGTCGATGAGATTGCCGAAACCGGTGTCCATGTTCACCGCAGGGCCGAGGCCGGCCTGCACGGTACGGCGCGTGTGCGCGGCGAAGCCGGGCCAGTCCACGTCACCGTTGGCGAGGAACGGCAGGAGAATGGCGGAGAAACCTTCGATGCGCCGGCGCGGGCGGAGCATGGCGAGGGGATCGAGTTTCGCAGCGGTCATCGCGAAGACTCTAACGGCTTCGTCCCGCGATGCGAAAGCGGATTTACGCGTCGGCTGCCGGTGAACAGGAACGGCGAAACCGGGCGATGATGGCCACTATTACGAGCGCTGCCCCCAGCGAGCAAACGATGGCCGCGCCGGTGGGCAGGTCGAATTTGTAGGAACCGTACAGACCCAGCACGCTCGCGAGAGTGGCAGTGAGCCAGCCGATCAACAGGAGAGAGCTGAGTTTGCGGGTGAGGAAATTCGCGCAGACCGCCGGGACGATCAGGTAAGAGAACACCATCAGCACGCCGCCGATCTGGACGAACGTGGTCACCACCGCGCCGAACAAGGCGTAGAAAACAAAATCCCACCAGCGGATGGACAAACCTTCCGCCACCGCGCGCTCTGGCTCGAAGGAGAGGAGGAAAAACTGCCGGCGAAAGGCGAAGTGAATCGCGCCGATGACGACGTAGAGTGCGAACGGCTTGAGAACATCACCGGGCTTTTGCAAATGCAACAAGTCGCCGACGAGCGTATGGCGCAGTTCCTCATTGCCGTTGGGGCTGTTGCTCAGAAGCAGGATGCCGGCGGCGGCGGCAACCACATACACGATGCCGATGAGCGCCTCTTGGGGAACCTGATGATGCGCCTTGGAACGCGTGAAAGTAAAAATCACCGCACCGATGAGAGTAAAGCCCGCCGACCAAGCGTAAGTCTGCCAGTCGTGCGCGTCGTGTTTCAGGAGAATCGAGACACACGCTCCCAGCGCCGCCACCTGGGCGAGCGCAAGGTCCACGAAAATAATTTCGCGCCGCACGATGTGCAGGCCGAGATACACGAGCAACCCGGGCAGCAGCAGGCTCGCGATGAGCGGCCACTTCATGATGCTGAAAAATTCTTCCATGATGATTATGTTTATGGCGGTGGTTGCGACCGTCGCCGATGACAGAATTATTTCGTCGCTTCAAACCCCTTGACCAGCGCGCGGATGAGCGAATCCATCCATTCGATATAGCCTTCACCCGCGCCCTTGCCACCGCCGGGATACGGCGCGAAGTCGAGCAACTGTGCCTCGGTGTGACCCGCCACCGCCTCGGCGGTTTTGCGGCTGAGGTGCGGCTCCACGACGATCAGCCGGGTGTGCTCGGCCTTCATTTTGGAAATGACCTCCGCCAAGTGCGCGGGGGTCGGTGGAATGCCCGGCTTGGGTTCGAGAAACAAAGTCATGTTCACCTCAAAGCGTTTGGCAAAGTACGGCCATGAATTGTGGTAGGTCACGATGCGTTTCCCCTTGAAGGGCGCGAGCGATTTCTGCCACTCGGCGAGCTTGGCGTCGAGGCGATCACTGAACTTCTTCAAGTTGGCGCGGTAGAATTCAACGGACTTCGGATCCAACTGGCTGAATGCCTCCGCGATGTGTGCCGCCGCGATCTTCGCGTTCATCGGGTCGGTGGTGTAATGCGGGTTGCCGACGGCATGGATATCGCCTTTAGCGCGGTCCAGCGTGCCCGGCACTTCGAGCAGTTGGATCCCCTCGGCGCAGGCGATGCGGCCCGGCTTGCCGGCTGCGAGTTTCGGATTGCGAGCGCCCTCAAGCAACGGCGACAGCCAGCCGATTTCCAGTTCGGCACCACCTTCGATGAGCGCATCGGCGCGGTTGAGCTTCACGATGAAACTCGGCTTGGCATCGACGAAATGCGAGTCTTCCGTCGGCTTGGCGAGCGTCGTCAGGTCGATGTGATCGCCGCCGATTTCTTTCGCAATCGCGCCGAAATCAGGCGTGGTGGCGACGACGTTAAGTTTGGCTTGCGCGGTGAAAGCCAGCAGCAACGCGCAAGAAGTGAGCAGGAGTCTTTTCATATTTCAAAGTGGGGATAATGCATTTCAATCAGGGCTTAGAACTTGTGCGCTCCGTGCGCGCCGAGCATGAATTCGAATTGCAGCCAGATTGAGTGGTCGGGACCAATGCCATTCCGCATGTCATAGTTGTATTGCAGGCGAATTTTGGAGAACTCGCTCGGAAACCAAGTCAGGTTTGGGGCGATGCGCCAGCGTGCGGCCCGATCCGGGTCACGACCGAACAACCGTTCGTAATTCGCCGTGGCGCTGGTGACATAATCTCCGCGCAACGCCGCGATCCAGCCGGGTTTGAAACCGTAGGCGAGTTGCGAATAAAACCCGTAGTCGCGCAGCGTCTCGCGCGAGAGCACGTCCGGAACGCCATTGCCATCCAGGTCGTTTTCGCCCGCGTCCACGGCGGTGTTTCCGTCGAGGTCCCAATCAAATGCGCCCGCATTGTAGCGCCGAATCATCGCCTCAGTCTGCCACGAGACGAACGGAAAACCACCATGATGCTGTGGCGACTTCCATTTCCAAAACCAGTCCACTCCGTAGATTTGCGTGCCTGCGTGCGCGCCGGAACCGTTGGGTCCAAAGGCCGCCGACGCGCCGGCGAGCAGCACTTGGTTTTCCGTAAGGTCAAACGACACGGCGTAACGCGGCGTGAACAGCATGTCACCGAAGGACGCCACCGGGCGTTGCGCGGTGAGGCGGCCGAAGAGCGGCGCGCCGTCGTTGTCGTTGCGGAAACTATGCGCGGTTTCGCCCTGGCTGTTTTGCACCGTGAAGAAAAGCTCCGAATAAAAGGGCGTGGGCAGCAGCCACGAAAGCCGTGCGCCCGGATTGCGCAGGCCGTCCCCGCCAAACATGCGGCCGTTCACCAGCGGTTGGTCCACGAAGCTCCACGCGTGCGGATGTTGCGGATTAAGCCGGCCAAACTCGGTGAAGAACTGACCGGCCTTGATCTGAAAATTTCCAGGCAACGAGAGAGTTTCCAAATAGGCTTCCTCCGCCTCAAACGTGGACTGGCCCTGTGGATTGAGCTGGTAAATGAGATTCGCCTGGCCGCGAAAATAAGTATCCACGTTGCCGGAGAGTGTCATCTCCAGGTTCTGCACGGTGAAGCCGCGTTGCGTCGGATCGTGGCCGCCCAGTTGCAGCGGGCCGATATTGGGCGAGGTGGAAGTGCCCGCAGCGAGCAGCGCGTCGAACGAGATGTCCAGGTAGCTTTTGCTGCCGCCAATGCGCAGGCCATCCGTCGGCGACCAGCGCGGTGTCAAATCCACGGACGGTGGCGCGGTCGCAGTGCCGCTCGGCGATTTCGCGGCGTCCGCAGTAGCGCCCGACGGCGATGATTTCGCCGACGGTAATTGCAGCAACTCAATTTGCCGCTTCAAGCCCTCGATCTGTTCGTGCTGCAACTTTTGCTGCTTCTCAAAGTTGTCCTGCAAGTCTTTGATTTGTTTCCGCAACTGCTCCATTTCATTTGCAGTCTGGGCCTGCAGCGGCATCGCGCACAGGCAAAGGGCAGACGACCACCCTATCAAATAATTAAGTTTCATGGCTTCTCCGAAATGTGGGCAGCCAAATGCTGGCTGCGCCGGGTTCACAACTGGACTGCCGAATGGGAACTAACGGGCGGAGGGAGCGAAGAAACAGGGCGGGGCACGGCTCGGAGCAAGCCGAAGGTCAGTGGAAGTCAGCGTCACCGTCCGGGCCAGCGGCACCAGCCCGATGCACAGGACAATGAAAAGAACGGACAAACCACGAACGCCGACCGTTTCCACCTGGCCATGGACGAATACGCAGATGAGGCAGTGGTGACTGCCGGTGTCCGCATCCGTGTGGAGTGATTGATGAAATGCAGAAGTGGTGGCGAGCGTGGCCAGCCAGAGCAACAATACCACCAACATTCCCGCCAACGCCGCTTTGGCTGCGGCGCTGAAACCAGAGGATGTTCGTTGTGGTTGCATGGAAGCCGCAGGGTGCGGTAGCAGGCGCGGTCTGACGCACTATTTCTTGAGTTTCTTTTCCGCGTCCTCAAGTTTTTTCACATACTTGGCCGGTTCCTTGTCGAAGTCCTTCCGGCAGCCTTCGCAGCACAGCTTGTATTCCCGACCCTTGTACTCGAAGGAGACGGCATCTTTGTCGAGTGCGTCGTCGGCCACAATGCAGGTCTTCAGGGGGTAGGGTTTGATTTTTTCGGCCTGCTTTTCAGTTTTCTTGTCCACGGCCCAAGTGGTGAGCGGCGCGGCGAGAACGCTGGTGATCAAAGCGGCGACGACAATGGATTTGGAAGTTCTCATAGATGGTGTCTTTCGTTACTTGAATCAATAGACGCATTCCTAGAGCAAAGCACTCAAAAAAATGTCGAGCGCGGCGGAACTACAGCCACTTCGCCCGACATTTCGAGTTTACAAACGCGCTTTGGAAACGGGCATCACTTCCCGCAACACTGCTTGTATTTCTTGCCGCTGCCGCAGGGGCACGGGTCGTTGCGCCCGACTTTGGGACCGGTGCGGACGGGTTTGGTCTTGGAGATATTTTCGTTAGCCTCGCTGACGACGTCGCTGGGATTGGACTCCGACGCCGGCGGCTCACCGAACGCGCTGGTTTCCTGATGCACGGTTTGCTGCGGCAGATTGCGCATGAAATTCTCGAAAGCCATCATGCTCGACGCGCTGCGGAAGATGTTGTGGCAAATCTCCGTTTTCACGTTGACCATCAATTCTGCAAAAATCTTGAACGCCTCCGCCTTGTATTCGAGGAGCGGATCGCGCTGTCCGTAGGCGCGCAGCCCGATGCTGTTGCGCAAGCCGTCCATGCCGTAGAGATGTTCCTGCCACAGTTTGTCGATGGCGGTGAGGATGGTGTAACGCTCGACCGTCTTGAGCGCGTCCTTGTCCTCAAAGCTGACCTTGAGTTCGTAGGCATCGCGGATGGCCTTGCCGAGATGCTGGCAGACGGCGAATTGCGCCGGACTGAGGCCGTCGAACACCGAGCCGGGCACAGGATTTTCGCTACCGGAATGCGCGGCCTTGATGATCTGTTCCTCGGGCAGCCCGATGGGAAAATTCAGATTCACCCAGTCGGACAAGCCGCGCAAGTTCCACTCGGCGGCATCGGTGTCAGAGGCGGTGAACTCCTCGACTTTGGAAATCACGACCTCTTCCATGATGTCCATGAGCCGGTCATGGATGTCGTCGCCGTGGATGATCTCATTGCGGAAGCCGTAGATGACTTCGCGCTGCTTGTTCATCACGTCGTCGTATTCGAGCGTCCGTTTGCGCGCCTGGAAATTATGCTGTTCAACGCGCTTCTGCGCGGTCTGGATTGAGCGGTCGAGCATGAAGTGTTCAAGCTCCTGGCCCTCTTCCAAACCGACCTTCTCCATTACCTTCACGATCTTGTCGGAGCCGAAGAGCCGCATCAAATCGTCTTCCAGCGCGATGAAAAAGTGTGACGATCCGGGGTCGCCCTGGCGCGCGCAACGGCCGCGCAACTGCCGGTCAATCCGGCGTGCCTCATGGCGTTCGGTGGCGAGCACGTGCAATCCGCCAAGGTCGGCCACCCCAACACCAAGTTTGATGTCGGTGCCGCGACCCGCCATGTTCGTGGCAATGGTGACGGAGCCGCGCTGGCCGGCACGGGCGATGATTTCCGCCTCCTGCTGGTGATACTTCGCGTTGAGGACGGAGTGAACGATGCCCGCCTTTTTCAGGATGCGGGAAAGCTGTTCGCTGGTGTCCACCGACACGGTGCCGACCAGGATGGGCCGGCCGGCGGCGTGGATGGTCTGGATTTCCTTGAGGACGGCGTTGAATTTCTCACGCTTGGTTTTATAGACCGTGTCATTGGCGTCTTTGCGGGCGACGACCCGGTTCGTGGGAATGACCAGCACGCCTAGTTTGTAAATGTCGAGAAACTCCTGCGCTTCCGTTTCCGCCGTGCCGGTCATACCGGCGAGCTTGTGGTAAAGGCGGAAATAATTTTGGATCGTGATCGTGGCGTAAGTCTGCGTTTCCCGCTCCACTTCGACGCCTTCCTTCGCTTCGACGGCCTGGTGCAGGCCATCGCTCCAGCGGCGACCGGTCATCAAACGGCCCGTGTTCTCATCCACGATGATGACCTTGTTTTCCTGGACGACGTATTGGACATCTTTCTCGTACAGGCAATAGGCCTTGAGCAACTGTCCGATGACGTGGATTTGCTCGGCCTTGCGCTCGAACTCAGCCTGGATTTTCGCCTTGGCTTCAAGGCGCGCGCGCACGTCCGCCACTGGCCCGGTGTCCACTTCGTGAAACGCCGTGATGATGTCGGGCAGCATGAAGGCATCCGGGTCTTGCGGGCTGAGGAAACCACGGCCCTTCTCCGTCAAGTCGGCGTCGTGGCTCTTCTCCTCAATGGCGAAAAATAATTCTTCTTTCTGCGCGTAAAGGTCTTTCTTGCTCTGGTCGGCGTGCAATTCCAGCTCCGCCTTGTTCATCAGCTTCAAGTTCTCCGGGTCTTCGAGCACCTTCATCAGGCCGGCGGACTTTGGCTGGCCAAGTTTCACGCGGTAGAGCAACAACCCGATTTCCCGCTCCAGCACCTCCGGAGTTTTCGGATTCGAACCGTCCTCCGGGCGCAGCTTCCGCATCAACGCCTCCGCCTCCGTGAGGAACCGGTTGCAGAGCTTCTGTTGCGCGGATTGTATCGATTGGATGGCCGGTTTGAACTGCTCGTAGTTTTTATTCTCCAGGCTCACCACCGCCGGGCCGGAGATGATGAGCGGCGTGCGCGCTTCGTCGATGAGGATCGAATCCACTTCATCGACGATGGCGAAGTAATGGCCGCGCTGCACCTGCTCCTCGGCTGTGGTGGCCATGCCGTTGTCGCGCAGGTAATCAAACCCGAACTCGGCGTTCGTGCCGTAGGTGATGTCGCAATAATATTGCTCGCGGCGCTCTTGGGGCGATTGGTCGTGCAGGATGCAGCCGACGGTCAGCCCGAGAAATTTGTAAACGGCGCCCATCCATTCGGAATCGCGCGCGGCGTGCATGTCGTCACCGTCAACGACTACCTCGCCGC
>JBKJSC010000276.1:0-7734 GCA_046593035.1 Limisphaerales bacterium | reverse complement strand
GTGAATTATGTTCGCAGGCCTACGACACCGTCGCTGGGGATTGCGCAGACTCTCAACTCTCAACTCCCAATCCGCAACGCGTCTTCCACTTCCCTCCGTGGGCGCGCGTGAAAATTATTTCACCGGAGACCGGACGCGAAGTCGCCGACGGCGAAACAGGTTTGCTTCGCGTCTTCGATTTGGCGAATGTGCGCTCCGTGATGGCCATCCAGACTGAAGACCTCGCGGCGCGGCGTGGCGACGGATTTGAATTGATCGGACGCGCAGCGCGGGCCGAACCGCGCGGCTGCTCATTGATGGCGAGTGGATACGAGGCCATGAAGTAGAGCTGTCACATGGAATCACAAACCCACAAAATCCGCACGCTCTGGCTCATTGGCACGCTGCACGCCTTCACACACGTCTATCAAGTCGCGCTCATTCCGCTCTATCTGAAAGTGCAGGCCGGCTTCCAGCTTGCGTCGCCAGCGGCTGCCACGTTGCTGGTCACGTTGATGAACGTCGCCTACTTTCTGCCCGCCTATCCGATGGGCATTCTGGCCGACCGGTTCAACCGCAAGACTCTGCTCGGCTGCGGGCTGCTCCTCAACGCAGTCGGTTTCGCCGGTCTGGCGTTTGCGCCCAACTACGCCACGGCCGTCGCCTGCGTGCTCGTCGCCGGACTGGGCGGCAGCGTGTTTCATCCCGCCGGGACGGGACTCGTGGCGGGATTGTTTCCGGAGAATTCCGGACGCGCGCTCGGCCTGGTGGGCATCGGCGCCAGTGTCGGTTTTTTCTTCGGGCCAATTTACGCGGGCTGGCGCGCTGACCAATGCAACGACTGGCGCACGCCCGTCCTGGAGCTAGGTCTGCTCGGCGTGGTGATGGCTGGACTTTTTTTTCGACTGGCGGAAAACGACGACCGCCGCACACCCGCATCCGCCAATGTCGGGTCGTTGGTCGGAAAACTATTTCCGTCATCCGCATTGTGGCTGCTGTTTATCGTAGCGGCGTTTGCGTTTTGTGCGCGGGATTTTACGGGCAGCAGCATGACCACGCTGAGTTCTCTATTTCTGCTCAAGGCGCATAATTTTTCCGCAAAAGAAACCGGCCTCGCGCTGAGTTGCATCTTCATCGCTTCGGCCATCAGCAATCCGCTCTTCGGTCATCTGAGCGATCGCGGGCGTTCGCGCTGGGCCGCTTTCGTGTTGTTGTTGGCGGCCTCGATGGTCGCATTGTTTCCGCATGTGCCGACGAGCGCGATCATCCCCGTGCTGATGATCTACGGTTTCTTCTTCATGGCCAGCTATCCCATCGTCGAGGCCGCCTTGATGGAATCGGTGCCAGCGGCAGTGCGCGGACGCGTCTTTGGTCTGTGGATTACCATCGGCGGACTCGTCGGCAATCTGGCGCACTGGCTTAATGGCCGCTGGGTCGAAGCCCTCGGCGCGAAGGCCGCCGATGTGGAAAGTTACTATGGCATTTACGCAGGCCTGGCTGGCTTAATTGTAATTTCATTGGTGGGACTGCCCTGCTTGAAAGCCATTCGCCAGCGCGAACAGTTGGTTGAGACAACTTCCATCACGCCTTCCCCGCTTAACGCACCGCAATCGGCACTCGAATGAACTTGCCCAACTATTTTCTCGCGGACCTCCCCGCCGAGGCCGTCTTCACCCCGGCAATGATCACCGAGGCGTGCCAGACGCTCAAACGCAACCGCGCGAAATATCTCGCCGCGCGCTCCACGCCCAGCCTCATCCGTATCCTCAGCCAGACGGCGGAGAACTGGCTGGAGGCGGATTACCCCTTTCGCAAACTGGCCTTGCGCGACGGCCCCACGCACACCGGTTTCCCGTCAGCCACACTCGCCTCTGGATTGGATTCGTTTTTCAAGCAGCTCACCGGCGAAAATCTCGAAACATTGCTCGTCCAGGAACTCGGCCACGCACAACGACTCGACGCTCTTTCCGCCACGCCGACGGAATATAAAGCCCAACGATTCGCCATCGCGACCGGGCCGGAACTGCTCGTCCACATCACCGCTGGAAGCATTCCCAATCCGGCGTTGATGAGCATCGTGCTCGGACTGTTGCTGCGCTCGGCGCAATTCGTCAAATGCGCCAGCGGTGCCGCCTTCCTGCCGCGTTTATTCG
The DNA here is from genome assembly GCA_046593035.1 of Limisphaerales bacterium. Taxonomy (GTDB): domain Bacteria; phylum Verrucomicrobiota; class Verrucomicrobiia; order Limisphaerales; family JAYTXL01; genus JAYTXL01. The sequence continues at coordinate 5,602 of JBKJSC010000276.1, read as the reverse complement.
CGCATTCGCTTTACGAGACGGAACCAAAACTCGGCGCTTGTTTGGAAATTGCCGAATGGCGCGGCGGCGATGCGGCGATCGAAACCGCCCTTTTTGCCGAGGCCCAGTGCGTGACCGCCACCGGCAGCGATGAAACCCTCACCGCCCTGCGCCACCGGCTGCCGCCTAAGGTCCGCTTCCTGGGTTACGGCCACCGTGTCAGTTTTGGTTTTCTGACCAAGGAAGCGTTGGACGGTTATCGCACCAAGCAAATCGTGATGCACGCCGCCAGTGATGTCGTCGCCTGGAACCAGCTGGGCTGCCTTTCGCCGCATGTCTATTACGTGGAAGACGACGGCCGCGGCACCGCGCATCAATTCGCCGAACGGCTCGCCGCCGAGCTGGCCCGCCGCGAGGAATTGGAACCGCGCGGTTCCCTTTCCACCGAGGCGGCGGCGGCCATCGCGTCGCGGCGCGCGTTCTACGAGGTGCGCGCCGCGCATTCGCCGGACACCACGCGCCACTGGTGCAGTCTCGATTCCACCGCTTGGACCGTGGTTTACGAAGCCGACGCGCGGTTTCAAACCTCGTGCCTCAACCGATTCATCTATGTGAAAGCCGTGCGCAACCTGACCGAGGCATTGCACGGCGCGGACGCGGTGCACGACCGGGTTTCCACCGTCGGCCTCGCGGCGGCGGAAGATCAATTACCGGAACTCACCCTGCAACTCGCCCGCTGGGGCGCGACGCGCGTCTGCCCGATTGGCCAGATGCAAAACCCGCCGCTGACCTGGCGTCACGATGGCCGGCCGAGCCTCGGCGACCTTGTAACGTGGACGGATTGGGAACAATGAAAACAGACTCGACCTCACCATGAAAATGGAACTACGCAAAACTTTTCAATTCGAAGCGGCGCACCTGCTGCCGCATCTGCCGAAATCGCACAAATGCCGCCGGCTTCACGGCCACAGCTTTCAGGTGGAGATCGTCGTCACGGGCGAATGCGATCCCCAGCTCGGCTGGTTGATGGATTACGCCGACATCTCGGCCGCCTTCAAACCGCTTTGGGAAAAGCTCGATCACCATTACCTCAACGAAATCGCCGGCCTGGAAAATCCGACGAGTGAGATCATCGCCGTCTGGATCTGGCAACGGCTGAAACCAAAATTGCCATTGCTCACCGAGGTCGTTGTCGCCGAAACCTGCACCGCGCGCGCCATCTACCGCGGCTAGCAGTCCGTTAAAAATCTCTTTTCAACGTAGGAGACGAGGTGACGAGTCTCTAATTTCTTCGGTTTCTGAAGGGTGAGTTTGAGACTCCTCACGTCGTCTCCTACTTTTTTAGCGGGCTGCGAGCCTCCATCCCCCTATATCGTAGCAGCCGATGTGAGTCGGCTCTGATCAGGAACAAGGTCATTCAAAACCACGGATGGACTTGGATGGACACAGCACGCATTTTTACAGGTTTTGCGAATAGTCATCCGGCAAACTCAGCTGGACGAGATTTCAAACCAGCGGCCAACAATGGCTCCCTCTCCTCGGGGGAGAGGGCCGGGTGAGGGCGGACGTTTCTCCAACTGATTTCACCACCGTTTACAAAAATCAAAGTTAGTGTTTTGACCCGCCCTCATCCTGACCTTCCGTGTGCATCCGTGGTTGAAGGTTTCTTCCAACTGCTCGCTTCCGACTGCCACCTCCCCCGCCAGGCTACCAACCAAGCGTAATGCGTCAGTGACGGGGGGAGATTGAATCATTCAGAGCCTGTCTGAAAACTTGCCCGGTGAGGGCACCGGGCCTACAAAGGAGGACGATTTTCGCTGATTCCTGTAGGCCGCGTGCCCTCACGCGGCGTTTTGGTGGGGTTTTCAGACAGGCTCTCAGGATGAATTGAACCAGAGACGCTGCGGAGGCCGGAACACCTCGACATCTCACCGCCGCCTCATGCGCTACCCTATGCAGCGAAACAGCGAAAATATATGCGATAAAAGTGCTTTACTTCCGCATGCGTAGGCCTAGCGTCGCTGTTATGAGCACTTGTAAGGAACGCTTCTCCCATTTCACACAGCACATCAACAGCAAATTCCTTTCAGCGGCACGAATGCTTCTTGTTTCCATGCTCTTTATTAATACACTTGGAGTCTTGTCGGATTCAGCTTGGGCCGATCCGGTCGTCGGCGACAAAACACATTTATGAACACCCAAAGCAACCTTCCTCTGTGGAATATGTCTCCGGCGAAATCCGTGATGGCCCTCAATCTCCTCAGTGCGGTCGCCGCACTCACTTGGTTTCCGTCTCCCGTTTTTGCGGCGCCGGGAGACGTCTACACCGGTCGGGACGGAATAAGAAGTGTGGATAAGGGTCCTCGTGGCGGGAATTCAGGCGGTAGCAGTGGTGGCTCGTCGTTGGCTCCCGGCACCACCAGCATTTGGGACAAGATGCGCAAGGCTATGGAGGCCAGACAAGAGGCCAAACAAAAAGAGGCACATGATGCCAATGAACTGGGTTGCCAGTACTACAAGAATGGAGACTGGGCAAAAGCCATTGCTGCCTTTGAGAAGGCCTTAAAAAAAGAACCAGACAATACCACCTTTAAGCAAAACCTTGCCAACGCGCGGCAATGTCTTGCCGACGGTGGCGCCGGTCTCCGGTCGCAGCAGCAGGAACAGCAGGAATTGGGTCAACGGAACATCGCAGCCGAGCAACTCAACAAAAGCGGTGTCTGGTATCTCAAACAGAAGAATTATGCCGGCGCGATTATAGAATTTCAGAAAGCTTTGGATAAAACTCCCAACGACCAGACAATCATCAATAATCTCGCCTCAGCCAAACAACTGGAACAGGCTCGCGCCGAACAAGCCCGCATCGAACAAGCCCGCATCAACACAGCGGCCGCGAAGGAGACGAGTGGTTCATTAGGCCAGGTGCTGGGTAACACGCCAGCCAGCACCGGATTTTTGGATTTCGGGGGATTGACTCATGCCACAGTTCCAAGTCCCAATGCCTCTGCCCTTATTTTGGTGAACCTTGACGCGAATCCAAATGCAGTGGATTTGCGTGGAACGCAGAAAACCTACGTTGACCCCGCACTTCTAAAAACTGCCGCGGTCAATCCGTCACCCCGATCGGCAGATGTCCCTAAAGAATTGCAAGAGCTCGACAGCCTGCTTGCCACCGGTTTGGATCAAGACTTCAAAACCCAGTCGGATGATTTCACCAAAAATGACCTTGCCCAACGGCCTGATTTGGGTGGTGCCCCGCCTGTTTCTGCCGCGAAAACCGGAACCCAGAGTCAAAAGGCTGACCTAGAACAAACCACAAGAGAGCTTAACCAGGTGCTCAACCAAAAACCGGATGGGATAAAGCAGGCGAATCCTACTCAAATTGCAAACCCGGCCCAGCGAGCAATCGTCATTCCGGGTGAGAATCTAAAGGACGCCCCCGCTGACAATCAATCTGGTCAAAAGGTGGTAAATCTGGGTGTGCCCAGCGCAAAAGCCAACCTTACTCCCAGGGACGAACCCGTGGTAGCCAGGAGCAACCAGCGAGCTTTGGATGATTTGCAAGCGCTCTTCGAAAATAGTCCCAACCTGCAAAGTGGTCCCCTGGAAAGTAATTCGGCACGTTCACAAAGCGGAAATGACACCGCCGGAAAAAACGCGGTCAAAAGGATCGAATATCCCAAACCTGGAACCACCATTCCATCGCCCTCCTACTTGAAGGCGATTCAGAGCGCTGAATACAAAAAATTGGAAAAACAAAAGACTGGGTATTTGGATCAAAAGAAAGAAACCGATGCGAAACTGGCCGAGGTTCAAAAGAAATATGATGCTGGCGACAAATCCGTTCAGATCCAAATCGTTGAACTCAAGACCAGCCAGGACAAGCTCAGCCAAAAGCTTGCCACCATCGACGTCAAGGAAGAGGATTTGATTCGTCTTAATGCTGACCCTGATCTTGCCCCAGCCCCTGCACCGGCCCCAGCCCCTGCAGCCAAATGAAAGCGGCATCGCTTCTTCAGGTCGTCTGCCTGCTTTTTCTCGTCTTGGAATCCTCATGGGGTGCCTTGCCAAGGCTTTTGACCGTGCCTGCTTCGCTCCCCGCGGACGTTAAATTGGAGTTGGACCTGCGCCATGCGGTATTGGAGCGGCAACATACGGCGCTGCTCAAGCTGGCGGCGGACTTTGCGAGAGATTGCACAGGACGTAATTTAAAAAAGGATTCGCCTGAAGCAGTTGCCTGCGTTGCCCAACAGGTAAAAGTCCAGGACGCCAAAGTTGCTTATGTCAACGCTGTCAATCAATACAGCGTGGACGTCATCACCAATGGCATGAATGCTTTGGCGATCCGTTTGGGATGGACCAAGGAAAAGCAAGTCCGCCTGAATCAGGCTTTGAACAAATTGGGTTCCGATGGTGATCCTCGAGCGACGGACACTCAAATTCGCCGAGCATGGCGGGATGTCCTGGCGCGTAAAGAAGACGGAGACTTCGCGCGGGAAGCCTCACGCGGTGATGGTCCTGGCTTGTCGGGAGCCGGTAAACAGACGATCCATGAGGATTGTGCCGTCTTCGCCCTCGCCAACGCGGCCAGTCTGCCCTACGGCGTGGTGGCGGCGCGGGCGACAGAACTCCTGCGCACAGGTGAGTGGCGCGAGGCAGCCGAGCGCGCGAATCCTCAGAAAGTCATCGAGGAGCAAGGCCTGAAGGGCGGCGAAGTGGTCATGTTGGCGGAGGCGTTTGGTCAGGTCGAAATTGTTCCAAGCTCGGACTTTGCCAAAACATTGAAAGCGGGGCGTCCGGTGATGATCGGAGTTGTCCCGGAGAACGGCGACGTTGCCGCGGGACATGAAGTCGTGCTGACGAAGACTTTCCAATATCGCGGGGAAACCTGGTTTGAGATGATGGATTCAAACCAAGGACCGCAGCGCCGGCTCTATTTGAGCACTCAGGAACTAAGCACGATGCTCCAAGAAAACGGTGTAGCCTTCCGGCCTGAACCAGGTGCCACGCCGAAGCTCCTTCGCACGGGAGGGAAGTAATGACGATCAATCGTTACCACCTCCCCATCAATGACCCCCAAGCGATGATCAAGTTGCCAATACTATTCATTCTTGGAGTTTTCTGCGCCCTGATAATCTCTGCATCTCTCCACGCGCAAACTGCGCCGAACGCCGCCGCTCAACCGCCCGCAGCCCCAGCACCGGCCAAGCAAGCACCCGACGAGGTGGTGAAAACACTTTCCGATCTGATTCGCGCCGGCAAATACGCAGAGGCGCAGCAGTTGACGACCGGATTGTTGGTGGCTTATCCCGACGACCCACGCCTGGTCAAAGGCAAGGTCCTGTTGGACAAACTACTCACCACTCCCGCCACGCCTTCAACGAACAGCACTACCGTTACCAAGCCTGCGGCGCCGCTTACCGGTTTAGAGAAGGTGGAATATAACTCCCTGATCGAGTTGGCCCGGCAGGCGCAGCAGACCACCGACCTTGCCGGTCAAAAAGCCTCACTCCAACGGTTCATGGACGAGAGCAGTCCGTTTCTTCAAAAGCATCCCGACCAGATGCTCCTTTGGCAGATTCGCGCGGCGTCAGCGATAAGTTTGGATGACCTGGATGCGGGA
>JBKJSC010000230.1:0-3174 GCA_046593035.1 Limisphaerales bacterium | reverse complement strand
CCGCCACTGCGCCGTCGAGGCGGTGGGATTGGCCTACTCAATATCGGTTGGATCGTTAAAAAGGACGGTTAGTACTACAACGAGAAATCGTTATTTGGGCTTTCCAGCCCGTTTCTTGTGAGCTTGCAGCGTTCGCTGACGGTGAGAGCAATAGGCGGCATAGTTTCGCGCTTGGTGATAACGAACGATCTCCAAGGCTTCTTCGATCGTCAGTCGCTCGCTTCGCAGCGCGTGGTCTACTAACACTTTGGCTTGTGCGAGAGTCAGCGCCGGAGACTTTTTTTAAGCTTCAATCGCAGTCGCAGCAGAAAATGATGCGCCAGAAAGGTCAAGGTCATTTGATGATGCCAGCCCAACCAGGTCCGCGTTTCGTAATGATCCATCCCAAGCTCGCTCTTGCCTTCCTCGAAGGCCGTCTCAATCGGCCAGCGCATCCCGCTCATCCGCACCAGCGTCGCGCGGGCACAATTGGAAGGGGCATTGCTCAAGTAGAATTTGATCTCGGCACCCTCTCCCAAACCGCGCCGCAAGACAACCCAGACTTCGTGGCCCGGACGACGACCGCGTTTGCTGGTGGCGCGCAGAAACGCAAAGTCCGCTTCAATCGGCCCTTTGCTGCCTTCCTTGATCGTGTACCGCTGCCAGGCGCGAGCGGGCAATGCTGCGGCAATCTGCCGGACTTCTTGTGCGGGCGGCGTACCTTTGGCGACCGCCGCGCCTTTCCGCAGGCGTCCCATCGGCCCTTGTCCTGGCGCGATCACCTCGACCTTGCCGACCCACACCATGGTCGAAACCGGGACTTCGGCAAAGTAGGATTTGCCCGTCGCCTCGACGCCATCCAGGAAAGCGGGATTCATCCCGTAGCGTTCATCCGCCGCCACCCAACCAAACGGCAACACGCCGCGCTTGACCGCCTCTTGCAACATCTCCAAGGCCAGCGCCGGCTCGGTCTTGAACTGCAACTTCTCCGGCACGCCGCAACGCTTCCGCTTCTCGGCATAGTCTTCGCCGAACCAATGTTCCGGCAAATACAACCGCCGATCCACGAACGTGTAGCCGCCACTGGCAGCGTAGGCGGCGAAGACTCCGTGTTGACAGTTCGCCACCTTGCCCAGGTGGCCGCAGTATTGCCGCGCCACGCCGACCGAATGATCGCCTTTCTTGGGGAAGCCGCTCCCATCGAAAATCAGAACGCCGTCAGCTTCACCGATCTCGGCGGCGAGGAGCTTTTCCCGGCGGGCGAGGATCGCCTCGTCACTCCAAGTCCCTTCGCCGAGAAACTGTTGAACAGCGCGAATCGCATTGGCATCGGCACCCTTGCTGGCCAAGACCATCGGCTCGACGGTCTTGCGTTCCAAGTCCGACAATTGCCCCTTCAAATAGAATTCGGCCCACTGGCGTTGCTCGCGCCGTTTGTAAAGGTCAGCATACTCGGCGTGATAAGCCGCCAATTCGGCGGCCAGATTCTTGACGTCGTGCGCCGCCAAATTCCCCGTCGGCTGGGTCGCACTTGGGGGAACTGTTTCGGGCTTCCGCCCGGATTTAGTCGTTGTTTTCATTTCTCCCTCACGAAACTTAAGCTTCCCTGAGGTTATCAAAAATCAATTTCTCGTTGTAGTATTAGGAAGTATGAAGGCCTCCGCGCGGTTAATTGACACTGGCGGTTTCGAAAAGAAAGACCGTATCACGCATCGCATTCCGATCAGTTCGCTTGAACAATACTGTAGACAGAAATTAAGCGGCTAACGCCCCGTAAGTCCTGAGTTCTTGATATGCCGAATGGTTTTTCCAGAAACTCAGGTCATAACCGTACTTGGCAGAAATCTGCTCCATAAAGTGTTCATTGAAAGCGACTTGTTTTTGAGTCGCCAACGAAAAGACAAAGGGATCATTGCCTTTGTGCTCTGCGACAGCCGCCGATCGGGCGGCGCTGACCGTTGCCAACGAAGCATTGAAGTGAAAGTCCAAGGCTTCTTTGTTTCGTGCCTGGCATTCGGTCAATCCGGCGTGTTGCTTGCCGTCTCGCAGCAGGAATTCGATTTGAAATCGAGCTTGGTAAACCCGCAGCACATCCGCAGCGGATGCTTGCAAATTGGTTGTCGCCAGAATCGCGTGATGGCGTTTGCCATCGGCTGTGTGCCAGACCAACACGACGGTTCGGAGCCAGCGTTTGAGTGTCGCGTGATGTAGCTCGGCGGTATAGACCTCAATCTCTGGCCCCAAGTCCGGGCCGTCCACTTTGTCAAAGCGGCGAAGGTCTTGCCAATCAACTTTGCCGTCATAAGTTTTCGGGCGTCCTTGTTTGCCGGTACGCTCGCCCGTGTAACGGAATCGCATATTTGCGTCGGCGCGAAGCTTGGTCGCGACGTGCAAGTTTTCGGCAACAGCGGCGTCAACGTACTTTTTCTTGGCGTACCAACCATCGGCAGCCAGATCGCGAACTCTGTCTGGCAAAAATGGTCGCGCCGCTTTTAACTGTGCGACGGCGTGATCGAGCCGCGTGGTATCGGCCTGTTCTTTTTTCAATTCGGGACTTGCCGGCGTCTGAGAAACAGCCGCCAGGTAAGCGCCTTTTTGCGTGACATTCACAACGGCCACAACGCTGATCTCCAACCCGCGTTGAGGGCGTCCGGCGCATCCGTTGTAAAACTTGTCCAAGCCGTAAGTCTTCTTCCCACTCTTGGGAATGAACGAAGCGTCCTGGGCAACGATCAGTTCGTGCGAAGACGGCACGGCGGATTGAATGACTTTGGCGTGGTATTCAAGCCACGGAAACGATTGCTGAAACTGGCGCGCATAAGTGCGCTCGGTGTAGTCGCCATAACGAGCCAGGTTCCGATAGTTGACGCGCCCTCGCAGAGCCAGAATGGTGGCAATCAGTGCCGCCAGAAATTTGCGTTGTGGCTTGGCGAGCGTCGGCAACTGGTTTAAGGTGGCCGTGACAATTGTCACGGGTCGTGCGGCGATTGAAGGAGATAAAGTACACACCTTCAGTTTGCCAAACGACCCTTTTTATTCCGAACACCACTGAAAAATGTCTACAGTATTGTTAGAGTCGCGGTGTAGGTTTCTCGATCGCAATCTTACGCCTGCCACTTCAAAAAAACAGCCTGCAATGAACTTCACTTGGCAACCACCTCAAGCTTAGCCTTCTGATGCTTCACCGAACTCGTC
>JBKJSC010000124.1:0-5061 GCA_046593035.1 Limisphaerales bacterium | reverse complement strand
GGGCGTTGGCGGCGCGCTTGAGTGAGTTGCGAGCCAAGGGAGAAAAGCTGGCGTACACCGAGTTGATTCCGCTGCGGCCGTCCGCCGATCAGAACGCTTTTCCCGCGCTCTTGGCGCTGACGAATCAACTTGAAGAAGTGTCCGAATCGCTGCGTTCCACTTCGCCTTCGATGCGGCTGGTCGCTCCGGGTCGGGCGATGGTGTCGTGGCAGTTGAAGCAGTGGCCGGGCGACAATGGTACGACCAACTCTTGGGCTGCCATGGAATCACACTTGGAAAAAATCCGTGCATTGCTCAAACCGGCGCACGCCGCGTTGCAAAGATCAGGGTTTGATACGGGGTTCAATTATCAGAAGGGATTCGTGGATATGGGAGTCACGCCGTTCGTACCTGTGAAGCGATTGGCACAATGTATTTCGCTGGCCGTATCAGACGCACTTCAGAGAGGCCACACGGAGGAAGCCGTCGCCCATTTGCGCGATCTGCTCCGTCTGATTGAACTGGAACGGGACGAAATTTTGCTCATTTCGCAGTTGATCCGGATAAATGCCGTTGATTTGGCCGTGCGCCAAACCTGGGAGTTGTTGCAGTCCCCCGGTTGCACGGAAGCTCAACTCGCGGCGGTGCAGTCGGCCTGGTTGCCCATGGATTTTCCGCTCGATATGGCGCGCGCACTGGAGATGGAGCGCGCCTTGACGCTCGACTTCTACGACCAAATGCGAAACTCCAGCTCGGCCCGGAACACCCAATTGAACCTGTGGAAAAAAGTGGCGGAAGGCATGGGAGGAACAGGTTTCGAGGATTTTTGCCCCGAGGCGACTGCGTGGATGGAATATGTGCATCTTCCGCTTTGGTGCGTGGCGTGGTCCGAGCAGGACGAACTACGCGATTTGAACCGCTGGCAGAAGGTGATTGAAATCGAGCGGGTCGGCCGGTCGAAATCGTGGAACGAAGCCAGCCGCTTGTTCAATGCGGCGGAAACACCGGATGACTTGCTCACCGGAATCTTCAACTCGGGTTCGTCCTACGCGAAAATGGGTTGGTATGACCGCGCCCGGTTCATCTTTTCCGGACGGGATAGTTCGGTCACTGGCAAACTTGTCTTGCGCGAATTACGCTACCAAACTGAACGCCAGATGGCCATCACCGCCCTCGCTTTGAAACGTTACGAACTTCGCCACCGCCGACCCGCACCTGACCTCGCTGCGCTGGTGCCGACATTCCTGCCCGCCGTCCCGCGCGATCCGATGGATGGCCAACCTCTTCGCTACCGGCTCAAACCGGAAGGCGGATTTCTACTCTATTCCGTAGGCGAGGACGGAAAAGATGACGGCGGTGATGCGAGCATGCCCGAGGGCAAAACTTTTTTCGTGAAGATTTGGGATGGCCATGACGCCGTCTGGCCTACCGCCGCCACGCCGGAGGAAGTGGCCGCTTATGAAAAGACCAAATCCGCGAAGTAATCAGCAAACTCTTTTCTCCCACCCCGAATGTGTTAATGTTGCCGCACTGACATTTGAAAGCACTTGTTTCCAAAGCGGCACGAAAATCGGAGCGCGTCTTTCTCATCGGGGCCGAACTCAAGTCGCGCACCGCGTGGGACGTGCGGGATTCGCTGGATGAATTGGCGCAACTCGCCACGACGGCCGGTGGCGAAATCATTGGCGACGGCACGCAAAAAATGGAGAAGCCCGTCGCCGCCACGTTCATCGGCAGCGGCAAGGCTGCGGAGTTTTCCCGGCACTGCAAGGAGGAGGACGTGGACACGGTGATCTTCGATGACGAGCTTTCTCCCGCGCAGGGCCGCAACCTGGAAAAGATTTTCGAGTGCAAGGTGCTCGACCGCACGTCGCTCATCCTCGACATCTTCGCGCAACGCGCCCGCACACGCGAAGGCAAGCTCCAGATTGAATTGGCTCAACTTCAGCATTTGCTGCCCCGCCTGACGCGTTTCTGGAGCCACTTGTCGCGGCAAAAGGGCGGCATCGGGATGCGTGGTGATGGCGAAACGCAGTTGGAAACCGACCGCCGCCGCGTGCAGGAGCGGATCAGCAAAATCGACGACGAACTGGAAGTGGTCCAGCGGCAGCGCGCCACGCAGCGCCACGGACGCCAACGCAATCTCTGGCCGCTGGCCTCCATCGTCGGTTACACCAACGCCGGGAAATCCACGCTCTTCAACGCCATCACCGGGGCGGCGGTGCTCGCGGAAGACAAGTTGTTCGCCACGCTGGATCCCACCACGCGCCGGCTGCGGTTGCCGGGCAATCAAAACGTGTTGCTGTCCGACACCGTTGGTTTCATCCGCAAATTACCGCACCGACTCGTGGAGGCGTTCAAGGCGACGCTCGAAGAAGTCGTGCAGGCCGATTTGCTGGTGCATGTGGTTGACGTGAGCCATCCGAACGCGGAGGAGCAGATTCTGGCGGTGAACACGGTGCTCGCCGAATTGCACGCGGACGGCAAGCCGACGCTCATGGTGTTCAACAAAATCGACCGCTTTGAAACCGGCGGTCTCTGGCAGACTTATCTCGAACGTTTCCCGAATTCCGTGGCGGTGTCGGCACGAACGGGTGATGGCTTTCCGGCATTGCTGGCCGCGCTCGGCAGCCAGTTGCGGCCGATCCGCGAGTTCGTGGAGCTGGCGATCCCGCATGGCGCGGCAGCGGTGATCGCGCGATTGCACGCGGTGGCGCAGGTGGTCGAGCGTGACTACGAAGGGCCGACCGTGCGGCTCAAGGCGCGCATTCCGCCGCATCTGCACGCCGAATTTGCGCCCTACATTGTCGGTGAATTGCAAAAGGCAGATTGATCAGGAACGCAGGAAGACATGAGAATGAAGTTCCTGCCTTCCTGCTTTCCTGATAAGTTTTGCAGCGCATGACGACGAGCACCCGCATCAAGGATTTGCCGGACAGCGAGCGCCCGCGCGAGCGTTTGGTGGAGAAGGGAGCCGATGCGTTGCGCACTGCGGAATTGATCGCCATACTGCTGCGCACCGGTTTGAAAGGGGTTTCCGCGATTCAAGTCGGCGAGCAGTTGGTTCAAAAGTTCGGCACGCTCGACAGTCTGTCCCGCGCTTCGTTGGACGATCTCCGCCAAGTCAAAGGCGTGGGCCGAGACAAGGCCATCGCGCTCAAGGCGGCTTTCACGCTCGCGCGCCGGATGGTGCAGGAACTGCGCGGGGAATCACCGGTGCTGGATAATCCGGAGCGGGTCGCCGACCTGTTGCGCGAGGAAAACCGCGTGTATGAGGTGGAGCAATTTCAAGTGCTGCTGCTCAACACGCGGCGGAAGTTGATCCGCATTGAGCGCATCACGCAGGGGACGCTCGACACGATCCTCGTCCATCCGCGCGAGGTGTTCAAGCTGGCCATCGCCGCCAATGCTGCCGCCATCGTGCTCGTGCATAATCATCCCAGCGGCGACCCGACGCCGAGCGAGCAGGACATCAAAGTGACGCGCGACCTCATCCGCGCCGGGCAACTGTTGAAGATCGACGTGCTCGACCACGTCATCCTGGGTCGGCGTACGGAGGAACGCGCCAAGGATTACGCCTCGTTGCGCGAACTGGGATATTTCCATGCCTGATGTTGTCACGGATGAAACACGGACAATTATTTTCGGGAAGCGATTTTCCAGCCGTGTTAATCTGAGGACAGCAACATGATTCATCCCACCGCCATCATTCATCCGCAGGCGCAACTGGATTCCACCGTGAGCGTGGGGCCATTCGCCGTCATCGACGAAGGGGTCGCGCTCGGCGCGCAGTGCGTCGTCGGGCCGCACGCGCATCTCACCGGCTACACGACCATCGGCGCGCACAATCGCTTTCACACCGGCTGTGTGATTGGCGATGCGCCGCAGGATTTGAAATACCACGGCGAGCCGACGCGCCTGCGCATTGGCGACCACAACATTTTTCGCGAACACGTTACCGTGCATCGCTCGAACAAGCTCGCGGAGGACACCGTCATCGGCGCGCACAATTTTCTGATGGCGCACAGTCACGTCGGCCACAATGCGCGGCTGGGCAACCACATCATCCTCGCCAACGGCGCGCTATTGGCGGGGCACGTCACGGTGGAAGACCGCGTGTTCATCTCCGGCAACTGTCTCGTCCACCAATTTGTGCGGATCGGCACGCTGGCGTTGATGCAGGGCGGCGCGGCGATCAGCAAAGATTTGCCGCCTTACACGGTGGCGCGGGGAGACAACGGCATTTGCGGCTTGAACACCGTTGGCTTGCGGCGTGCGGGCTTCACAACCGCGCAGCGGCGCGAATTGAAGCGGCTTTATCACGCGCTGTTTCGCGCTGGGAAAAATCTGCGCCAGGCCGTGGCCGAAGCGCAGAACCAGGAATCCAGCGAATGTGCCCGCGTGTTGCTGGAGTTCATCGCCGCCAGCAAACGTGGCGTGTGCCGCGACACCGGTCATTCATCCGCAGGCACGGATGAGAAATAGTGCCAATGGTCGAAGGCGACACCCCGGCTTGCGCCCCGGCCCGCTTGCCTTAGACTGCTGCCATGTTGAAACGTAGTTCCAGCGTATTGCCAGTGGTGTTTCAACTCACGCTGCTGGTCGTGGTGATTTACCTCGTTCGCGAAACGGCGCGCGTGGAGCGTTTGGCCCGCCAGCCGCATGTGTTGGTGAAGTCCGTGGCGCGGCCCGCCGCTCCACCCAAGATCGTCACCGTCGTCCGGACCAATGATTTCCACTGGGCGCAATTGGAGTCGGAAGATTACCGCACTTACATCGCCCGCCTGCGCTCGGTCGGCTGTCCGGAGGAAACCATTTGCGATCTCATCATCGCCGACGTGGACAAACTGATTGCGCCGCGATTGCACGCTGTCATCACCCCACGCAAGGAACTCCACTACTGGCAGTCCGAGGAGAAGGAACTGGAGGATCCGCTCGCCGCGCACGAAACCGCGCGTCAGCAAATGGAAATCGACTTCGAAAAGCGCGATCTCATCAAAGAACTGGTGGGCGTGGATCTGGTGGCCGAGCGGCTGAAGCTGCGCGCCGAACTGGATCAGTACGGCCAGCGGCTGGCGTTCC
>JBKJSC010000277.1:0-7029 GCA_046593035.1 Limisphaerales bacterium | reverse complement strand
CTGGACGAACCCCGCGTTGAACGCTGGCAAGCTTTACGCCCGCAACACCCCCGGCACGCTGGTATGTCTCGACCTCGTGGCCCGATGACCGGCTCAGTGACGAGCCAGAACCCCATTGGGTATAAGCGTCGGCGTAACGCGCGCGGGAGCTGGCATTGAACGTTGGAAGGCGTGAAACTGGTTGCGCGCATTCAATGTTTTGAGCGCTGAGGAACGAAGCGTGAACTGAAGTTTCACCTGAGCAAAGCGAAGCTGATGTTGTCTTTCAGCGGCGAACGGACGTCAGAAGACGGTTCAATGGCAGGAGACAAACGACTTCACCTGGTCTGTAGCCTCCGGAAATCCAGAGCATCGTCGCCGCACGGCAACCGGGCACCCTCAGCCGCGACACGATGACGGAACTGTTCCGCCGGAGTGAAGTCCTGCCCGAAGGTCGCAGCACGGAAAAAGAGGTGAGATGGATTGGAGCGGATTCAGCATCCCGGCGCGGCGACACGCGGCAAAACGGTGGAATTACCGGTCAATGGTTGACGTTATCAAGAACCACCTTCTGTTGAGACAATTTGCCGCGAGGCTCTTTCACCGGCGTTTATGGCCTGGATGAACCAATCGTAGTCAGGTTTAGGCTGGTTCGCGTCTGAATGAACTGCCACACAATGTGCAGTGCCATCTCTTGCCGGAACAATCATATGGTATTGGTCACCTACTAGACGATCCGACAAATTTTTTGCGATCTGCTTGCTTTTGCAGTAAAACCATACACTCCTTCGAAATCCGCCCACATCCGGACCGGTTTCATAGCCGAGCCATACAACGGGACCTTCTGGAGATTGTAGTTGTTTTGCTAGCTTTGAAATAGCTCCACTTCCATTCGGTTGCGTTTTAGGAGTTTTAGGATCCCGTAGAAACATGCCAATGTTAAAATGCTTTGCACTGGGTGGCTCCGCTTTTACTTTACCCTGGCACTGGCAGAACTCAACAGCAGCCAGATCTGTTAGAACCTGCCAAGCATCTGCCGCTTGGCCGAATTGTGTTAGAACATGCATTTGTTTGGTTTCTTTCATACGAAAGGCTGAGATTCCAAGTTGCTCAAGAGATTCAATCAGGTCGCTGGTAAGGCTATCGTCATAAGGAGCGTTTGCTTCTAGGTCATGCCACGTGCGAGCCTGCCATCGGATGCCTAATTGGTCGATCTGGCCAGAACCATTGGAAAGACGCCTCGACCCCAGCACTACGTAACGCAGATCCGCTGGCGGTTGGCTTTCGAACGATTTGGAAAGAAGGTCGCCATAGCCAACGTCGGGTTGTTTGAACGCATCTTCCTCAGGGTGCTGTTTATCGGCTAGGTCACAGTCCAGCTTGAACTCGATGACCCAGATCTGGTGAGGAGATTGCGTCTTGGGGATAAGGCGAAGATCGGCCCAATGCGGTGGTTCAAGCTCCGCTCTCATTTGTGGAACGGTAGCTGGATCACTTTCTAGTCTGCAAATTGTTTTCCAGAAGTGATTCTTGAACTTGGGGCTGTGTTGAATGCAAAACGCTACAGCTGCGGTGGCAAATCGCTCTCGGTCAGAACGAACGTCAGTATTGGGATCCGGCAACTTTTCGTCACCCTCGAACAGGGGTGTGCGATATCGGCTGCGCCGGAACAGACGGAATAGGCTGGGAGTGGAAGCGTTCATTCCGCCACCGCCTGATTAAGCCCTACTACGAATTCATTCACTTTTCCAAGAACATGGTTTGCTTTAGTAAAAGGAACTCGCCGAATGAGATGCACACGTGGACAGTAAATCCGCTGGACGCTGTGCGACAAGTCATTTCCGTTGATTCTTCGTGCCTCAGATTGCCGAAACACATGGTAGAACTGTGGTCATAAGCTGCCAAGTCGGTCTCTTTCGGCGCTTTCAACATCTCCAAGCCCAAAGTCTTTCTGATCCTCCTTGGGAAGGATTTTTTCAAGCTCCTCCTGATACCGAGCCAACTCCGCCTCGATCTCCTTCCAGCGTGCAGCATCATTACCCGGGACGGACAACTCCCCTTCCGGGTCGTAGCTGTTCTTCAAATGCTTCAGTGCCTTTTTGCCCCAGTTCACCGCCGCCAGAGTCTGAGCGAGATGTAGGCGGACCAAACCAAGGATAGAATCCTCGGCCATCACGGGATTGCCTTTAAGGCGCCGGAGAAGCGTTTCTGCCAATACCCAATTTCCGACACGTGCGTGGTAGTCCGCGAGGGCACCCAGGAAGAGTCCGGTATTAAAATCATCGTCACAGGTCTTAAGCCATTGTGCACATTTCTTGGCGAGCGGCTTGGCTTCCTGGAGTCGATCGAGCGCCAGGAGCGTGTCCATCGCCCAGAACAGGTCGAGATAGTTGTTAAATCGTTTTGGGATAAACTTGATGGCCTCCTCGTGTTGGTGGGTGCAATTGTGCAATTCGAGCATCAGACGTCGCATAACTCGCTGGTCTCGCTTAGAGAGCCGATCGTAGGCTGCTTGCATCATCGGTGCCCATTCGTTAGTTGAATCTGCATGAATACTGATTCCCTCCCAAGCTGCGTCTAAAGCGTGCCAGGTCATCCTGTCCTGCGTGAGGAGTGTTCGTGCATAATCCAGCACCTCCTGTTTCATCCCAAGATCCGATAGGCCTCGCATTTCCCGGATGCAAGCAGGCAGTGGCTTCTGCTGCGTGTTTTCGGATGGATTCACGTTAAATCCCGAGAGTCCGGTCTTTTTCATCCAGCCACTGTATCGTGTGGGGTAGGACAAGGGCCGTCCGAGCGTTTTGATCTTTTGGCGACCTTCGAGCGCGTTTTGATCCGCCAACCACCACCAGAGTACCGGGATGGGGGTTGAATCGCGCAAATCGGCGGCCAGCTACCACGGACGGGAAAAACGGGAACATTGTGATGAGCAGGTTGCGAAGAAGGTGCCGCGCTTTTCGAAATCCACTTACAATTCGTGGTGAAGTCCGCCCCAACGGGATCCTCCCCTCCAAATGAAACGCCGGGCGGCTACTTTGATTTTAGCCCGACCGTGTTCACCGCGATCACACGATACCGATGTGTCTTACCCGCTTCCGCCTTGGTGTCGGTGAAGCGCATCTGGACCAAGGGTTGCGTGGGGGTGTCGCTGTATTGGAGGTTCTGGAAGATCGGGCGACCGAAGGGGTTCTTGTCTTGCCCGGGGAGGTTGGCGAGAAATTGGCCGTCGCGTTCGATGATGAAACGGGCGAGGCCGCTTTCAAGGTCGGCCTCGGCTTCCCACGTCAATTCGTTGCCTTGGACGCGGAGGTTCGTGGGAGCCGGCGGCGGAGTGACATCGATCACGGCGGTGTCTTTGACATACTGCACCCACGCTTGGGCGATCGCTGCGTTTGGCAGCCACACGGAAGTTTCTTTCGCCCCGGCAAACTTCTTGGTCGGGACGGGTGCAATGATATTCGTTTCTCCTGTGTGCAGCGGAGCGATCCAAGCCTCCGATGTGGGCATGGGTCTGAGCGGATCGCCGACCTTGAAAGGCAGACGTGCCTTGAGGCAGGCGTCGAACCATGGCAGCGCGAGATAGCGTTGATTGCCGCACTCATGACTCGTCAACGGGTCAGCGGAGACGCAGATGAGCGCGCCTTTCGAGCGCATGGCATGGAAGAATGTTTCCACTCCCGGCCACACACCGGAGAAACGGTTTGTCTTGTCGGTGACACCTTCCTTGGTGCCGAGATTGCACATGACCGGCACCTGACATGCCGCAGCCGAGATGGTATAGGGAACGGGCTTGGCTGCGGTGGGTTTGAGCGGTGGCACACCCGAGCGCAACCACGCCGCCGCGATTCGTTCCGGGTGTAGCAGCACCATGCCACCAGCCCAATGCCCGCCACCACTGTGTCCCCACAGGGCCCAGGGAACCGTGGCCAACTCCGGATGGCCGCTCTTTACACCCAGCTCGGTCAGCGACTTCTGAAATGCCACGTCGGAACCGTTGCGAGGATCGCACCAGAGCTGGCAGTCGGCCTTCTCCGGCTGCTCATAGGACGGCGACAGCAAAGCGCAGGCGTGTTTCTTGGCCAGTGCCTGCCAGTGCAAGTCGAACGCACCCGTGAGGCCGGACTTGCACGAGCCTTCGCCGCAGCCGTGTTGGTGCACAATGAGACCACGCAGTGTTTTCACTCCCGGCGGCGTCCACACAGTGTAGTTCACGGGAAAGACCAGCTCGCCCGGTTTCGTCGAAGCCTCGAAGCGCACGCGATAGTAAGGCGGATTGGCCGGCGGAAAGACGTCATACGGCGGCTGCTGGGCAACCAAAGAATCCGCGAGGACGATCAACAGAAAGGCTAAATGGCGCATGGGTGAAGGATGCCGAAGCAAAGCCAAGAAGACAAGGAGCGGAAATACATCTGTCGCACTGGGAATGCTCTATGAATTGCCATCGTCCTTTAATCATCCCGATTTTAGAAATATCGAATCGCCGGTCTTTACATCTGGGCGTCACGGGTTAAATAGACCTCCATGAATTTAGACGGCTCCATCACGCTCCTGATCCTCGGCCTCATTACCATGGTCGTCGGCATTCTGTTTGCGCTTCATTTCTTTTCGGCAGAGGCGCGATTGGAACGCCGACGTCGCCGGAGCAACACGCGGGTTTCCTCAACCGCCCGCCGGCCAATGGTAAAACTCAGCGTGCAGACGAAGGATGATGCCAAGAGTCGGCGGTGACAGGAATTCGAAATGACCGAACTGACTGCCTTTCCCTCCGCGAGTCCAACCTATCGTGGCGCAGGAACCCTTTTATGGCTGATAGCCCTGCTGCTGGCCACCGTCTCTCTACGGGCGGACGAGGTGAAACTGAGTGCGGATTTCTCCGTCCATACCGGCACCATTCGCCCGCTCCACGGCATCAACAAAGGTCCGCTGGCTCCAGGCGGAATTTTCGACGTGATCAAGGAGCAGAAGGAACTGGGGATTCCGTTCACGCGACTGCATGACTGCGGTTGGCCCAATCCGTATGTGGTCGATCATCACGTGGTTTTCCCCAATCCAAACGCTGACCCAGCGCTGCCGGAGAGCTACGATTTTCGGCTCACCGACGAATACATTGAGGCGGTGCGCAAGACTGGTGCAGAACCCATTTACCGCTTGGGCGAAAGCATCGAGCACACGAGCGTGAAGCGCTTTGTGCATCCACCCGCAGACATGGAAAAGTGGGCGGCGGTCTGCCTCGGCATCATCCGGCATTACAACGAAGGCTGGGCCGGCGGATTCCATCACCACATCCGCTACTGGGAAATCTGGAACGAGCCTGAGAACCGCCCGGTGATGTGGAGTGGGACGGATGATGACTATCTGCGGCTCTACCGCACCGCAGCCACGGCCATCAAAAAGCAGTTCCCCGACCTGAAGGTGGGTGGCCCGGCACTTGGTGCCAGCGGTAGTTTTGTGAGCGGAGAGTTTCGCCCCACGGATTTCGCCGTGAACTTTCTGGCGATGTGTCGCAACGACAACGTGTCGCTGAATTTTTTCTCGTGGCACTGCTACACGGCCGACCCCGCCGAGCTTTCCACACGCGCCCGAGCCATCCGGCGGCTGCTGGATTCCAAAGGCTTCACCGAGACCGAGAGCCATCTGAACGAATGGAATTATCTTCCTGGCAACGATTGGAGACCCATCACCCATTCCGGAACCCCCGCCACCCGGCAGCGCACCTACCAAGCGATGTCCGGCGCGCCGGGAGCGGCGTTCGCCGCCGCCGCTCTTTTGGAACTCCAGGACGTGCCCGTGAACGTCTGCAATTTCTTCCACGGCGAGTTGGGAGGATTCGGCATTTTTACCGAGCATGGGGTGCCACTAAAGGTCTATCAGGCCTTCCGCGCCTTTCAAGGGCTGATGGAGACGCCCAGACGCGTGGAAACCCGCGGCGCCGTGGCCGGGAAAATCGCCTTCGCTGCCGGATTGAGCGCCGACGGCCGCGAAGCGACCTTCTTGGTGAGCAATTTTGCCGACCCCCGCTCGGAGGTCGTCCTGAACTGGAAAAGTTTTACCTGGACCGGCGGGGTCACTGCAGAGATTCGCACCGTCGATGCCGCCAACGATCTCACGAATGTGCGGAGCCTGCCGGTGGCGGATGAAAACACGGATCTTCACCTGACACTGAAGGCGCCAGCCCTGGCGCTGATTCGTTTGCGACCCACGGATGGCGCGATGGCCAGGACGAAGTTGTCGGTGACTTCACCCGCGAACCGGCTGGTTTTCCAGCGCAATCAGGCTGGCAGCGCGACGTTCTCCGTTGGCGGGAACTGCGCCTGGCCGGGGGCCGTGGTCGAGGCGCGGATCGTTGACACGGGTGCGGGCCGGGCCGGCGATTGGAACTCATTGGGAAGGGTTCAGCCGGACTTCACTTACCGGGGTGCCCTCACCGTCCCTGCCGGCTGGCATGTGCTGGAAGTCCGCGCGCGTGGCGGGGGACATTCGACCGTCGCAACCGTTGAGCGAGTCGGCGTCGGCGAGGTGTTTGTGGTCGTGGGCCATTCGGTGGCGCACGGCGGGGCGATCAATCTTCCGGGAGCGGAGGACGACCGGGTCAGCACCATTGCGCTGTCCGCAGGCGATATGGAACCGCAGTGGCGGTATAAGTTCACCGGCGACCCGCGCTTTTTGCCGGACACGGTGGGAAGACATTTCGATTCCAATGTCCAGCCTGCTCCGGCCGGGAACGGCACTTACTTATGGGCGGCGTTTGCGGAGCACGTCGCCAAGGAGCAAAACGTGCCGGTGCTGATCCTAAACGCCGCCTTTGGCGGCACCAGCCTGGAGCACTGGGCCAAATCCGCGCGCGGCGAATCCTTCGCGCATCCGTTCGTGGTTTCGTCAATCCGCATGCCTTACATCCGACTGGAGCACGCGCTGAAGAAGTATTGTGCCGTCACGGGTCTGCGGGCGATTCTTGCTGATCAAGGTCAGAACGATTGGCCGGAGAAGGACGAGAACAAGATCGTCGCGAACTATCAGGCATGGATCGCGCAGGCCCGCAAAGACACCGGC
>JBKJSC010000239.1:0-3078 GCA_046593035.1 Limisphaerales bacterium | reverse complement strand
CGCTGTTCAGATCATAAATCTTCCGCATGGTCGCGTGCAGACGGCCGACGCCGTCGAGTGGAAAAATAGTGTCCTTGTCCGTGTTGCAAATGAGCAGCGGACGCGGCGCGACTAACGCGGCGACTTGCGCGTAGTCCCAGCGATAGGTGTTCACCAGGAACATGCAGTCGCAATGCCCCTCGACCGTGCCGTCCACGACCTGGTTCTGGAGATCAGCGATGCCAGCGGTCGGGCACGCGGCCTTGATGCGCTCGTCGAGCGCGGCAATCCACCACGAGTACGCGCCGCCGCCGCTGCGGCCCGTGACGCCAAAGCGCGTCTTGTCCACTTCCGGACGCGTCTCCAGATAGTCGAGGGCGCGGATGCAATTCCAGGCCTCGGCGGCAGCACTGCTGTAACCGCGCGAGTTCCACCACCACATCCCTTCGCGATAGGTGCCGTGATGAATGCCTTCAATTTCGCCGAGTTGCACGGTGTCGAGGACGAGCGAGACGTAGCCATTGCGCGCAAACCAACTGCCCCAATGCTGGTAGCTGACCTTGTTGCCATAGCTGACCCCATTGGTCTTCACCAGCGAGTGGCCGCAGACGTACAGGATGGCCGGGGCGGGCTTCACCAGTTTCTTGGGCACGTAAAGATTCGCCGTCACGTACAGGCCGGGCATCGATTGGAAGTGCAGCTTCTCGACCGTGAACTCCGGGTGATCGAGCTTGCCGGTGACGGTCGCTTTTAGATCCGTCTTCGGCGGGAGCGGATCAAGGCCGAGCATCTCGTGAAGTTGCGCGCGGTATTTGTCCTTCCGCTGGTTCCAGTCGTCGAGCGTCTGGACGTCGGCGAGGCAGCGTTCCTGCAAGGTCTGTGTTTCGGCGCGGAAATATTCGGCGAACATGCGGTCGCCGGGCGTGGGGTTGGAGGGGAACTTGCCGTAGGGATTGCGGTAAGCGGCGGTCTCGGCGGACAGGGCGAGGGCAAGGAGTGCGAGCAGGGTGAACGTCGTTTTCATGGAACGTCAGAGACTTGCGGCGATCCGCGCGCGGCGGCAAGAACGAAAACCGTTCCCGCGAGCAAAACGTTGCTCCATTCGGCGAGTGATACGAATTCCCGATGAAAAGCCGTAAATTGCGAACATTGAAATCAAGGACGCGCTGCCGCGCGTCCCAACCTGCGTTGGTAGGGCCGAGCTGCTGCTCGGCCCTGACCTCTCCTGATTCCACCGAATTTTACTGTGAAATGGTATCCGACCCGTAGCCAACATCCAATCGCCGTCGCAGTTGCTGAAAACGCTCGGCTCCCAAGGCTTGTTCCAGTTGGTATCCACCTCGCGTTTCGCCTCAAGGTTTTTTCAGTCGGAAAAACTGGTTGGTGCTGTTGAGCGGCAGGGTGACGGAATTGGTGCCGAGGTTCGACACGACGGACTGGCCGACGGTGGACCAGGAGCTGGAAAGGTTCACGTTCGTGTTGCCCTGGAGCACGAAGCCAGTCGCGAAAACGCTCGGCCAATAGAGGATGACATTGGCGCCCGCAGGCGCGATGGACAGGCTGGTGCCCGCGCCCGAATATTTGATCGTCACGTAGTCTTTACCCGTGCCGGAGCCAATGGAATACCCCGTAACGAACACATTGCCCGCGCTGTCCACCGCCAGGGAAGCGGCTTGGTCCTCGCCGTTGACCGGCCCGTTGTAACGGTT
Source organism: Limisphaerales bacterium (assembly GCA_046593035.1). Classification (GTDB taxonomy): domain Bacteria; phylum Verrucomicrobiota; class Verrucomicrobiia; order Limisphaerales; family JAYTXL01; genus JAYTXL01. Next base: position 1,390 of record JBKJSC010000239.1, on the reverse strand, counting down.
GGTCCACGCGGGCGTGCCGTCCGCCAGATATTTGATCGTCACATAGTCGTTGCCCGTGCCGGAGCCAAGGGAATACCCCGTGACAACCACATTGCCCGCGCTGTCCACTGCCAGAGATTTGGGGTAGTCGGTATCGTTGAGCGGCCCGTTGTAACGGTTGGTCCACGCGGGCGTTCCGTCGGCCAGATACTTGATCGTCGCGATATCGTCGCCGGTGCCAGAGCCAGGGGAATTCCCCGTGACGAACACATTACCCGCGCTGTCCACCGCCAGGGAACGGGCGTAGTCCCAGCCGCTGCCTGGCCCGCTGTATCGGTTGATCCAAGCGGTCGTGCCATCGGCCAGATACTTGATCGTCGCGTAGTCCCATCTCGTGCTGGAGCTGTCGGAACCCCCCGTGACGAACACATTGCCCGCACTGTCCACCGCCACGGCATAGGCGTAGTCACCGTAGTTGTCCGGCCCGTTATAACGGTTGGTCCACGCAGGTGTGCCATCGGCCAGATACTTGATCGTCGCGTAGTCGTAGTTGTTTGGGCCAATGGACAGCCCCGTGACGAACGCATTGCCCGCTCCGTCCACCGCCAGGGAAGTGGCATAGTCAGTGTTGTTGAGCGGCCCGTTGTAACGGTTGGTCCAAGCAGGCGTGCCGTCGGCCAGATACTTGATCGTTGCGTAGTCGTCGGCTGTGCCGGAGCCAGGGGAAATCCCCGTGACGAACACATTGCCCGCGCTGTCCACCGCCATGGCAACGGCCTGTTCATTGCCGTTGCCCGGCCCGTTGTAACGGTTGGTCCAGGCGGGCGTGCCGTTGGCCAGATACTTGATTGTCGCATAGTCGTAGCCCGTGCCGGAGCCATAGGAATTTCCCGTGACAATCACGTTGCCCGAGCCGTCCACCGCCAGGGAAGTGGCTTCGTCAGAACTGTTGCCCGGCCCGTTGTAGCGGTTGGTCCAGGCGGGCGTGCCGTCGGCCAGATATTTGATTGTCGCGTAATCGTAGCCTGTGCTGGAGCTGTCGGACCTCCCCGTGACGAACACATTGCCCACGCTGTCCACTGCCAGGGAAGTGGCGTAGTCACTGTAGTTGGTCGGCCCGTTGAAACGATTGGTCCACACGCCATCGCCATCGGCGGCAGCGGCGCGCGGTGCGAAGCAGAGCAGCCCACTGATCAGCAGAAGGGCAGACAAGAATGAAGCGGAGGTTTTTGTTTGCATAATAACTCTCTCAAGTATTTGTTTTGCTTTTTCAGCTATTTTTCTACTTTCTGGTGCTTCGGTCCGAAATTCTTATCCCGTCACCGCGAAACTCGCCGTATCGCTCCACTGGCCGAACGGCTCGGCCCCGCGCAAGTAGATGGCGTGATATTTCCAGAACGCGGTCGTGCTG
>JBKJSC010000126.1:0-22170 GCA_046593035.1 Limisphaerales bacterium | reverse complement strand
AGTGGCCGGACGGCACGGGCCAGTGGCCGGTGCTACCCATCGCCACTTCGGAGGTTGGGTGAAAACCGCCACCACGTTCTCGCGAAAGTTTTACTTCGCCATCGGCGCGGCGGCGGCAGAATCGGAAGGATAGATGGATGGCGCGGTGCCCTTCTTGCCAAATACTTTTTTCGACACGTCGCTGAACACGGTATAGACCACCGGAATCACCAGCAGCGTCAGGAAGGTGCTCGTCAACATCCCACCCACCACGGCGACGCCCATCGGACGCCGGCTTTCCGAGCCCGCGCCGAACCCAATGGCAATCGGCAAAATCCCGGCCACGGTTGAGAAGGCGGTCATTAAGATCGGCCGCAACCGCACCACGCCGGCCTGGAACATTGCTTCGCGGGCCGTGGCACCTTTGGCGATCTGCTGGTTGGCGAACTCGACGAGGAGAATTGAATTCTTCGTCACCAGCCCAACGAGCAGCACGAGGCCAACCTGGCTGAACAAATTCACGTTCATCGCCGGCAACGGATGGCCAGCAAGCTTGGCGAGGAAGTCCACCAGCCACAACAAACCAAACGCGCCCACGCCCGCCAACGGCACGGCGAGCATCACGGTGAGCGGATGGATGAGGCTTTCAAACTGCGCCGCCAACACCATGTAAACAATGATGAGCGCGAGGATGAGCACCCAGAGCACTTCCGTGCCAGCGTCGCGCAAGTCGCGCGATTCGCCCGCCCAGTCATGCAGAAAACCGGCGGGCAGATCGCCCTGCAACAGTTGCTCGACTCGCTCGACGGCGGTGCCAAGCGGCACACCATTCAGCGAGGCGGAAATCGTCGCGCTGCGGAGCCGGTTGTAGTGCTCGACGGCATTGGGCGCACCGCCGATCTGACGGCTGACGATACTGCTGAGTTGGATGAGTTTGTCCTCTTTGTTGCGCACGTACAATCGGTCGAGGTCCTGCGGCGTGAGGCGGGACAGCCGTTCCAACTGAGCGATGACTTCATATTCCTTGCCATCAATCTTGAGGCGGCTGAGATCAAGACCGCCGAAGAGCATTTGCAACGTGCGCGAAATGTCCTCGATGCTCACGCCGAGCGCGGCGGCGCGGTCGCGGTCGATGTGCAGACGCAACTCCGGCTTGGTAACTTCAAATGACGAGCGGACATTCACGAGGTAACCGGTCTGGCGCATCTTGTTGGAGAGTTCGCCCACGTAACGGTTGAGCGAATCCAAATCCTGTCCTTGAATCACCAACTGAAACGGCGCGCCGAAACCGCGACCGATGGCCTTCGGAATTTGCGGAACCGTGATCGCGCCTTCCACCTCGTTGAAGAAACGCATCCGCAAACCGCCGGGGCCATTGACGATTTCCTGGACGCTGCGCCGTTGCTGGCCGTTGTCCCTGAGCCGGACGAACGCGATGCCAAAGTTGGCCTGACCCGGCCCGCTGAAGCCGGGCGCGACGATGGTACCGTAAATTTCCACCTCGGGAACGCTGGTTAAAATCTGCTCCATCTTGCGAAGCTGGCGGTCGGTGTATTCGCTCGTGGAGCCTTCGGGAGCGAATACAAAGCACAGCAGGCGGCCCTTGTCTTCTTCCGGCAGAAATTCTTTTTCGAGCTTCCCGTAAGCCGCGATGGCCAGGCCGACGCTGGCGAGGCCAATGAAAATGATCGTGAGCCGGTGGGCGAGCGACCATTGGAGCATCCGCGCATAGACGCGGTTCACCAGGCCAAGCAACCGCTCGAAGAAGCGCAGGATGAAATTGTCGTGCTGATGATCCACAGACTTCAGGATGCGCGACGCCATCATCGGCGAAAGTGTCAGCGCGACGAACGCGGAGATGATGACCGACCCCGCCACGGCCACGGCGAATTCGGCGAACAGCTGTCCCGTGGCGCTTTTCTGGAACGCCAGCGGTGTGAAGACCGCGACCAGCGCGATGGTGATGGCGATGATGGCGAAGGCGATTTCGTCCATCGCCTTGAATGCCGCCTGCATCGGCGACATCCCCTGTTCGATGTGGCGGTAGATATTTTCGAGCACCACGATGGCATCGTCCACCACCACGCCGATGGCGAGCACGAGCGCGAGCATCGTCAGGATGTTGATGGAGTAGCCAAGTAGATTCAGAATCGCGAACGTGCCGACAATCGAAACGGGGATCGCCACGACGGGAATAAGCGTGGAGCGAATGTCGCGCAAAAAGAGGTAGATCACCAGCACGACCAGCCCAAAGGCGATGCCAAGCGTAGTCCAGACTTCGTTGATCGCGTGTTCGACGTAGGTGGACTCATCGTAGTTGAAGACCATTTCGATGCCGGTGGGCAGCGTGGGTTTGATGAGTTCGATTTCGTCCTTCACACCGTGAGCGACTTCGATGGTGTTCGCCTTGGACTGCTTGACGATGCCGAGAAAGACGCAGGGCCGTCCGTTGTTGCGGGCGATGGTACGGAGATTTTCCACGCCAGCCTTGGCCTCGCCGATGTCCCGCAGGCGGACAATCTTGGTGCCGTCATTTTTGATGACCAGCTCGTTGAACCCGTCGGCGGTCTTCAATTCGCCGCGCGTCTGAATGGTCATTTCGCGGTCGAGATTTTCAACGCGCCCGCTCGGCAGCTCGACGTTTTGCTGGCGCAAGGCGCGCTGGACATCCAGCACCGTGACCTGGCGCGCGGCCATTTTCTCCGAGTCGAGCCAGAGCCGCATGGCGAAGCGCTGTTCGCCGCCAATGATGATCGAGGAAACGCCTTTGACGGTTTGCAGACGGTTCTTGATTTGTTTCTCGGCCAGCGTGGTCAGCTCCAGCGTCGAGTAACGCTCGCTGTTCATGCCGATCCAGATGACGGCGCTCGCGTCGGCGTCCTGCTTGGCGATGATCGGTTCCTTGATGGTGTCGGGCAGCCGCCCTCGAACACGCGAGACGCGGTCGCGCACATCCTGCGCCGCGAGGTCAATGCCGCGCGCGAAATTGAATTCAATCGTGATGGTGCTGACTTCTTCGCGGCTCTGGCTGGTCAGCGTCTTGATGCCCTCAATGTTGTTGACGGCTTCCTCGATCCGCTCGGTGACTTCCGTTTCGACGACCTGCGCGTTCGCGCCGGGATAAACCGTCGTGACGCTGACGATGGGCGGATCAATGTCCGGCAGTTCGCGCACGGGGAGATTGCGCAATCCGATCAGCCCGAAGAGCACGACCGCCAGGCTCATCATCGTGGCGAGAACGGGACGCTGAATGCTGAGGCGAGGAAGAATCATTTTGCCTCGAAACTTAATTAACGGTCGGCCCGGGCTTCGACTCCTTCGCCTGGTAGGGTGCGGCGGCCTCGGGCGGCGATAACTTCACCACCGCTCCCGGCCCCAACTTCTGCACGCCTTCGACAATCACCAGTTCACCCGCTTGCAGTCCCTTGGCGATTTCCACCTGGCCCGCCAGTCGAACACCCAATGTCACCGCACGAAGCTGCGCCTTCATGTCCTTGTCCACCACAAAAATGGTGGCGCGATCGCCATTCATCATCAATGCGACTTCGGGGATCACCAACGCCTGCTGGCGGATTTGCAGCGTGAGATCAAGGTTGGCGAACATGCCGGGCTTGAGCACGAAGTCGTGGTTGACAATGCGCGCCTTCACCAGCGCCGTGCGCGTGGCCGGATCCACGAATGGGGCGATGAAATATACTTCGCCTTTGAACAGCTTGTCCGCATACGCGGCCACTTTGATCTCCAGCGTTTGACCAATTTTTAACTGGCTGAGGAAACGTTCTGGAACGTTGACCTCGACCTTGACCGGATCAAGCACCACGAGCAACGAAAGCGCAGTGTTGCGGGCGATGACCTGGCCGGGGCTGACGTTACGAGCGCTCATCACGCCCGCGAAGGGCGCGTAAATGCGCGTGTCCTTGAGCAGCCGTTTCTTGAGTTCGAGACCGGCGCGATTCACTTCAAACGTCGAAGCCGTCTGGTCGTACTCCTGTTGTGAAACGAGCTTGTCCTTGAGCAACTGCCGGCTCCGCTCGTAGTTCGCCTGGCTCAGTTTGAAATTGGCTTCCGCCTCGGCCACCGTGGCGGTGAGTTTGCTTTCGTCCAACTTGAGCAGTAGGCGCCCTTTCTCCACCGGCTGGCCTTCCTCGAAGTTGATCTGCTCCACCACGCCATCGGCCTCGGCCTTGATTTCCACCATTTCTTCGGCAGCCAGCGTGCCGACCAGCGAGAGTGTTTCAGACACCGGCTGCGGTTTGACTTCCAGCGCGACCACCTGCGATGGCATCGGCCCGGCCTGACTGGTGGCAGCCTTCTTTTGGCAGCCGCTCCCACCGACACAGCCGGCTACAACCAGCAAACTACAAATAAATTGTTTCATGCGAATCGACGAACGACAGGGAACCGTAGCAATTAGTCATCAAGGCACAAAGTCCATTTTCAACAAATGTCAGCGCAGCTAAATCGAACGGTGCAATCCAAAAACCGATTGTTACGCTTGCGTTTTGAAATGTCTGGTCGCGGTCCACACCGCCGCGCGATTGGTGATTGAAAGTCGACGGGTTCCTACTTAGTCTGACTCCAACACCATTGAATGGGCGTCGGCAGTTGTGGTTAAGGCGTTCCAATGGCATCAGATTTTATGATGATGAACCAAAAGAAGCTCGGACTGTTCGCCACGTTGGCCGTGGTTGGACTGGTTGCATTTTTCGGAGGTTGCGAGAAACCCGCCAGCACGGGCGGCACCGCTGGCGGCGCATCCACCGATCCCATCAAGGTCGGCGAGTTCGCCTCGCTGACGGGCAAGGAAGCGACCTTCGGCCAGTCCTCGCACAAAGGCACGCTGCTTGCCATCGAGGAACTCAACGCTGCCGGTGGCGTGCTGGGCCGGAAGTTCGAGCTGATCACTGAGGACACGCAATCCAAGCAAGGCGAGTCCGCCAGCGTCGTGCGCAAGCTCGTCTCGCGCGACAAGTGCATCGCCATCCTCGGCGAGGTCGCGTCGGGCCGCTCGCTCGAAGCTGCGCCCATCTGCCAGAACGCCAAGGTGCCGATGATTTCACCCAGCTCGACGAATCCGAAAGTCACCGAGGTCGGCGACTTCGTCTTCCGCGTGTGTTTCATTGACCCGTTCCAAGGCACCGTGATGGCTCTCTTCGCCAAGAACACGCTGAAGGCGAAAAACGTCGCCATGCTCACAGACGCCGCTGCGCCCTACAGCGTCGGCCTCGCCACGTTCTTCAAGGAGAAGTTCGTCGCGGATGGCGGAAAGATTGCGATCGAGCAAAAGTTCAGCAGCGGCGACAAGGATTTCAAAGCCCAGCTCACCGCCATCAAGGCCGCGAACCCGGAGGCCATCTTCGTGCCGAGCTATTACACCGAGGCCGGCCTCATCGCGCAGCAGGCACGGCAACTCGGCATTAATCTCCCCATCTTCGGCGGCGACGGTTGGGAAGCACCGGAGCTCATCCAAATCGGCGGCAAGGCGATGGACGGCACGTTTTACTCCACGCACTACTCGCCTGAGGACAAGGCCGAGATGGTCCAGACCTTCGTGAAGAAGTTCAAAGCCCGCTGGAACAGTGAAGTCCCGGACGCGATGGCCGCGCTCGGCTACGATTCCGCACTCGTCCTCGCTGACGCTATCAAACGCGCCGGCGGCACAGACGGCCCGAAGCTCCGCGACGCGATTGCCGCCACAAAAAATTTCGTCGGCATCACCGGCAAGACCACACTCGACGCCACCCGCAACGCCACCAAGCCCGCCGTCATCATCGAGGTGAAGGACGGGAAGTTTGTTTACAAGGAAACCGTGAATCCGTGAGAAGTGACGGCGGTCGCCGACCGCCGCTACAATGACCGAGTTTCTCCAACAGCTCATCAACGGCCTGTCGCTCGGCGCGATTTACGCACTCATCGCGCTGGGCTACACGATGGTCTATGGCGTCCTGCGTTTCATCAACTTCGCGCACTCGGATGTTTTCATGGTCGGATCGTTCGTCGGATTCTACATCGCGAAACCGCCGGAATGGTTTCGGAAGCTGTTCCCAAACTTCCCCCAACTTCCGCTGGAGTCCATCTGGGGTGGATTGTTTGCTCTTGTCGCGGCAATGGCCGTCTGCGCGCTGCTCGGCGTGACGATTGAGCGACTCGCCTATCGCCCGCTGAGAAATCGCTCCAAACTCACCGTGCTCATCACGGCCATCGGCGTCTCGCTGCTGCTGGAGAACTTGGGGCAATTCATCTTCGGCGCGGCCCCGAAGGCCTTTCCCACGCTCTTCCCCGTTCACACGTTCAACGTCGCCGGCCTCGTCATCGGCTCCAATCAACTCGTTGTCCTCATCGTCGCGCTCGCGCTGCTGGGCGCGCTGCAATACATCGTGCTCCGCACCAAGGTCGGCGCGGCGATGCGCGCGGTGTCCTTCAACCCGCAGGCCGCGTCGCTGGTGGGCATCAACAACGACCGCATCATCTCGTTCACCTTCGCGCTCGGCTCGGCGCTCGCGGCGGCAGGCGGCATCCTCTACTCGCTGAACTACCAGGCGATAGACCCGCTCATGGGCGTGTTGCCGGGACTGAAAGCCTTCGTCGCGGCGGTGCTCGGTGGCATCGGCAACATCCCCGGCGCGGCGCTCGGCGGACTGCTGCTGGGCGTGGTCGAGACCTTTGTCAACGGCAGTCGCTTCAGCACGTTCACCGACGCGATTGCCTTCGCGATCCTGATCGCCATCCTGCTCTTCCGCCCTGCCGGCTTGCTCGGAAAAATGCAGGTGGAAAAAGTTTAGCCACGGATGAAACACGGATTGAACACAAACTTGAATCAGGAATGCAGGAATGCAGGAATGGAATCTAATTCCCCGCTTGCTTCCCCTTTCCTGTCTTCCTGCCTTCCTGATAAATCCTCTTTCCCCATCCGAATTTCGTCTGTGTTTCATCCGTGGCCAAAATGAGATGATCCCGCGTTCCCAAATCGTCCTCATCGCCGCCATCGCCATCGCCGGCGTGGTCGGTGCGTGCTCATCCCGACTTGATCCCTACTTCGCCCTCATCATCTCGAACATCGGCATCAACGTCATCCTCGCCGTCAGCCTGAACCTCATCAACGGCTACACCGGGCAGTTCTCGCTTGGACACGCGGGCTTCATGGCGGTGGGCGCATATGCCACGGCGGCGATCACCATGTTCGCTGCGCCAAAGTTCGCGCCCGCCCTCACGCAGGGCGCGGGCGTCCACCTGCTCTTCCCGCTCGCGCTCGTGGGCGGCGGACTCGTCGCCGCGCTGGCGGGCGTGCTCGTGGGCGCGCCATCGCTGCGGCTCAAGGGCGACTACCTCGCCATCGTCACGCTCGGCTTTGGCGAAATCATCCGCGTGCTGCTGCGCAACGTGGACTCGCTCGGCGGCGCGCTCGGTTTGAACGGCATTCCCGCCTACACAAATTTATTTTGGGTCTATGCCTTCGCCGCGCTGACGGTTTATGTCGTCGTCAGCCTGGTGAACTCCACTTACGGCCGCGGTTTCCTTGCCGTGCACGACGACGAGATTGCCGCCGAGGCAATGGGCATCAACACCACGCGTTACAAAATCACCGCGTTCGTCGTCGGCGCGTTCTTCGCCGGCGTGGCGGGAGGACTGTATGGACACTCCATCCTCACCATCGCGCCGACGGGCTTCGACTTCATGCGGTCCATCGAGATCGTGGTGATGGTCATCCTCGGCGGCATGGGCAACACCACTGGCGTCATCATCGCCGCCGTGCTGCTTACGCTGCTGCCCGAGGGCTTGCGGATGCTCGCAGGTGCGCCCGTCTCGCTGCCCTTCTCCGCGCCGTTCAACAACCTCAAGTGGATCGCCGAGACACGCATGATCATCTACTCGCTGCTGGTCATCGTGCTGATGCTGGCCAGGCCGCAGGGTTTGTTCAATTGGACCAAACGCAGCGCGACGAAGCCGAAGGTTTGAGCTAAATCATGGCTGCCGAAAATCCAACTCCGCTGCTCGACGTGCGCAATTGCACGATCCGCTTCGGCGGCCTCACGGCAGTGAACGCGCTGGACCTGCAAATTCTCCCCGACCAACTCTTCGGCCTCATCGGGCCGAACGGCGCGGGCAAGACCACCGTGTTCAACCTCATCACCGGCGTCTATGAGCCAACCGAGGGGACGATCTCGTTCGCTGGCCACGACATCCACGGCCTCGCACCTTACGAGATCACCAAGCATGGCATTGCACGCACGTTTCAAAACATCCGACTCTTCCCGTCGCTATCCGTCTTCGACAACGTGCGGGTCGCGTTCCACCTGCACGTCGTCAGCGGCGTCGTGCATTCACTCACACGCGGGCCGGTCTTCCGCAACGAGGAGAAGGAAGTTGCCGCGCAGGTCATGGAGATGCTGGAGATTTTCAAGCTCGGCAAATTCGCCGACGCGCCCGCCAAGAGCCTGCCCTACGGTGACCAACGCCGCCTCGAAATCGTCCGCGCTCTTGCCACGCGCCCCAAGCTGCTCTTGCTGGATGAACCAGCCGCCGGCATGAACGCCACGGAGAAAGTAGAGTTGATGAAACTCATCCACTTCGTGAAGGACAAGTATCAGCTCGCCGTGCTGCTTGTGGAACACGACATGCAAGTCGTCATGGGCATCTGCGAACGCATCGCGGTGCTCGACTACGGCGTGAAGATCGCCGAAGGCACGCCCACCGAAGTGCGCAGAAATCCAAAGGTGATTGAAGCCTATCTCGGCGAAGAAAAAGTAGAAGATTGAGGCTGGACGATGGCGGATTGTGCTGGGTTCGTCCGCCATTAAACCGAAGTTCAAACCTTGTTGGTATCAGTTCACGACCGGTTCAATCTTCACCGCGCACACTTTCAACTCCGCCGTGTGCGTCGCCGGATCGTAACCGCTACCGGTGAGATTGTTCACCGGCACGTCAGCGAAGCTGAAGCTCGCGAAGACCGTGCCGCGCGGCGAACGCTCCGTGGCGCGCACCTTGATCTTTACCTCGCCGCGCCGACTGCTCATGCGCACCCACGCGCCATCGCTCAATCCCCACGCCGCGGCGTCTTCGGGATTTACTTCGAGGCTTTCTTCCGAGAGCAAATAGTCAATGCCGCTCGCGCGTCCCGTCTGCGTCCGCGTGTGGTAGCTCTGCAACCGCCTTCCCGTCGTGAGCCACACGGGATACTCGGCGTCCACGACCTCCGCCGGATCGCGGTAGCCGAGAACCATAAACTTGCCGCGACCATTCGTGAACTCGTCCACATGCAGGATCGGCGTGCCAGGATGGTCCTTGGTCGGCACGGGCCAGCTCAGGCTCTCGCGCGAGACACGATCCCAATCGAGCCCGCCGTAGGTCGGCGAGAGCGAGCAAAGTTCGTTGAAGACATCGCCGGCGGACTTGAACTCAAAGCCGGGAATGCCGAGCCGCTTCGCGATCTCCGCGATGATCCACCAGTCGGGTTTGGCTTCGCCCGGCGGCTTCACCGCAGCGCGCAGGCGCTGCACGCGGCGCTCGGTGTTGCAAGCCACGCCGTCGGTCTCGGCCCAAGCGGTCGCGGGCAGCACGACGTGCGCGAGCTTCGCCGTCTCGGTCATGAAAATATCAATGACGACGAGATGTTCGAGCGCCTTGAGCGCGTGCTCGCAGTGATTGCGGTCGGGATCGGAGACGACGGTGTTCTCGCCATCAATCAACATCGCGTGGATGCTCTTGCCGCACTCCTGCAAGCCCGTGACCTTCGTCATCGCCTGGCCGAGATCGAGGTCGGGGCGCTGGTAAGCCGCAGCAAACTTGTCGCGCGCCGCCTTGTCCTCGATCCGCACGCTGCCGGGATAAACAAACGTCTCCGCCCCGCAATCGCCGCAGCCCTGGATGTTGTTCTGCCCGCGCATCGGGTTGATGCCGCCGCCCTCGACGCCGAGGTTGCCGGTCATCAGCGCGAGGTTGCAAAGGCTCTGCACGTTGTCCACGCCGCAGATGTGCTCCGTGATGCCGAGCGTGTAATAAATCGCGCTCGGCTTCCCGCCGCCAAACCAGAGCGCTGCTTGCTCGATGTCCTTCGCTGGCACTTCGCAAATCTTCGCGGCCCATTCGGGGGTGAACCGTCTGATGTTCGCGTGAAAATCCTCCCAGCCCGCCGTGCGCTTCTCGATAAACTCGCGATCCACCAAACCTTCCCGCTCGATCACGTGCGCCATCGCGAGCAGCAACGCCACGTCGCTGCCGACGCGGATGGGCAGGTAAACATCCGCGAGTTCGGCGAGCTTGATGCGGCGCGGGTCGGCGACGATGAGCTTCGCGCCGCGCGCCATCGCCTTTTTCAAACCGGTCGCCGCGACCGGATGGCACTCGGTCATGTTCGTGCCGATGCAGAAAATCACGTCCGGCTTTTCCATGTCCGCGAGCGGATTGGACATGGCTCCTCTGCCGATGGTTGTCGCCAGACCGACGACAGTGGGGCTGTGTCAAGCACGGCTACAGTTGTCGATGTAATGCGTGCCGAACCCGGCGCGGATGAACTTCTGCATCGAGTAAGCCGCCTCGTGCGGCGCACGCCCGCTCGCGATGCCGTAGATGCTGCGCCGACCGTGTTTCTTGAGCGAACTGCGAAAACCCTCCGCCGCTATGTCGAGCGCCTCGTCCCAACTGGTTTCCTTGAAACTGCCGTCAGCCTGGCGCAGCAGTGGCATTTTCAACCGGTCCTCGTGCTGCACGAAGTCGAAAGCAAACTGCCCCTTGATGCACAGCGCGCCTTTGTTCGCCGGGCCATCCATCGCGGGCTGAATGCCCACCATGCGGTCGCCCTTCGTCATGATGTCCACCGAACAACCCACGCCACAGTAAGGGCAGATCGTCCGCGTCTTCGCGATCTCACCGGGCAGGTCGGCCGCGCGCAACGCCTTCTTGTCCGCGAGCGCGCCCGTCGGGCACGTCTGCACGCACTGGCCGCAAAACGTGCAGTCTGAGTCCTTGAGCTTGTGGTTGAACTCCGTCGTGATCTGCGTGCTGAAGCCGCGATTCATCATCGTGATCGCGTAGTCACCTTCCTGCTCCGCGCACACGCGCACGCAGCGATAGCACGAGATGCACAGGTCGTAATCGCGCAGGATGAACGGATTGTCGTCCGACTTGTTGCTCGTGCCGGACTTCTTTCCCTGAAAGCGTCCCGTGCGTGCGCCGTAGCGGTCCACCAGCGTCGTCAATTCCTGCGAAGCGAACCCGCGCAACGGATTCACGTCCACCTCGCGATTCTCGCTGACGACCATTTCGAGCAGCGTCTTGCGATACTTCTCGATGCTCGGCGACCCGCTCCGCACAATCATCCCCGCCGTGGCCTTCGTGGTGCAGGAAGCCACGGGTGCCTTCACGCCCTCGACTTCCACCACGCACAACCGGCACGCGCCAAACGCCTCCAACCGCTCATCGTAGCAAAGGGTCGGCACGTTCTTCTGCGCGCGCTGCGCGACCTGATAAATGGTTTCGCCTTCGCTGAACGTGACCTCCTGGCCGTCCAGCTTCATTGTCAATTGGCGTTCTGTGAGCGTCGCGTTCATGCGTTCTTCGAATGTTTGGCTGCCACGTGTTGTTCTACTGCACTGGGGAAATATTTCAAAAGACTATCCGTCACGAACGGCGCAGCCATGCCGAGGCCGCAGGCACTGGTCGCGCGCATCACCGCGCCGATGTCGCGGACTTCTTCGGTCCACGCGGCGAGGTCGCGCGGGCCGGCTCCGCCATTGAGGCGTTCAGTCAGGCGTTGCGTGCCGATGCGGCAGGGGAAACATTTGCCGCAGCTCTCGTGCGCGAAAAATTCCATCGCGTCGTGCGCGGCGGCCACCATGTCGCGGCTGTCGTCGAACACGATGATGCCGCCTGCGCCAAGGAACGAGCCTTGGCTGCGGATGCTCGGCTCGTCGAGCGTCACGTCGAGCGCGTCGCCAGCAAGGAAGCCGCCGCTCAAGCCCGCCATCGTCACGGCCTGGATGCGGCGTCCTGCGTGCGGGCCGCCGGCCCACTCGTGGAGCAGTGTCTTGAGCGGTAGGCCGATGGGGACTTCGTAATTGCCGGGACGCTGGATGTCGCCGGAGAGGCTGATGAGTTTCGTGCCAGCGTGGCCGTTGCGGCCGAGTCCGCGATACCACGCCGCGCCGTTGCGCACGATGGGAGGCACGGATGCGAGCGTTTCGACGTTGTTGACGGCGGTCGGGAGATTCTCGAAACCGTGCGTCACGGGATACGGCGGCTTGTTGCGCGGGAACGGATGTTTGCCTTCGAGGCTGTTGAGCAATGAGCCTTCCTCGCCGCAGATGTAAGCGCCCGCGCCGCGTCGCAGGTGAATCTTGAAAGTGAATTCGCTGCCGAGAATTTTTCCGCCGAGTAAACAAGCATTTTCCGCTTCGGCAATCGCGCGCTCCAAGATGCGAAACGTCTCGGGATACTCGTAGCGCAGGTAGATGAAGCCGCGCGGCGCGCCGGTCGCGAAACCCGCGAGCGCCATGCCCTCAAGCACAGCGTGCGGGTCGTAGTCCATGATTGCGCGGTCCTTGAAGCAGCCCGGCTCTCCCTCGTCGGCATTGCAGACGATGCTCTTGGGCTGGCCGGGTGCGTCGGCGACTGCCTTCCACTTCACGCCGGTCGGGAAGCCCGCGCCGCCGCGTCCGGCGAGCTTGCTCTCGGTCACGACGGCGAGCAGTTGCGCGGGCGTCATCTCGCGCACGGCTTTGGTCAACGCCTCGTAACCGCCGGTGCGCCGGCAGCCATCAAGCGTCGCGCGGCCCGGCTCGCGGATGTGGGCGAAGATGCATTCCTCTGTACCGCCGGGATTCGGTGCGGGCAACGGCGTGGGCTTCGCAATCAAGTTCTGCGGCGAGGTGCCAACGAGTTGCTCGAGTCCGCGCAGCACTGGGACGGGTTCATCGCAGCGGCCCGCACAGGGCATCGCGGTCGCGCCTTGTGATGCGAGTGATGCGAGCAGTTCCTTGCCGCCACGCAGGCAGCAGACGTTGCCCGTGCAGACGCGCGGTTTGGCGAGGCCGCCCGGCGTTTGCGAGAAGTGATGATAGAACGTGACCGTGCCGAAGAGGTCGGCGATAGGAATTCTCAGGCCCTCCGCCACGGCGCGAACCGATTGCTCGGCGAGGTAGCCATCACGATCGTGGAACGCGTGGAGAACCGCAAGCAATGGCGCGGGTTCATCGCGCCAGCGCGCGAGAATCTCCTGATCGGTCATGGCTGCGACGCCGTTCACTTGTCGTCGGGATTGATAAACTTGAAGACCATCGCCGCAGTAGCGCCACCGGCGAAATCACCGGAGAGATGAATCCGCACATCCGACGACTGAATCAGTCCCATCAGGCTCGCGCCGACCGCGACTGCGGGGTTGAACGCGCCGCCGGAGATGCCGCCGACTGCGAACGCGCCGGTCATCACCGTCATGCCGATAGCAAGGCCGTAGAAAGAATTTCCCGACGTGCCCTTCGCCGTGGCGACGTTCAGCACGACGTAGGCGAGCGCAAAGGTGAAGAGGAATTCGGCCAGCAACGACTTGCCGACATTGAGCGCGCCAGCCGCCTTGGCCGGAGCGCCGACGAGAAATCCCACGGCGAGCGCCGCAATGAGAGCGCCACCAACCTGCGCGACGACGTAAGGCACGACGTCTTTCGTGGCGCACTTGCCGCGAATCCAGACGGCGAGCGTGACGGCGGGATTGTAGTGCGCGCCAGAGACGTGGCCACCGGCAAAGATCATCACCATTAACGCCGCGCCGATGGCAAACGGCGCCATGGCCGCGCCGCCGATGACAGAGCAGCCGATGGTCAGGACGAGGAAAAACGTGCCGATGAATTCCGTGAGATATTTTTTCATGGTATCAAGTTTGCGATTGTTGGGTTGCTTGATGAGCGGCTCGCATTCTGCCGCGTCACGGAAAAAGCTCAAGCACAGACATAGTTTTGCTGACTTGTGCCTGCTCCGTATTATACCCTTTCACAATGAAGATCGGTGCATGGCTGGACGACAGACACCCCTCTCCCTGCCCTCTCCCCTCAGCCGATGAGGGGAGAGGGTGGCCGAAGGACGGGAGAGGGGTGTTTCCGCCACGCACCGATTGGCTTTGGGAATTGGTATTACTCTCGTGGCGGTGAACGTTTATGAAAGCCTCGCTTGAGCATGTCCTCGCCCGGATGGTGCGCCACTCAGTCGGCGCGCCGCCGGAAGAGTGCGCCGATGCGCTGGCGGTCGAGGAACCACTGGAAATCCAGGTGGACACGCGGCCCGTGAGCGTGACGATGCGCACGCCCGGCCACGACGACGAGCTGGCCGCAGGCTTCCTGCTGACGGAGGGTTTGATCCTGCGCCGTGCGGACGTGCTCGCGATCAAGCCGTATCCGCGCAATCAGAGCCAGAACGTGCTCAACGTTTTTCTTTCACCCAAAGTGACCGTCAACTTCGCCCAACTCACGCGACATGTCTTCGCTTCGTCGAGTTGCGGACTGTGCGGCAAAGCCACGATTGACGCCGTCCACCAGCACTTCCCGCCCGTGCGCGGCAAATTACGTGTGGCCGCCGAAACAATCCGGTCGCTACCCGCGCAGATGCGGCGACAGCAGGAAACTTTTGAACGCACGGGTGGCTTGCACGCCGCCGCCGTGTTTGATGCCAAGGGAAAATTGATTGTGCTGCGCGAGGACGTGGGGCGACACAACGCGGTGGACAAGGTGCTCGGCTACGGTTTGCTCAAAGGCCGGCTGCCGTTCGACCAACACATCCTGCTTGTCAGCGGACGCGCCTCGTTTGAAATCATGCAGAAGGCGTTGGCGGCGCGAATCGCTATCGTGGCCGCCGTGTCCGCCCCGACGAACCTGGCGGTGGAATTTGCGCGGGAGAGCCGGCAGACGCTCGTCGGTTTTTTGCGCGAGCACACGATGAATGTTTACGCGCGGCCGGAACGAATCCGTTGGCCACGTTCGCGGAAACCAGTTGCGAAAAGCCGATAGCGAGTCAGGCCTCCGGAGCGGCCTGACATTGCGGGCAAATACCGAAGAACTCCAGCTTGTGGCTGACCGATTTGAAGCCATTGCGGACGGCGATGGCTTCTTCGAGCGTGTGCGGAAAGCATTCTTCGATTTCCACCACTTCACCGCAACGAGTGCAGATGAGATGATGATGGTGCCCGTCTTCCCCCCGCCCGACCAATTCAAAACGGGCGACGCCATCGCCGAAGTCAAACCGTTTCACCATGCCCATGCCTTCGAGCAGGTGCATGGAGCGGTAGATGGTGGCCAGGTCACAATCGCCCTTGGGCAACGCGGTAAAGATGTCCTTGTTGGTCAGCGGATGCGGGTGCCGGCGCATGACTTCAAGGATTGCCTGGCGCGGGCCGGTGATCTTGCAGGCGTGCTCGCGCAACCGGTCGGTGAGTTCGTTGAGCGGCTCGGACGTGTGGCGATGGGAGCAGGCGAGTTTCATGGTGCGATTCAGTGAAACATCACCGTCAGCGTGCCCAGCCCCACTCCGCACACGATGGCGACAACTTTCGCCAGGTTGAACCGGTGCCCGTCACTGCTCTCAAAGAGAATCGTCGTCGAGATGTGCATGAAAATGCCGATGACGATGGCGGTAAGTTCGCGCGTGTGATGCGACAGATCGGTGAAGCTACTCAACGCCATCCCGATCGGTGCCATCGCGGCGAACAGGCCGAGGTAGCCGAGCGCCTTGCCGCGGCTCAAGCCCGCGCGCAGCAGCATGACGAGAAGCACAATCGAGACCGGGTAGTTGTGCAGCACGATGCTCCATAACAGCATCTGTCGCGACGCGGGATCGTGATGCGTGGCGGGATCGCCCAAAGCCATCGCCTCGACAAACGCGTGCAAGCATAAGCCCATTAGCACGCCGATGGGAAGTATTGCACGAGCGTCTGTGTGCGCCGCCCCGTGATGGTGGTGGTGTTCCCCGGAGCCATGGGAATGACCATGGTGATCGTCGTGACCATCGTGGTCGTGTCCGTTATGAACTTGCAGCGAATGCCCGTGTTCGACCCCCATCGAGAACGAGTCGAGAATAATTTGGACGAAAAAGCCCACCAGAATTAACGCGCCAATGAAGTAATGGCTTGACTGCCCCTCAGCAGCGCCGTGTTCGTAGAGTTCAGGCAACAGGTGCAGAAACGTGATGGCGAGGAGATACGCGCCCGTGAAGGCATTGAACAACTTCACGTAGCTCCGCTCCTCGAGACGGAACCGGATCACCGTCAGCGCCCCGGCGATTATGGAGGAGAGCAGAATGAAGTAGTCCATAAGCGCGGCAGGATCAGGCGGAATTGCAAATCATTTGCAATATGTCGGCAGCGAAAACCGCCCGCCAATCGGCGGGCGGTGGTCGGGAAGCCTATTTCATCAAGAGCATCTGCCGGGCAAGCTTGATCGAGCGGTTCAAGCGCCGTTGATAGTGGGCCGGCAGGCCGGTGTATTTCCGGGGCAGGATGCGCCCGTTGTCCGTGACAAAGGTCTTGAGTAAATTGACGTTCTTGAAATCAAGCGCGTCCACAGTGAAGTCGATCTTCGGCTTGGGACGCGGCGTGCGTTTCTCGGCCGTGGAGCCTTTGCCTTTGCTGCGGCCGCCTTCGGACCGGTCGTTGTGAGTTTTACGGGGCATAATAATTATTTGATTTCGCGATGCAACGTGTGCCGGCGCAAGAACGGATTGAACTTTTTCAATTCAATCTTTTCGGTCTTGAGCTTCTTGTTACGGGAGGTGACATAGCGGGAAGGAGACTTGCCCTCCTTGCGCGCTTCCGTGCATTCGATGGTGACGGTTTCTCTGGCCATAAATTATTCCTTTTCCTTGGTCGGTTTTTCTTCTTCGTCGTCCTCTTCGACTTCCGCCGCTCCCGTGCTGTCCACGGAGCCGAGCGCGCCGAGCCGCTTCTGGCGCAAGGCACCCTCGCGTTCCAACTGCGCCTGGGCCTCCACCGTGAAGCGCGTCCAAGGGATCGCCTCCAATCGGGCTTTGGGGATCGACTTGTTGGTCAATTCGCAAACTCCGAAGGTTTTTCTCTCGATGCGCTTGAGCGCCTCTTCAATTTCGTAAATCGCGTCCTGATCGGACGAAAGCAGGCTGAGCGCAAAATCACGGTCGAAATTGTCCGTGCCGGAATCGGCCATGTGCAGGCTGTAGCTGGACATCTCCTCCGCCGACTCCTTGGCCAGGCCGCTCATCTGGTGCAGCAAGCGCTCCCGTAAATCCAACAGTGTCCGATAATATTTTACCCATTCCGACTTCACCTTCGCATCGCCATTGGGCTTGTACTTTGAAGTCATAGCCGTCCCTAGAATGGCGGCGGCGGTGGCCGAACCCAGCGCCTTGCTTCGCGTCGGTGCGGCGGCAGGCGGCTTTTTTCCCGTAGTCTTCTTCTTTGTCACAACGCAATAAACTGGCTTTTAACCCGCTGGAATTCCCGTCGCCCGCGGCGATCGCTACTCGTGAAACCCAGCGAGAGTGCGCGAATGTAACAAACGAAAACAAATACGCCACAAAAATGTTCAAGGATTTTTGGTGCCGCAGGTTGCGGGCTGATTGCCACGCATTCCTCCATCCTCGTCACTGGCCTTACCAATGAAAACTACCCCTTCTCGATGCAGGCGTAAGCGTTGTGGTTGTGGATGCTTTCGTAGTTCTCGGCCTCCACCTTGTACCACGTCACGTCTGGATGGGCGTTCAATTTGAGCGCCACGTTGCGTACGAGGTCTTCGACGAAGACCGGGTTTTCGTACGCGCGTTCCGTCACCACCTTTTCATCCTGACGCTTCAACAACGAATACAGCTCGCTGCTGGCCGAGCTTTCCACGATGGCGATCAAGTCCTCGATCCAGATCGCCTTGCGCGAACGGATTTGCACGGTCACGTTGCCGCGCTGGTTGTGCGCGCCATATTTGCTGATAGCTTTGGAACAGGGACACAACGTGGTGACGCCGGCGATCACGGTGAGTACGAAATCAATTTCCTTGCCGCAAGCGGTCGCGTCGAAGCGCGCCGTGTAATCCATCACGCTTTCCATGCCGGAAACCGGCGCGGTCTTCGTGAGAAAGAACGGAAACTCCATTTCCAAATGCGCCGTGTCGGATTTCAGCTTTTGCTGCATTGCGTACAGAATGTCGGTGATGTTCTCCACATGCACCATGCTGCCGTGGGCGTTGAGCACTTCGATGAAGCGGCTCATGTGCGTTCCCTTGAATTCCTTGGGCAAGTCCACGTACATGCCGATCATCGCGACGGTGTTTTGGAGCGCGTGCGCCTTGTCGCGAATCTGAATGGGAAAACGCAGGCCGCGCACACCGACCTTGTCGATCCGCAGTTCGCGGTGATCGCGTTCGCTCTGTTTGTCGTGCAACGGAGCTTTGGCCTTGGCATCGCGTTCCGCGCGCGCCGCCGGTGAATCACTAGTTCTCGACATGCCGCCAAACTAGCAGCGCACGCTTGGTTTGCCAAAGTAATTGTGCCGTCAAGAGCGGTGTGCGAAGGATCACAGTTAAATCAAACCGGCAAATTGGGCGTGTCACTCTCTTCGTCCTGCTCGGTGATGACCGGTGCGATGCCTTGCAGCTTGTCGTTGAGGTCGAGGTTGACCAGTTTGACGCCCATCGTGTTGCGGCCCGCTTCGCGGATGTCCTTCACGGGCGTGCGCACCATCTGCCCGCCAACGGTGATGAGCATGATTTCATCGCTGTCTTTCACCGTGAGCGCGCCGACCACGGCACCGGTTTTGTCGCCGGTTTTCATGGTGATGATGCCTTTGCCCCCGCGGGATTGGACGCGGTATTCACCAAAGTCAGTACGCTTGCCGATGCCATTTTCACCGGCGACAAGCAAGGTGGCGTCCGGCACAACCACGGCGAGGGCAACGACTGCGTCGCCTTTCGCCAAATCCATGCCATAGACGCCGATGGTCTGACGGCCTTGGGCGCGGGCGTCTTCTTCAGAAAAGCGGATGCTCTGTCCGTCCTTGCTGATGAGCACGACCTCGTTGTGGCCGGTGGTGAGTTTAACGTCGATGAGGGTATCGCCCGGTTCGACAGTGATGGCAATGATGCCACCCTTGCGAATATTGGCGAAGTCTGCGAGCGCAGTTTTCTTGACGATGCCAAGCCGAGTGGCGAAGAAAAGAAAGCCGGGTTGTTGCCAAGTGATGTCTTCCTTGTTGCCGCCGTATTGGGCGACGACGCGGATGAGCGCGGCGATTTTTTCCTCGGATTTCAATTCCAGCAGATTGGCAATGCTCCGGCCTTTGGCGGCGCGGCCCATGTCGGGAATCTCATGCACCCGCTCGACGTACGCCCGGCCCGTGTTCGTGAAAAACATCAGGTAGTCGTGCGTGCTGGCCGTGAACAGATGCTCGATGAAGTCGGCGGTGTCGCCTTCGCTCGCCGAGCCTTCACGCGTCGTCATGCCGATGACACCTTTGCCGCCACGGCGTTGGGCGCGGTAGCTCGAAACATTGGTGCGCTTGATAAGGCCGCTGTGCGTGATGGTGATGATGACGCCTTCGTTGGCGATCAAGTCTTCGATGGCCATCTCGCCCTCGTCGGGAACGAGGTCGGTCAGGCGGGGATTGGCGTACTTTTCTTTGATTGCGCGCAACTCCTCTTTGATGATGGTCATCACGCGCGATTCTCGGGCCAAGATGTCGAGCAGGTCCTTGATAATTTCGAGGAGCGCCTTGTATTCCGCGTCCACTTTGTCGATTTCCAGCCCGGTCAACTGGTAGAGGCGCAATTCGAGGATCGCGTTCACCTGCTGTTCGCTCAGAGCGTAGCGACCGCTGGTTAGCCGCACCTCGCTGCGGATCAGGATGCCGAACTTCTCCACCTGCGCCCGGGTGAAATCAAAGGCGAGCAGCTTGATTCGAGCTTCGTCCTTGTTCGAGGAACTGCGGATGATGTGGATGAACTCGTCCAGGTTGGCGAGCGCGATCAGATAGCCTTCGAGCAGTTCGGCGCGTTCCTCGGCCTTGCGCAATTCATAGCGCGTGCGACGGAGAACCACTTCCCGCCGGTGCTCAATGTAACACTGGATGAGTTCCTTGAGATTGAGAATTTTCGGCTTGCCGTGGTCAATGGCGAGCATGTTCACGCTGAAGCTGCTCTCTAGGGCGGTGAACTTGTAGAGGTTGTTGATGACCACCTTGGGAATCGCGTCGCGTTTCAGTTCGATGACCACGCGCGTGTTTTCGTCCGACTCATCGCGGATCGCGGTGATGTCGGTGATGGTCTTCTCATTAACCAGCTCGGCGATGCGCTCGACCAGCGTGGCGCGATTTACATTGTAGGGAATTTCGGTGATGACGATTTGCTCGCGCCCGCCTTTGAGCTGCTCGATCCCGGCCTTGCCGCGCACTTTCAGACTGCCGCGACCGGTATTGAAGTATTGCTTGATGGGATCCACGCCGCAGACCATGCAACCCGTGGGAAAGTCCGGCCCTTTCACGTGCTTCATCAATTGAGCGATCGTGACCTCGGGATTGTCGATCTGCGCGCAAACACCATCGACGATCTCACCGAGGTTGTGAGGGGCGATGTTCGTGGCCATGCCGACGGCAATGCCGGTGCCGCCGTTGACGAGGAGATTCGGGAACGCCGCGGGAAACACTTTCGGCTCGGTGCGCGTCTCATCGTAGTTCGGAACGAAATCGACGGTGTCCTTTTCCATGTCCACCATCAGCGCGGCACCCAGATGGGTCATGCGCGCCTCGGTGTAACGCATGGCGGCGGGCGGATCACCCTCGACGGAGCCAAAGTTCCCCTGCCCGTCCACCAGCCGTTCCCGCATCGCCCACGGCTGCGCCATGTGAACGAGGGTCGGGTAAATCACCGCTTCGCCGTGCGGATGATAATTACCGCTGGTGTCGCCGCAAATCTTGGCGCATTTGCGGTGCTGCCGATTGGGAAAGAGCGAGAGATCATGCATCGCAAACAGGATGCGGCGCTGCGAGGGTTTGAGCCCGTCGCGCGCGTCCGGCAAAGCCCGCGAAATGATGACGGACATCGAATAGTCGAGGAACGAATTCTTGATCTCGTCGGCGACATTGATCTTCTCCACCTTTTCGTTGGCGGCGAAGAGCGGTGTGCTGGAAACCGGCAACTCGTTCGGGTCTTTGGGATCGGACATAGGATTCAGACTGAATTCAAATAATCACAAACGTGGTTCGGACGATGGACGCGGAACAATAAGGTTCGGCAATCTGCTAGACATCCAGATTGCGCACGTTGAGCGCGTTGTCTTCGATGAACTGTCGGCGCGGCTCCACTTCGTCCCCCATCAGTTTGGTGAACATCTCCTCCGCCTCGACGGCATCCGTCAGGTCGATGCGGAGCAATTTGCGTTTCTCCGGGTTCATCGTCGTTTCAAACAATTCCTTCGCGTTCATTTCGCCCAGACCCTTGAAACGTTTGATCTGGATGCCGCGCTTGCCGGCTTCTTTCACGCCGGCGAGAATGTCCGCGATGGAAAACAGCGGCTTCACCGTGGCCCGCTCGCCTTCGCCTTCGATCAACTCGAAGAGCGGTTTGTCCTGCGCCGAGTAGTGCTCGACGTTCAAACCTTTTTTGTCCAGCCGGGCCAGCAACTCCGCGATGGCCTTGCTCTCGTGCAATTCCACATGGCGGGCACGGCGAGTGTTGCCGGTCTTGGATTTTTCTATGGTGGTGGTGTCGGATTCGTCGCCGAACAATTTCAAATCCGGATTGGCCGTACCGAAGTTGGCCAGATCTTCTTCCGTGTGGAAGTAATGGACACTTTCTTCGTTGCCGTCGCGCACCTTGACCAGATGGCGCGCCAGCTCGTGCGTCTTGGGATGGCGCTGCTCCACGTAATCGCCAAAGTCACCACCATGACGGCGCAGGCCGTTCACGTATTTGTCGAGCAACGCGAGCAGTTCCAAAATCTCCGCGAGCTGCTTTTCGGAAAGAATCTTGTCCGTCGCCAAATCCCTCAATCTCACGTCTTCGGTGCCAAGCCGGATGAGAATCTGGTCCATCTGCGCGTCGTCATCAACGTACTCGACTCGTTTCTTGCGGGTGAGTTGGTAGAGCGGCGGTTGGGCGATATAAACAAAGCCCTGCTTCACGAGCTGCGTCATCTGCCGGTAGAAAAACGTGAGCAGCAACGTGCGGATGTGCGAGCCGTCCACGTCGGCGTCGGTCATGA
>JBKJSC010000008.1:0-11211 GCA_046593035.1 Limisphaerales bacterium | reverse complement strand
GGTGGGCTTGGCGGCGAGTGCCTGATTCGTGAGCAACGCGGACGCCGCGAGCCAGCCAAAACCCGCCGCGGAGCGTTGGAGCATTTCACGGCGCGTCAACCTCGCCGCCGCCGATGTGAGTGGGCTTACTTGTTGATGTCGTGAATCCATGAAGCCTTGCTAGAGTAATTCATTGAGCCTTAGGTTGCCGACATAAACGGCAAGATAGGAGTAGAGCGACCAAAGGACAGTTGCCAAGAAGCACAGACAAACGAACCGCGTCAGAGGCGCAAGCTCGCAATCAGGCTGGCGAAGCAAAACAAATCCCACTGGCCAACTGAGGGCAGGCAGTACGAACGCGAGGCCGTAAATATGGCTGTAGAACTCTGTAGCACTTGGCAGGTCGTCCTTGTTCATTTCACTTATGTACTTCAATTTATCGATCTCACTGGTGGATATCAAAAAGGAAAACAAAGCTGTAATCCCCGTCAACGTACACATAGTGAGCACGATGGGCAGGGCAATGTTTCGCGGCACGTTCATTAGTTCAAATAGATAAACTCGTTTGCTGCCAGAATTGTCTGGCACAAAACTGCCCACGCTTGCGCCCGGCCGACTTGCGCGTCGGGTTCTTGCGCCGAAATCGTGCGCGGGAATTGGCCGAGGAAGTTCTGCGCCCGCGTGAGTTCGCGCGCGGTTGGCGGACGGCCATAGGATTTGACATAGGCCATCTCCACGCGCTTGGCGTCGGACAACTCGGTTCGCGCGAGCAATTGCGATGCGAGTTTTGCAGCCGCTTGTTCGACAAGTTCACTATTCATCATCAGCAATGCCTGTGGGGCGACGACCGTGGCATTGCGGCTGCCCGTGGGCACGGCGGGGTCAGGGTAATCAAACTGCTCGAACAGGTCGTACAGATGATTGCGGATGATGGGCAGATAAAGCGCGCGGCGCGGGCTGTCGTAGCGCGTGGCATCCTTCGAGGTGTGGTCGAAGACGAACTCGCGATTCTTGAGCGGAATGGTTTTGCCGCCCATCTTGAGATCCAGAGTGCCGGCGACGAAGTGGAGCGCATCGCGAATTTCCTCAGCTTCCAGTCGGCGGAGCGGAAAGTGAGAGAGCAATCGGTTCTCGGAATCAGCCTGCGAGAGTGCGGTTCCACCCGTGCCCTGACTCGCCATCTGATACGTGCTCGACAGCATGATGACGCGGTGCATCGCCTTCAGACTCCAGCCGTCGGCGATGAACCGGCGCGCGAGCCAGTCAAGCAACTCCGGGTGCGACGGCCGTTCTCCGAGCGAGCCAAAATTGTCCGTGCTCGCGACGAGTCCCTGTCCGAAGTGCCAGCACCAGATTCGGTTTACCATCACGCGCGCCGTGAGCGGGTGTTCGGCACTCGCAAGCCAGCGTGCTAGTTCGAGCCGGCCGCTGTGTGTGTCGTCGAACTGCGGCTGCGTGGAAATGGTCATCACTTGCGGCACTCCCCGGGCCACTTCTTTGCCAAGCGTGAGGTGACTGCCTCGAATATGCACCGGGAAAGTTTTCATAACATTCGTCCCCTCCATCACACCCATCGTGCTCGGCAGTTCCGGCGCGTCCTTTTCCAACTTGGCCAGCGTGTCGCGCAATTGCTTTAGTTCGGCGACGGCGTTGGTTGGATAAAGGCTCTCCGGATTATTCGGTAACGAATTTGATTTGCTGGCCGAAAGCAGCGCTTGATTTGCCTGAGCAATGAAGTTTGTTATGGCCAGCTTCTGCGCGCTGACGATCTGTGCATAAGTTTCTTTAGCCTTGAAATCCTCCGGCAAAGCGACTTCCGGCTCGTGCCATTTGGCAATCGTCTTGAGGTCATCCATCGTGCGGGTGCTCTTTAAAATCGCGGCCAGCGAATAGTAATCCTCTGTCGGCACGGGATCAAACTTGTGGTCGTGACAGCGCGCGCAACCCAGCGTGACGCCCATGAAAGCGCGGCCCATCGTCTCGATTTGCTCGTCTATCAAATCCATCTCCAGTTTCACCTTGTCCGGTTCGGCAAGCACCTTCGGTCCAATGCAAAGAAAACCCAGCGCCGTGAGCCGTTCGTGTTTTACCGACAGGGTTTCCGCTGCGGGCAGCAGATCACCGGCGAGTTGTTCGACGATAAATTGATTGTAAGGCTTGTCGTGGTTGAAGGCGTTCACCACGTAGTCCCGGTAACGCCACGCGTTGCCGAAGGCGACATTTTCATCGAGTCCGTTGGAGTCGGCGTAACGGGCCACGTCGAGCCAGTGTCGACCCCAACGTTCGCCGTATTGCGGCGAGGACAACAAGCGGTTCACGACGGTGGCAAAGGCCTCCGGCGACTTGTCCACAATGAAGGCGTCGATCTCCGCTGGCGTCGGCGGCAGTCCGGTGAGATCGAAGGTGGCCCGGCGGAGGAGCGTGCGCTTGTCCGCCGGGGGAGCGGGTTTCAGCTTTTTTTCTTCGAGCTTGGCGAAGATGAAATTGTCCACCGGACTTTGAACTTTGAGCTTTGAACTTTGAACCTTCGGCACCGATGGATTGGCGATGGGCCGGAACGCCCAGAACTTGCGGCCTTCATCGAGATTGATGACGCGCTTGCTGCCGGTTGGCACCGCTGCTTTCGAGCGCGGATCGGGTGCTCCCATTTTCACCCACTGTTCGAGGTCGCTCACCTGTTCCGGACTAAGTGGACTTTTCGGCGGCATCTGAAGGTCTTGGTTCTTGTAGCGAACCGCTTCGATCAGCCGACTCTTGTCTGGGTCGCCCGGCACGATGGCAGGGCCGGTATCGCCGCCTTTGAGCAAATCCTCGCGCGTGTTGAGCCGCAAGCCACCCTTGACCTTCTTCGCTTCGGCGCTGTGGCATTCGTAGCAGCGTTCGACGAGCAAGGGCCGGATTCTCTTCTCAAAGAAATCGGACTTCGCCGCGTCGCTGAGAAGGTTGGTCTGAGTTTCAGCAGCTCGTAACGGGCCAGCGGCCAGGCATCCGAGCAGAAGAAGCCTGGCGGTGAAATGATGGGTCAGCAATGGCACGGTTACATTTGGTTACTTCTTCATCCCGTCGCGCCATTCGAGCGATTCGTTTGAAGCGCCGGGTTTCGCAATGAATTTAACCACAAAGAGACGACAACAACCATGAATAATTCATGGGCCGGCGTTCGCCAACACAGCGCTGTAAAACTGCACGGCGCAAGGCCATTGGACAAAAATCCTTTTGAAGGCGTGGAACAGAGATGTTAAGTATCCTGCCAGCACCATTCATGCACGCGACGCGAATCCTTTTTTTTAGTTGGCTGTTTCCGTTGGCCGCCACCGTGGGCGCGGCATCGGTGGACTACGTGCGCGACGTGAAGCCGTTACTAACCGAGGCTTGTTCCCAATGCCACGGCGCAGCGCAGCAGAAGGGTGGTCTGCGACTCGACACGGCGGCGCTGGCATTGAAAGGCGGCGACACGGGGTCAGCGTTCAAGCCCCGCCGGAGCGCGGAGAGTCTCTTGATACAGGCAGTGCGCGGAACGCACGCGGACATTTCGCGAATGCCGTACAAAAAGCCGCCGCTCACGGAAGCACAAGTCACGCTGCTGACGAAATGGATCGATCAAGGTGGCAAAGCGCCGAAGCACGAAGTGCCGGGAATTGCGAAGAAGCACTGGGCTTTCAACCCGCCAGAGCGCCCGGTAGAGCCGAAGGTGAAACAGAAGGATTGGGTGCGTAATCCGATTGACCGCTTTATTCTGGCGCGTCTCGAACAGGAAAAAATCAAACCCGCGGCGGAAGCGGATCAGGTCACGTTGATTCGCCGGTTGAGCCTAGACTTGATTGGACTGCCACCGACGATTCAGGAAGTCGAAGCGTTTTTGAATGACAAGACCCCGGAGGCTTATTCGCGGTTGGTCGAGCGGTTGCTCGCGTCGCCCCACTACGGCGAACGCTGGGGCCGACACTGGCTGGATTTGGCGCGCTACGCGGATTCCAACGGCTATAGCATCGATGCGCCGCGTTCGATCTGGAAATACCGGGATTGGGTGATCGACGCGCTCAACCACGATCTGCCCTTCGATCAGTTCGCCATTGAGCAGCTTGCCGGCGACATGCTGCCGGGGGCGACGCGGGAGCAAAAGATTGCCACCGGATTTCATCGCAACACGCAGCTCAACCAGGAGGGCGGCATCGACAAGGAACAGTTCCGCATCGAGTCGATCATTGATCGCGTGAACACCACGGGCACGGCCTTTCTCGGCCTGACGGTGGGTTGCGCGCAGTGTCACGACCACAAGTTCGACCCGCTCACGCAAAAGGAATTTTACGGACTCTTCGCTTTTCTCAACAACGCCGAGGAACCCGATCTGCCGCTGGCTTCGCCCGAAGAAGTGGCGCGCGCAAAAGATACCGAAGCCAAAGTGACGGCCTACCTCGCCAGTCTGCCGGCCAAGGACGCGACGCTCTACGAGCGCATGGTGGCTTGGGAGCGCAGTCTGACTCCCGCGCAGCGCCAGGCGTTATCGCAGGCGGTTCGCGAGGCGTTTGATGTGCAATTTCCGGAACGGAGCGAGGAGAAACGACAAACCGTCCTGGCCGCATACGTCGAATTCGCCCCCGAAAACAAGACGCACCAAACAGCCATAAAGAAACTACGCGACGCCAAGCCGACGGTGTTGACCACGCTGGTCATGCACGAAATGGCCAAGCCACGCCGGACGTATCTTTTCATCAAAGGTGACTTCACGCGCGACGGGGGGCCGGTTTCGCCCGGTGTGCCAGCAGTTTTGCATCCCTTGGCGAAGGGTGAAACCACCAACCGCCTCGACTTTGCGAAGTGGGTCGTGGATTCACAGAACCCGCTGACGGCGCGAGTGGCCGTGAACCGCGTCTGGCAGCAATATTTTGGCAAAGGCGTCGTGGAAACGGAAAATGATTTCGGCACGCAAGGGGCCGTGCCCACGCATCCTCAGTTGCTCGACTGGCTGGCGGTGGAGTTCCAAAAGCCGGGAGCGGATGGGGGCTCGCGTCTGGGATCCGGGTTGACTGGCGCTGCGCCGACGGCTTCCGATGGCTCTACCCAGACACCAGACGCCAGACGCCAGAACTCATACCCGTGGAGCCTGAAGCACCTCCACCGCCTCATCGTCACCTCGGCGACTTACCGGCAATCATCCCGCGCCCGGCCGGAGTTACGGGTCGTGGATCCAAACAACAAGTTGCTCGCACGCCAGAACCGGCTGCGGTTGGACGCGGAAGTCGTGCGGGATGTTTCGCTGTCAGTCAGCGGTTTGCTCAGTCCGAAGATCGGTGGCCCCAGTGTTTTTCCACCGATACCGGACGGCGTCATGTCGCTTGGCCAGGTAAAGCGTGAGTGGAAGGTTAGCGCGGGGGAGGATCGCTACCGGCGTGGGCTCTACACCTTTTTCTTTCGCGCCACGCCACCTCCGGCCTTGAACGTCTTTGACGCACCCGACGCGTTCAGCACCTGCACGCGGCGCATTCGCAGCAACACGCCGCTCCAGGCGCTCACGCTGTTAAACGACGCGGGTTTTTACGAGTTCGCTCAATCGCTGGCTGCCAGAGTCCTCCATGAAAGATTGAAGAGCGATGCCGAAAGAATTGAGTATGCGTTTCGTACCTGTTTGTCGCGTGTGCCGAATGCGACGGAGAAGCAACGGCTCACCGAACTGCTCGCCCAGCAAATCGCCGCCGAGCCAGGCGAACAGAAACAACTTGCCGCGTGGACGACGGTGGCGCGAGTGCTATTAAATTTGGATGAGACGATAACACGAGAATGAAGCATGAAGAGTTTTTCTCCCTCTGATCCGTTGCTGAAAGTAACGCGTCGCCACTTCTTCAGCCGTTGCGGAATGGGTCTTGGTGGTGTGGCGCTCGCGTCGCTGATGAACGAGGGCAATTTGCTCGGCGAACAGCCAAAGCTTGCCAATCCGCTCGCCCCGAAACCGGGACATTTCCCCGCGAAGGCAAAGAATGTAATCTATTTGTTCATGGCGGGTGCGCCGAGCCAGCTCGAGTTGTTCGACTACAAACCCAAGCTCATTGAGCTGAATGGCAAACCTATTCCAACGTCGTTCACGGAGGGCAAACGCTTCGCGTTCATGGGCAGCAGTCACGGAAACAATCTGCTCGGCACACGACGCAAGTTCGCGCAACACGGCCAGAGCGGCGCGTGGGTGAGCGAAATGTTTCCGCACTTCCGCGGGGTTGTGGACGACGTCGCCTTCGTGAAATCGTGCTGCACGGACCTGTTCAACCACGCGCCAGCAAAACTGTTTATGAACACCGGCAGCGGCCAGTTCGGCCGTCCGAGCATCGGAGCCTGGACTACTTACGGCATCGGCAGTGAAGCGAGCGACCTGCCCGGCTTTGTGGTGTTGCAGAGCGGCCCGCGCGGTCCGCGTGGCGGCGCGGTGAACTGGGGGAGCGGTTTCCTGCCGACGACTTATCAGGGCGTCCCGCTGCGCGGCAAGGGTGAGCCGATCTTGAATTTGACCAGCCCCCCGGGCATCAGCGCAAGCAAGCAACGTCAGACGCTTGATGCCATTCGCGATTTGAATTTGAAGCGCGCGGTTGAAACCGGCGACGCGGAAATCAACACGCGCATTTCCGCTTATGAAATGGCGTACCGGATGCAGAGCAGCGCGCCGGAGTTGATCGACTTGAGCGGCGAAAGTCCCGAAACACTGAAACTGTACGGTGTGGAGAAAGACCAGCCGAGCTTCGCGCGAAACTGCTTGCTTGCGCGTCGGCTCGTCGAGCGCGGAACGCGTTTCGTACAGCTCTACCACACGAACTGGGACAGTCACGGCGGCCCCGGCGAAAATCTCAGCACGGATTTCGATAAGGTCTGCAAAGACGTTGACCAAGGCTGCGCCGCGTTGGTCAAGGACTTGAAATCGCGCGGCCTGCTCAAAGACACGCTCGTCATCTGGGGCGGAGAGTTCGGTCGCACGCCGATGGGCGAGAACCGGGAGACTCCCGGCCGCAACCACCATATTGACGCCTTTACGATGTGGTTCGCTGGCGGTGGAGTGAAGGCGGGTCAGGTGCTTGGCCAGACGGACGAACTTGGCTTCAACGCCGTGGAGGATCGCGCGCATGTCCACGATCTGCACGCCACAATCTTGCACCTGCTGGGCCTGGAGCACACGAAGCTCACGTTCCGTTTTCAGGGACGGGATTTCCGGTTGACCGATGTGCAGGGGAACGTCATCAAAAAACTGCTGGCGTGAAGCGGCCATAATTTTTTCCTCGCCGGACGATGAAAAACAGCGAGACTCCCGCCACGCGAGTCAGAAGCCTGATTGGTGACACGTCTGTCGGCGGGAGCCTTGCTCGCACTAAACATTATGAAAATATTCAAAAACTTCACGGTCGGATGCGCACTGGCCACGTTGCTTTGCAGTTGCCAGCCACCTGATCCCAAGGAACTCCACGATGCGGTCCGCGCGGGCGACGAGGCGAAAGTCAAAACTTTGGTAAGCCAAAATTCCCGCGTGGTCAACGCGCAGGACAAGGCGGGCAACACCGCGTTGCATCATGCCGTGGCGAAGGGAAACGCGGCGATGGTGGACCTTCTCATCGCCAGCAAGGCGTCGGTGAATGTGCGCAATAGCACGGATCAAACTCCGCTCTACCGCGCGATCAGCTTGAATCAACCGGCCATCATCAAATCAATCCTAGCCCAAAAGCCGGACGTCAAAGGCAAGGATGGTTTGGGTAACACTCTGTTGCACAGTGCCGCCCAAAAGGGAAATAAGGAAGTGGCGGAATGGCTGTTGGCGAACCAGGCGGATCTGGAAGCCAAAAACTCCTTCGACAAGACCCCGCTGGTCATCGCACTACAGGCGAGAGACGGAGCAGAAGTCGCGGAAATGCTGATCAAGCACGGGGCCAATGTGACCATGACGGATGAGAACGGGGTTACGCTGCTTCACCTGGCTGCCTCGGGAAAGCAGAAGGAACTGGTTGAACTTCTTTTGAACAGCAAACTGGATGTGAACGCAAAGGATAAGGAGGGAAACACCCCTTTGCATTACGCGGCTGAGAATGCCCAGATGCCGGTCGTTGAAGTGCTCGTCGCTCACAAGGCCGATGTACGGGCGCTTAATAACGCCAAAATGACGCCTGCCCAATACGCCGAGCGACCGCGGCAAGCTCCGATAGGAATGGGGGCCTCTCCGTCGCCATCTGGCGGTGGAACTTCAGCAAGTGCTCCTCCCGGTGGCGGTGCGGATACTTCGGCTGCCACGCAAGCGCACATGAAACAAGTGGTGAACTATTTGAAGAAGGTTGAAGCCGGCGGCAAATAGGCGACCGCACAGCGTTCTCAGCTTCACTTCGGCAGCGGCAGGTGTTTTTCAAAAAAATGGTTCATGAAATACTGGCAGCGCTCGTTGACGCTTTCCGCCGCGTCCATCGCGTGCGGCCAGCCTTCCAGCCGGTCGTAAGCGAACGGAACTTTTAGCGCCTTCAATTTCTCGGCCAAGGCATCTGATTGCCCGATCGGCACAACGTCGTCGATGGTGCCGTGCAGGATCAAAGTAGGCGGAGCTTGCGCTGTCAGATACTTTGCTGGCGACGCGCGCTCATACAATTCTTTGGCCTCCGGATAACTCTTGTTGCCGAGAAACTTTTTCACTGCGCCCGCGTTTTGCGCAAACTGCGTGGTCAAATCATACGGGCCGTAAAAATCAACCACAACTTGAACGCGGCTGCTGACTTTGGAATTACCGCCGTTGCCGTCCAATCCCGGATCGTTGGAAGAGTAACCAACCATCATGGCCAGATGACCGCCGGCAGAGCCGCCGATGACGGCGATCTTGTCCGGGTCAACGTTGTATTTGGCGGCGTTAGCGCGAAGCCAGCGCACGGCGCACTTCGCATCCTCCACCGCCGCCGGAAAGGGCGCGACCCCCGGACAGCCGGTAGGAAATCGTCGCCGCCACGTAGCCACGCGCGGCATAACGAGTCGTGTAGTAGCGATACATTTCGCGCGAACCGCCGCTCCATGCGCCGCCGTGGATGAAGATCAACCCCGGCACCGGCTTTGCGTGCGCTTTCGGCAAATACAGATCCAACAACAACGCCAAGTCACCACCCTTGCCATATTCGATGCCCTTTTGTTCGGTGATTCCCTCCGGCAGATTGGTCGTCGGGCTGATGAGCTTGATTTGTTTCAGCGCAATGGCGGCGATGACTTCGGCGGAAGTCTTGAATCCCGGCGGTGGCGGTGGAGTTTCAGAATCAATTGTTGCGCCCGCCGCCGCTGGTTTTTCCTGTGCGCACATTTCACGCGGCCCATTAACCAAAACGGAAAGCAAAACCGTGGCGTGAAGAATCAGAGAAGTAATCCAGCAAGACCTCATAAAGTATGTGGGAACAGCTCGCCAATGCTTTGAGTTGTCGTGTTCGATGTCAACGCAACGGTAGAGCAGGGGATGTCCTGCGCGGCGCATTCCACACGGACGTGATGCGCACCGACTTTTTGGAGGAGTTGGCTGACCGCGCGGTGCGCGAGTTCCGGCCGGTTGCAGTCGCGGCTTAAATGACCGAGAAATAGTTGCCGCAGTTCGCCGGTGATGATTTGCCCCGCCACTTCCGCCGCCGCGTCGTTGGACAGATGGCCATGCCGGCTGAGGATGCGTTGCTTGAGGCTCCAGGGGCGCCGGGTGTCTTCTTGCAAGAGCTTCAAATCGTGATTCGCTTCGAGCACAAGAATGTTTGCGGGCCGGATGCGTTCAATCACCAGTTTCGTAGCGTGTCCGAGGTCCGTCAGAAAGCCGATGTTTCCGGCCGCCGTACGGAGCAGAAATCCCACGGGGTCCTGGGCATCGTGCGGTACACTGAACGTGTCCACGGTGACATCACCGACTTCAAACGACGCGCCCGTGGCGAAGATGCGGCAATCGAATTTCATCTGCTGCTGCGCTTCAATCGCATCCTTGGTCAGCCGGTTGCAATAGACTGGAATTTGCAGCTTCGCCGCCAGCGCGACCAGACCTTGCGTGTGATCGGTGTGCTCGTGCGTGATGAGAATTCCCGCCAAGGTTTCCGGAGTGCGATTTATGCCCGCGAGTCGCTGGCGGATTTGTCTTCCGCTGAAACCCGCGTCGATCAACAGGCGGGTCTCGTCCGTTTCCAAGTAGGCGCAGTTGCCGCCGGAGCCGCTGCCGAGAATGGTGAACTGAATGGCCACGCGCTGACGTTAGGACGCGTTGGAAAATGCGGCAAACAATTTCGTTTGCCGCGCAGAAAAAAAGTGCGGCGCAATCGACGCCTGATAGCGAGGAGAAAGTTTGGGAATATCCGGTGTAATGCTGAGTTATCCCTTGAGCCGGAATCACGGCGCGATTAGTGTCGGAGCAATGGCTCAGGGCTTGTATTTGTCACAGAAGATGACGCAGTCGATGGTGCTAGCGCCGCAACTCCAGCAGTCGCTGGCGTTGCTGCAAGCACCATCGCTCGAGCTGAAGGCGCTCGTCGATCAGGAGTTGGCACAAAATCCGGTGTTGGAAGAAGTCGTGGAGTCGGAAACGGAGCAGGAAGACAAAGCGAACGGAGCGAAAGACGAGGCGGCGGAAGCCGCTGATCCGACCGAGCCGCCAGCGGATGTGACCTTCGACCCCGCCACGGAAAAGCCGAGCACGGATCCGGTGGATGATTTTTCCAGCGAAATCGAACAACTTCTTCAACTCGACCAGGAATGGCGTGATCATTTCGCTCAGACCAATCTCTCAACCCGCCACAGCGCCGAAGATGAGGAGCGGCGTCAGTTCATGTTTGATTCGCTGGTGGCGGAAACTTCGCTCCAGGAATTTCTCATGGAGCAGTTGCGCGAATCCGACTTGAAACCAGAGTTGATGCCGACCGCCGAAATGATCATCGGCAACATCGACGACTATGGCTATCTCAAGGCGACGACGAGCGAGCTGTCCTTCGCGACAAGCATCCCGGAGGAACAGATCGTCGAAGTGTTGCGGGAAATCCAGACCTTCCAGCCGCCAGGCGTGGGGTGCCGGGATTTGCGCGAATGTCTCCTCTTACAACTCGAACGCGCGGGTAAAAAGGAATCGCTGGAATACCGCATCGTCCATGACCACATGGATGCCCTGGGCCGGCGGCGTTACCCGGAGATCGCGCGCGCGCTGGGCGTTCCAGTGGAGGAAGCCCAGGAACTGGCCGCGCGCATCGGCCATTTGGAACCGCGGCCGGGCCGGGCGTTTCT
>JBKJSC010000224.1:0-8711 GCA_046593035.1 Limisphaerales bacterium | reverse complement strand
GCCTGGCGAATCAGGCGGGCATAGACATTCGCCGGGCACACCGGGCAAATGTCCGGACTTTGCTCGACTGCGATGGAGCGGCTCTCGCCGCCGCCGTGAAGGCCCGGCCCTTTCTGGTGAAACCCAACGAGCCTGAACTCGCGCACTGGCTGGGAACCGCGCTGCGCTCGGACGCGGTGGTGCGTCGCGCAGCGCAGGCATTGTCGCGGGCCACCGGTGGCTGGGTGTTGGTTTCGCGCGGCGCGAAAGGAGCGTTGCTCGTCAACGTCGCCGAGGGATTTGAAAAGGCCGCGCGCACGCCGTCGGTGCGGCCGGTGAACACCGTCGGGGCAGGGGACGCGTTGCTGGCAGCCGTGGCCGGGCAAATCGAACGCGGCGCGCCGCCGGAGGAGTGGCTGCGTTGTGGCGTGGCGGCGGGCGCGGCCGCCGTGCAATGCGCGGCGGGTCAGTTGTGGGAGCCGACGCGGAAATAATTCTCCAGCCAAACGCGCGCCTCCACTACCGAAGGCTCGAAACCGAACGGCCCTTGTCCGCCCAGTACGGCGATTTTTCCGGCGGTATCCACAACGAAAATGCGGTCGGGCCAGGCGGAGTAGGCTTTGTTGACGGCGTTGTTCAGGCCGTCGATGAGGCAGGGAAGTTTGGTTTTCAACACCGAGCAGGCCTTCGCCGCCACCGCCGCTCGCTCGCGATAGGTTCGGGGGTCTTTGATCGCGATGCCCTGTTGCACGTTCTCGGGCATGATCCAGCCGTTGCTGGGGTGCGCTTCCTTGATGTAAACGATGAAGAATTCCGCGCGATCCTTGTAGGTGTCGAACATCGCTTCGAGGGGGCCAAACTGGTCCCGGAACGGTGGTCAAGTGTAGCTGCCGAAGACCAGCAATACCGGTCGCTGGCCGCAGAAGCTGGAGAGACGCACTTCATCGCCATCCATGCGTTTCAATTTGAAATCAGGCGCGGGATCGCCGACACGCAATTTGGTGGGCTGGCGTAAATCGCCGGGGTGCCGCTTTCGCGCCGCAGTGTGCGGAGCGGTTTGGCAACCCGCCACCGCTAGGAGCGCAATCAGAAAACCAAGATTGATGAATCGATTCATGGTGCGGTTGACGGTGAGGAAGGTAGGAAGGCTGCTAAAAAAGTAAAGGCTGCGGACGAAACAACCAAGATCGTACGGCCACACGCATGGCCGATTTTCAAAGGCAAGAGCCAAACCCAGAAAATCCGCAGCCTTCACAAAAGCGTTTCAAGCGGCTCTTTCAACCACGTGCGTAATTTGGCGCAAAATCTCCCGGAGCGAAATAACTTTGGGATGAGGTGCCCGAATCCGGGGGCGAGTTGTCATTGACCGAGGGTGAATTGTGGACGGTATTTTTTGAGCGGTCGCGACATTCGCTTTGCTTCCGGCGTCCGGCTCGCGTTAACTAACCGATTGTTCGTTGGCCAAATTTCCGAATCATGGCGAAGGAATTCATTAAGATCGGCGGCGCGCGTGAGCATAATTTGAAAAATCTCACGCTGGCGATCCCGCGCGACAAACTCGTGGTCATCACCGGCCTGAGTGGGTCGGGCAAATCCACGCTCGCCTTCGACACGATCTACGCCGAGGGCCAGCGTAAATACGTGGAATCGCTGTCGGCCTACGCGCGGCAGTTTCTCGATCAATTGCAGAAGCCGGAGGTTGATTACATTGAAGGGCTGTCGCCCACGATTGCGATTGAACAGCGCGGCGCGGGGGCCAGTCCGCGTTCCATCATCGCCACGACGACGGAGATTTATGATTACCTTCGCTTGCTCTACGCGCATGTCGGGCAGCCGCATTGTCCCACCAGCGGCGAGCCGATTCAGTCGCAGAGCACGAGTGACATCGTGGACAAAATTATTGCGTTGCCGACAAAGACCCGCGTGATGTTGCTCGCGCCAGTGGTGCAGGGACAGAAGGGCGAATTTCGCGATGTGATCGAGCGCCTCGCGCGCGAAGGGTTCGTCCGCGCCCGCGTGGATGGTGAACTCGTGGAACTGGCGAGCAATGTGCGCGTCAAGCTGGACCCAAAGCAAAAGCATTCGATTGACGTGGTCGTGGATCGCTTGGTCATCGACGACAAGATCCGCGTCCGACTGGGTGACTCCGTGGAGACAGCGCTGAAATGGGGCGAGGGGAGAATTCTGGTGTTGCAACAAGCGCCCGCGATCGAAGGGCGGAAAACGCCGGCCATTTCCGATTCGATCTGGACGGAGACGCTGCACTCCAACCGCATGTTTTCGCCCGCCACTGGGCAAAGCTTCGATACGCTGACGCCGAAACATTTTTCCTTCAACGCCCCGTTTGGCGCGTGCCCGGTGTGTCATGGCCTGGGGCAGAAGCTGGTGTTCGATGAAGGCTTGGTGGCACCCGACCCGGAGAAGTCGCTCGAACAAGGTGCCATCCTGCCGTGGCGGCGCGGCGGCAAACGGATGATTGTCTATTACAAAAGCCTGTTGCGCGGTGTGGCGGGCCATTATCAGCAAAGCCTGGAGACGCCGTACAAAAATCTGCCGGAAGATTTCAAGCGTGTTCTTTTGCGCGGTTCCGGTGAAACAGAAATTCACTTTAATTTTTGGCGTGCCGGCAAGGTGAGCAAGATGGTTCGCCCATTTGAAGGGATCGTTCCCAACTTGGAACGGCTTTATCAAGAGAGCGAAAGCGAGTTCACAAAGAATCGGTTGAAAGGTTTCATGAGTCCGCAGCCGTGCGATGCCTGCGGCAGCCGGCGGTTGAAGCCTGAGATTCTGGCCGTGACGTTGGGCGGGGTGGAAAGCAGATCAGTAATCAGTGAATCAGTGACCAGTGCTCAGTCCCAGGCCAAGGCGCAGCGCGGGAGACCGAATACTGGTTTACTGAATACTGACTTACTGATTACTGATAACTCCAAACGAAAAGTTCCCGGCCTTTCGATCATGGATGTCTGCGCGCTCTCCGTGGACGCGGCGGATGAATTCTTTTCGGCGCTGAAGCTTTCGGAGTTTCAGAAGAAAATTGCGAGTGAATTGATCAAAGAAATCCGCGCGCGGCTTGGCTTCTTGAAAAATGTCGGCCTGGGCTACCTCACGCTCGACCGCGAAAGCGGCACGCTCTCGGGCGGTGAAGCCCAGCGCATCCGGCTCGCCACGCAAATCGGCGCGGGTCTGGTGGGCGTCCTTTACATCCTTGACGAGCCGAGCATCGGCCTGCATCAGCGCGACAATGCGAGGCTCTTGAAAACACTCGAAGGACTGCGCGACCTCGGCAACTCCGTGCTCGTGGTGGAGCACGACGAGGAAACCATCCGTCGCGCTGATTACATTCTCGACCTTGGCCCCGGTGCCGGCGTGCGCGGTGGTGAACTCGTGGCCGCCGGGAAGATCGAGGACATCGTGGCGACCTCGCAATCGCTGACGGGAATGTATTTGAAAGGCGAACTGTCCATTCCCGTACCCAAGAAGCGCGTCAAACCTTCGCCGGAACGCGGCTGGCTGGAAATCCTCGGCGCGCGCGAAAACAATTTGCAGAACATCGACGCGCGCATTCCGCTCGGCACGCTGACGTGCGTGACGGGAGTGAGCGGTTCGGGCAAGAGCACACT
The DNA here is from genome assembly GCA_046593035.1 of Limisphaerales bacterium. Lineage (GTDB taxonomy): Bacteria > Verrucomicrobiota > Verrucomicrobiia > Limisphaerales > JAYTXL01 > JAYTXL01. Next base: position 5,112 of record JBKJSC010000224.1, on the reverse strand, counting down.
GGTGGATGATATTTTGCGGCGCGCGGTGTTTCGCAAGCTGTATGGCTCGAAGGAGCGGCCCGGCGCGCATCGCCAGATCGACGGCCTGGAAAACCTGGACAAGGTGATCGTCATTGACCAGACGCCCATCGGCCGCACGCCGCGGAGCAATCCCGCCACGTACACCGGCATGTTCAACCACATTCGTGACTTGTTCTCCAAGTTGCCCGCCGCGAAAATCCGGGGCTATGAAGCTGGGCGATTCAGTTTCAACGTCAAGGGCGGGCGCTGCGAAAAATGTCAGGGCGACGGTTTGATCAAGATTGAAATGCACTTCCTTCCGCCGGTCTATGTGACCTGCGAGGCGTGCAATGGCCGGCGCTACAACCGCGAAACGCTGGAGATCAATTTCAAAGGGATGAACATCGCCGACGTGCTGGCGATGACGGTGGATGAAGCGGTGAATTTCTTTCGCTCGGTGCCGAAGATTTACGAAACCTGCCTGACTCTGGCCGAAGTGGGACTCGGTTACATCGGCCTGGGGCAGCAAGCCACCACGTTGAGCGGTGGCGAAGCGCAGCGTATCAAGCTGGGTGCGGAATTGAGCCGCCGTGCGACCGGGCGCACGCTCTATATCCTGGACGAGCCGACGACCGGCCTGCACTTCCACGACGTGGCGAAATTGCTGGAAGTGCTGTTCAAATTGCGTGCGCCAGGAAATTCGCTGCTGGTGATCGAACACAACCTGGACGTTATCAAGTGCGCGGACTGGATCATCGACCTCGGTCCGGAGGGAGGCACCGGCGGCGGCCGGATCATCGCGGCGGGAACGCCGGAGCAGGTGGCCCGTTGCGCGGAGAGTTTCACGGGCCAGTATTTGAATCGCCTGCTGGCGGCAACGTCCGATCAAGTGTGATGACGGTGAATTTCCAACTGGCAGCCGGAGTGGATGCGGATAGAATACGTGCCACGTCACCGACGATGGATTGTCCCTTTGTGCGTCCGTTAATTTATATTTTGTTGCTGCTGGGCGTTCTCGCTCCCGGGAGTCTGCGCGCCGCCAGCGCCAGCGAGAACCGCGCTTTCACGGCGGCAGCGCGGGCCTTCAATGAAGGTTTTTACGATCGCGCGGAAAAGGAGTTTGGTGACTTCATTAAAAAATATCCAAACGCGGACCGCGCGGAGGAAGCCTGGCTGTCGCAGGCGCAATGCCGGTTCAAGTTGAATCAATTCGCCGGCGTTGTGGAGTTGTTGAACACTCCGCCCGCCCGTGTTGGCAAGCAGGCCGACCAAACGGTTTACTGGCGGGCCGAAGCCTATTTTGCGCTCACCAACCATCCGGCCGCGGCGGGGGAATTCGCGCGCCTGTTGAACCAGTTTCCCACTTCTTCCCGCCAGCTTGAGGCGAGTTATGGCGAGGCGGCGGCGCGGTTCAAACTGGGCGACCTGCCCCGCGTGGTGGAACTGCTGCGCAAACCGGACGGTGTTTTTCAAAAATCCGCCAAGGCCCAACCCGACAAAGAGGCGGCGGTACGTGGTAATTTGTTGCTGGGCGAAGTGCTAATGGCTCAACGCGAATTTCGCGACGCGGAGGAAGTGCTCGCCGCGCTGGCCAAACGAAATGCGCCGGCGAAATTGCGCTGGGAAAACTTCTACTTGCTGGCGAAGGCCCAACTGGCGGCCGGAAAATTACCGGCGGCCGAACAGAGCGCGACGAATCTGCTGACGCTGGCCGTCGCGGCGGGCGGGCGGCCCTTGCAGGCGGAGAGCCACGCATTGCGCGGAGAAATCTTCGAGCAATTGAACCAGTTGGACGCGGCGGTGCAGGCCTACACCAACAATCTGGCGGCGGGTTTCCCCGAAGCCTCTCGACGGCAGGCGTTGTTCAAGATCGTCAAGCTGAACCTGGCCCAGAACAAGCCGACCAATGCCATCGAGCTGCTCGAGAGCTTTTCCAAGGAGAACCCCAACGATGCGGCGTTGGATTACACGCAATTCACGCTGGGCGAATTGCGCCTCCGGGAATATTACGTCTTGGCGGACGATGAAACAAAGCCAATCACGCCGGTCACGCTGGCGGCGGGAACCAATTTGCTGGTGCAGGCGTTGACGCATTTCAACGCCGTTATCGGCGGATTCACCAACAGTCCGTTGCTGGGGATGACGTGGCTGAACCGGGGCTGGTGTCACTGGAACCAGGGCCAGATGGCGGAGAGCCAGGCGGCGTTCCGAGAAGCGACGAGCCGTCTGCCCGCGTCGGAAGAACAGGCCAAGGCGCGGTTCAAGTGGGCGGACACGCAATTTCACCTGAAAGATTTTTCCGGTGCGATCAGCAATTACCAGCGGATGATTGATGACCATGGGAACCGGCCGGAGGTCAAGCAGTCGCTCGTGGAACAGGCGCACTATCAAATCGTGCGGGCGGGCATCGAACTGGGTGAATCAGATGGCCTGCCCCGTGCTCAAGCGGCTTTGCAAAAAATTCTTTCGGATCATCCCGCCAGCGATTACGCGGATCGAAGCCTGTTACTGGTGGGCCAGGCTTTGAGCAACAAGAACCAAACGAACGAATCGCGCGCGTTGTTGGCGGATCTGATTGAGCGCTTCCCCAACTCGCCGCTGGTGCCGGAGGCGCATCTCGCGGTCGTGCGGACGTATGCGCAGGCGGGCGATTGGCGGCCGGCGATTGGAAAACTCGACGAGTGGGTGCGCCAGTTCCCCGAACATGGATCGCGGCCGCAGGTGGAATTCGACCGCGCCTGGCTGCATTACAAGGCGGGCAATTCAACGAACGCGCTCAACTTGTTCACGAATCTGATCGTGCAATTTTCGACCAACGCGCTGGCTCCGGTCGCGCAAAATTGGGTGGCGGATTATTATTTCCGGCAAGGGGAATTCGTCAACGCGGAGAAAAACTACCAAAGCCTTTACCAAAACACCAACTGGCCGCCGACCGAGCTGATGTACCGTGCCCGTTTCAATGCGGCCCGCGCGGCCATCGGGCGGCAGAGTTATTCCGACGCGATTCCGTATCTGCAAAATCTACTCAACGACCCGAAGTGCCCGCCCGATCTGGCGGCGGAAACCTATTTCGCCCTCGGTGACGCGTTCATTCAGGATGCGGCGGATCCGAAAAATCCGCTCGAAAACTACGCTGAGGCCATCAAGGCGCTTGGTCGCATTCCGCAAAATTATCCCACCAATCCCATCGTGGCCCGCGCCTATGGCCGCATCGCCGACTGTCATCTGCAATTGGCAACGCAGGATGCCGGTCGTTACAAACTGGCGGTTGAGTTTTACAAGCTTGCGATGGATTCGCCACTGGCCGACGCAGCGGCGCGCAGCCTGGCGGAAGTGGGGCTGGCCAGAGTGCTGGAAAAGCAGGCGCAATTGAAGCCCGCCGCGGAGCAAAAGCCGTTGCTCGACGAAGCCCTGAGCCATTATCTGAACGTGGTGTACCAGACCAAGCTGGCCGACGGCGAACAGCCGGATTTGGTGAGCATCAAGGAAGCCGGTCTCGGGGCAGGCCGCCTGCTCGAAGCGCAGCAGCGCTGGTCGGAAACATACAAACTATATCAAGGCCTGCTGAAGGCACTCCCCGCGTTGAAGGCGACTTGGGAGAAGAAAATGATTCAAGCCAAAGAACGTCTCGATTCAGCGCCGTAATCCCAGACGATGCGTTGACATGCGGTAGTTTCTCGACTAGTCTCCAGCCAAGAGAAGAACATGAGTGTCGCAACAGAAATCGAATCCGTCGTCAGTCTGACTCCCAGTGCCGCCAGCCAGATCAAATCCCTGCTCGCCGCCGATCCGGAAAAAGCTGGCAAGACCCTGCGCGTCTATATCGAGGCCGGCGGTTGCTCCGGTATGCAGTATGGCATGGTCTTCGACGAACGACGCGCCGACGATCTTAGCGCCGAATTTGATGGAGTCTCGGTAATTGTCGATCCCTTCAGCGCCAATTACCTTCGCGGTTCAGCGGTGGATTTCGTGGACAGCCTAAATGGCGGCGGTTTCAAAATCAGCAATCCTAACGCGCGCCAAAGCTGCGGCTGCGGCAAATCCTTTGAAGCCTAGCCGGGCGTGATCAATCCGACGGGGCTTAATAATGCCGTTCCGTGTGATGCGGAACGGCTTTTTGTTTCGCGTTTGCAGCTTGGCAAGCGATGCGGCCCGCAGTTTCATCAGACGCAATGATTGGCAACCTTCTGCAACCTGAGATCGCCGAGTTGATTCGTCAACGCGACTTCAATCAACTCCGCCAAATCCTTTCCGAATTTCCCGCCACTGATCTCGCGGAAATTTTCACCGACATTTCCGACGACGACATGGCGGTGCTCCTACGGCTGTTGCCGCACAGCCTCGCGACGGAAGTTTTTGAAAACCTGAGCGTCGAACAACAGGAGAAGCTTGTCCAGGCGCTCGGCACCGAACAAGTCGCTGCCATTCTTAATGAAATGCCTGCGGACGACCGTACCGCATTGCTGGAGGAAATGCCCGCCGTAGCCACCCAGAAACTCCTCAATCTGCTCTCGCCCGAACAGCGGAAGATCGCTGTCGATCTGCTCGGCTATCCCAAGCACTCCATCGGACGACGCATGACGCCCGAATACGTGGCGATCCAGCAGAGTTGGACTGTCGGCGAAGTGCTCGCCCACCTCCGGCGCGAGCACTCGAAGAGTCACTCGATGAACCAGCTCTACGTTGTGGATGACAAGGGCCGGCTCGTGGACTTTGTGCGGCTGCGAAGTCTCGTCACCGGGCGGCCCGAAGCACCGGTGGTGGAGTTGCTCGAAGGCCGGGTCATCTCCCTCCATGCCACGGACGATCAGGAAACCGCTGTGAGCTCCTTCAAGAAACACGGCGTGACGATTCTGCCGGTGGTGGACTCGCGCGAAGTGTTGCTGGGCGTTGTCACCGTGGATGACGTGCTCGCCGTCGCCGAAAAAGAGGCGACCGAGGACATCCAGAAGATGGGCGGTGTGGAGGCCCTCGACGCGCCGTATTTAAAAATCGGTTTGCTCTCGATGGTAAAAAAGCGTGCGGGTTGGTTGTCAGCGTTGTTCCTAGGTGAAATGTTGACGGCTTCGGCGATGAATCATTTCGAGGGCGAACTGGCCAGCGCGATTGTGC
>JBKJSC010000192.1:0-26341 GCA_046593035.1 Limisphaerales bacterium | reverse complement strand
CGACGGCGGGCATCACGCATTTCTCCCTCTCCTGGGGGAGAGGGAGAATCGGTTTCCGCTGCTGGGCAAGTCCGAGCGCTTTCGGATTCAAGTGCGACGGGAACAAAAAATCACCCTCTCCCCGGGGGAGAGGGCCGGGGTGAGGGCGAGCAAAACCCTGCCGCCGCAGGCGCAAACTCCCAACTCTCAACTCTCAACTCTCAACTCGCTAACAATCGCCGCCTCTTCGCCGGCGTCGTCAGCGGCATTGCGCATTACGGGAATTGCTTCGGCATCCCGACTGTCGCGGGCGAGGTGTATTTCGACAAGACGTATCAAGGCAATCCGCTCGTGAACGCCTTCTGCCTCGGCGTGCTGCGGCACGAACAGATCACGCGCGGCGCGGCTAAGGGCGTGGGCAATCCCGTGTTTTACGTCGGCCCGGCGACGGGTCGCGACGGCCTCGCGGGCGCGGCGTTTGCGTCGCAGGATTTGACCGAGGAATCCGCTGAGCAACAGCGCGGCGCGGTGCAGGTCGGCGATCCGTTCATGGAAAAACTTGTATGCGAAGCTTGTTTGGAATTGCTCGCGACGGGTTGTGTCGCGGGAATGCAAGATATGGGCGCGGCGGGTTTGACCTGCTCGACTTGTGAAATGGCTGCGCGCGCAGGAACGGGAATTGAAATCGAACTCGACAAAGTTCCGCAACGCGCGCCGAACATGAGCAGCTACGAAATCATGCTTTCGGAATCGCAGGAACGCATGCTCATCGTCGTCCACAAAGGCCGCGAAGAGGAAGTGAAACGCATTTTCGACAAGTGGGATTTGCCGTGGTCCGAGATCGGCATCATCACCGACACTGGCCACATGAAGGTGCGTCACGGCGGCAAACTGGTCGTGGATATTCCCGCGCGGAAGATTGCGGATGAGTCACCGGTGTATCAGCGTGAATCCAGCGAGCCAGAGTATTTGAAAGCGGTTCGCGCGTTTCGTCTCGATGGCATCGCGGACACATCTTCGCCCGCCGATGATTTGAAAAAACTTCTCGCGTGGCCAACCATTGCGTCGAAGAACTGGGTTTATCGCCAATACGATCATCAGGTGCGCGATGGCTCGATTGTTTTGCCTGGAAGTGACGCGGCGGTGATCCGCATCAAGACGGATTCCTTGCCCGTGATGAGCGCGGAACTCGCTGCGAAAGTTGCCGGTAGGGCCGAGCTGCCGCTCGGCCAGGACGCGCAGCAGCGCGTCCCTACCATCACCGAGAAATACATCGCCATGACGGTGGACTGCAATGGCGGCTACGTTTATCTCGATCCTTATGAAGGCGGCAAGGCGGCGATCACCGAGGCGTGCCGCAACCTCGCGTGCAGCGGCGCGATCCCGCTCGGCGCGACGGACAATCTCAACATGGCCAACCCGCACAAGCCGGAACTCTTCTGGCAGATGCGCGAAAGCGTGCGCGGTCTGGCCGAAGGTTGCAAAGCCTTCAACGCGCCCGTTACCGGCGGCAACTGCTCGCTCTACAATCAAAATCCCAGCGGCCCGATTGACCCGACGCCCACCGTCGCCGTTGTCGGCGTCATCGAAAAATTGGAACACGTCACGACGCAATGGTTCAAAGACGAAGGCGACGCCATCATCCTGCTCGGCGAAATTGTTGACGCGAGCGATCCGATTTTAGGACTCGGTGGCAGCGCGTATCTACAAGTCATTCATGGCAAAAAAACCGGCTCACCGCCGCGCTGCGATTTGGAAACCGCGAAGACCTTGCACACCACGCTGCTCGGCTTGATTCAATCCGGCCTCGTGAAGAGCGCTCATGATTGCAGCGACGGTGGCTTGGCCGTCGCCCTTGCTGAAAGCTGCATCAGCCAGCTTATCGCCCGCGACACACCGCGTTTGATCGGCGCGACGATTGATTTGACACCCCTCTCCCAGTCCCTCTCCCCATCGGATGGGGAGAGGGTGGCGAAGCCGGGAGAGGGGAATTTCCGTCTCGATGCCTTGATCTTCGGTGAAACGCAATCGCGCGTCGTCATCACCTGCAAACCGCTCGACGCCGTGAAAGTCGTCGAACGCGCCAAGCTCATGGGTGTATCCGCGCTTCAAATCGGCAAAGTCGGCGGTGATCATTTGCAAATCAAATCTTCCGCTGGCGAGTTGACTTGGGGCTTGCCGGAATTGCATGACCTCTGGTGGAATGCCATTGCGAAAGCGATGCGCTAAATGACTCAACACTACCCCAAACATTACTGCGGCGTCTTTGGCATTTACGGCCATCCGAACGCCGCCGAGTTGACCTACTACGGTCTCTACGCGCTGCAGCATCGCGGCCAGGAGAGCGCGGGCATCGTGACTTCGGACGGGAAACAGTTTCGAGTGCATCGCGACATGGGTTTGGTGTCGCAGATTTTCGATGGCGATATTTTGCACGGCCTCGTGGGGAACATGGCCGTCGGGCACACGCGTTATTCGACCACCGGGTCATCCAACTTGCGCAACGCCCAGCCGCTCACGGTGGATTGTGCGCGCGGGCAAATCGCCATCGCGCACAACGGCAACCTGACCAACGCCGCCCAGTTGCGCGAGGAACTGGAGCAAAAGGGCTCCATTTTCCAAACTACCGTCGATAGCGAAATCATTCTGCACCTGATGGCGCAGCCGACGTTGGGTGGTCACGAAAACAATCTGATTCAAACCGTGCGCCGCATCGAGGGCGCCTATTCGCTGGTCATCATGACGGAGCAGGAGTTGATTGGTGTGCGCGATCCGTACGGTTTCCGTCCGCTTTCCATCGGCAAGGTGGGTGATGCCTGGGTGCTGTCGAGCGAGACCTGCGCGTTGGATTTGATCCACGCCAAGTTCGTCCGCGATGTCGAGCCAGGGGAAATTGTCATCATCGACAAGAATGGCTTGCGTAGCGTACAGGCGTTTCCGGGTCACGAGCGCAAGGCGTTTTGTATTTTTGAGTACGTCTATTTCGCGCGGCCCGACAGCACGATTGCCAATCGCAACGTCTATAAAGTCCGCGTCGAGATGGGGCGTGAACTGGCGCGGGAGAACCGGATCGAAGCCGACCTGGTGATTCCCGTGCCGGACAGCGGCAACTCCGCCGCGCTCGGGTATTCGCTGGAATCGGGCATTCCGTTCGAGATGGCTTTCGTGCGGAACCACTACATTGGCCGCAGTTTTCTCCAGCCGTCGCAGCTCATCCGGGACTTCAACGTGCGCGTGAAGTTGAACCTCATTCCCGATTTGGTGAAGGGCCAGCGCGTCATCATTGTGGACGATTCCATCGTGCGCGGCACGACGTGCAAGGCGAGGGTGAACAATTTGAAGGAAGCTGGCGCGAAGGAAGTGCATGTGCTCGTGAGCTGTCCGCCACATCGGAACCCGTGCGTGTATGGTATCGATTTTCCGGATCGCAATAAGTTGATGGCGGCGAATTACACCGTGGACGAAATTCGCAAATATCTGAACGCCGACTCGCTGGGGTACTTGTCACAAGCGGGCATGGTTAAGGCGACGGGCTTGCCGAAGGAGAATTTTTGCATGGCGTGCTACGACGGCAATTATCCGGTGCCGTACGATCCGCTGGTGGACAAACACATCATGGAACGCCGCCGCGCCCGCGTCGAAAGTCTGGGCGAATCGCTGGCGAAGGAAGAGTTGCAGCCGAAGTTGCTCTGATGGAGTCTCGTCCCACGGCAAGCCAATCGATTTCATGACCAAGATTCAAAAACTGTTCACCGCCATTTTCCCCGGCAAAATGGCTGCTGCCATGCAGGCGGAATCCAAGGCGTGGAAAATCCGCTGCTGCACCTGCGGCTCGGAGAAATCCATCTGGGATGTTGGCGGCATCCGCTACAAGGCGCGATCCAAGGGGAAATACACCATGATCCGTTGTCCCAAGTGCGATTGTCTTCGGCGCGCAGAAGTGTATCGCGCGGCCAAATGAGTCGCTGACTTCAATTTGCATGAAACAAAAAGCCTACGCCGCCGCCGGCGTTGATATTGATCTCGGCAACAAAGTCAAAGCCACGCTCCCCGCGCTGCTCGCCTCCACGCACCGCCGCGAGGTGCTCGGCAAAGTCGGCGGCTTCGGCGGCCTCTTCGCGCTCGACCTCAAGAAATATCGCGAGCCGATCCTCGTCTCGTCCGTCGATGGCGTGGGCACCAAGCTCAAGCTCGCCTTTGCGATGGACCGCCACGACACCATTGGCGAAGACCTCGTCAACCACTGCGTCAACGACATCGCCGTGCTCGGCGCGGAGCCGCTGTTCTTCCTCGACTACCTCGGCACGGGCAAGCTGGAGCCGCACGTCTTCACCGAGATCATCAAGGGTTTCGTGCGCGGTTGCGCGGCGAACCATTGCACGCTCATCGGCGGCGAGACGGCGCAGATGCCGGGCTTCTACCAGAAGGGCGAATACGACGTGAGCGGCACCATCGTCGGCGTCGTCGAGAAATCACGGATGCTTAACGGCCAGAAAACCGTGAAGCCCGGTGACGCCATCATCGGTATCGCGTCGAGCGGCCTGCACACCAATGGCTATTCGCTGGCGCGGAAAATCTTTTTCGAGCAACTGAAATTGAAAACGAGCAGCCGCATTCCCGGTTCAAAACTGACGCTCGGCGAAGAATTGCTCAAAGTCCACGTCACCTACGGCCCGCTGGTGCAGGCGCTGCTGAAGCGCTTCAATCCCCGACTCCCATCTGCCAACTCCCATCTGCCAATCAAAGCGTTCGCCCACATCACCGGCGGCGGTTTCGTGGACAACCTGCCGCGCGTGTTGCCGAAGAATTGCGATGCCGTGATCCGCAAAGATTCGTGGGACATGCTGCCGATCTTCCAGACGATTCGGGCTAGGGGCGGCGTGCCCGAAGCCGAGCTGTATCAGGTGTTCAACATGGGCATCGGCATGACCGCCATCGTGGCGGCGGACAAGGCGGAGGCTGTGTTGCGCGCCATCCGTGCGGCGAAGCATCCGGCTTGGTTTATCGGCGAAGTGGTGAAGGGTAAAAGAGACGTGAAGCTGATTTAACAAGAAAGGCCCTTATGCTTCGTGAGCGACAACCGAAACTTGAAATTGCAGTGTTAAATGTTGGAATGCTCCTAACCAGCATCGCCGCAGTGGTTATCAGCTTCTTCGCGCTCGAGTATGCGAGGCGATCCGCCGAAGCAGCCAGCAAATCCACAAAGCTTCAAATCGCCCAACTTCGCCCGCAATTGCTCGTCCTTTGTTCTAATTTAAAGAAAAACGGCGATTCAATTTCTGGGGCATTCTCGATTCGCAATCTCGGCCCAACCACTGCTGTCATTGATGACGTTAAAATCGTTCTCTATTCAGACGAAACAGCGGCTGTCTTCCAGCGCTTTCTCGAACGAGCAATCGTTCACAAGGATGGTTTAAGGGATCAAAGTTTCACAATTCCTCAATTCGTCGAGTTCAAAGGAAAGAAGTTCGCTTGCTTGGATCAAATACGAAACCGAGGCGGTATTTCGTTCGAGGTTCGCTACAGGAGTAAAGAGATCGGAAGGGACCAATTCATCGACTCACTAATCGTCGGGGCCGGAATACCAACTGAATAATCCAACAAGTCGAGATTCTACTGGCAGCCCCCAGTTTCTTCCTCACCCACTTTTGGGAGTCAGTCCTCGTCATCGGTTCAGGCGGACGCGAGCACGCGCTAGTTTGGAAACTGGCGCAGTCGCCGCACGCTGGCAGAGGCTTGTTTCCCAGCGGTTGCCGGGTTACAGTCCACCCATGAAAAACTACGGCCTAGTGCTGGTTCGATTGAAGCCCGGCCCGAAGAACAGTAGGAATCGCTGATGGACATCGTGCGCAAACGCCTCGCCGAAAGCCGCCGCGCCGCGTTGGTCAAGTCCGTCGGCGAAGCGCGGAAGGAATACACGGCTGGCAAGCTGCGTCCGGCCAAGTCGTCGGAAATCATGCGCAAGGTTTTCGCGTGAACCGATTGATCAGCGAAGTTTGCGGCGAATAGCCGAACATTTTTCGCATGGACGAACCGCCCAATCAGAAGGACTCGCGCGATTTTCTCCGCGTCGCGAAGTGGGGCACGGTCCTCAGCTTTGGCGTGATGACTGGTTCGCTTTGGGCGATGGAAGCCAGTCCGAGCGGCCTCCGCTTCCAATTCACCTTCGGCGTGATTCCGGCGACACTGGTTGGCGTGGCCGTCGCGTTCCTCTATTGGCGGCTGTTGCAAAAGATGATTGTCTCCCATGAAAAATCTTCGGCGGCCGGCGGGGAGGGCAAGGCGTCAATTGATTTCAAGAGGTTCACCGGTTTCACCGCGCTGCTCTTTGTCGCCACGCTGCTGGCGTTTCTGTATCCGCTCCGCTACGCGCCGAGCGAAAAGCACACGGACATCGCGTTCGGCATGGTGCTGGCGTTCGCGTGCATCGCCGGCGTCGCCCGCGTGGTCTGGTGGTTGAAGAAAATACTTGATGAGGACGACCAGCAGAACCGCCGGTGAGCGAGGGAGCGGTTCCCTTTGGCGGCAACCAGTTTTCGGCGCGCTGAAAATCCTTTCCCGCCTTCCCGCCTTCCTGATTCAATCGCTTCCGCAATGAAACTCTTGCTCATCGGCTCCGGAGGACGCGAACACGCGCTGGCGTGGAAGCTCGCGCAATCGCCGCACGTCACGCGGATGTGGTGCGCGCCGGGCAATACGGGCATTGCCGAAGAGCGCCTTGCCAAAAGCGGCGCGCTCATCGAATGCGTGAACCTCAGCGCGGAGGATTTGCCTAAGCTGCTCGCGTTCGCGCAGGAGCAGCGGGTCGATTTCACCGTCGTCGGGCCGGATAATCCGCTCGCGCTCGGCATCGTGGATTTGTTTCAGCGGCACGGCTTGAAGATTTGGGGGCCAAACCAAAAGGCGGCGCAGTTCGAGTCGTCCAAAGTCTTCTCGCAAGAGTTCATGGCACGGCACGGCATCCCGACGGCGGCGGCCGGAACTTTTGATGACGTGAGCGCGGCGAAGCAGTTTTGTGCGGCGCTCGGTGGACGTTGCGTGGTGAAGGCGGATGGACTGGCTTTGGGCAAGGGCGTGTTGATGTGCGCGAACATGGCCGAAGCCGAGCAGGCTGTGGACGAAATCATGGTGAGCAAAGCCTTTGGTGCAGCGGGCGGGCGCGTGGTCATCCAGGAACTGCTCGAAGGCATGGAGATTTCGTTGCACGCGCTGTGCGACGGCAAAACGGCCAAACTGTTTCCGACGGCGCAAGATCACAAGCGCGCGTTCGACGGCGATCAGGGCCTGAACACCGGCGGCATGGGGACGTATTCGCCCGCGCCGTTTCTGAACGACGCGCAACTTGCGGAGGTGGGGAAACAGATTCTCGACCCGTGGCTGCGCGGCTGCGCGGCGGAGAGAATTGATTTTCGCGGCATCCTGTATCCGGGCGTGATGCTGACGAAGAGCGGCCCGAAAGTTTTGGAATTCAACGCGCGCTTTGGCGATCCGGAGACGCAGGTTTATTTGACGCGGCTGGAAAACGACCTCGTCGAACTGCTGGATGCCAGCGCGAGCGGGACGCTCGGCAATACGGAATTGAAGTGGAGTTCGCTGGCGAGCGTTTGCGTGGTGATGGCCAGCGGCGGTTATCCCGGAAACTACGTGAAGGGCAAAGTCATTTCCGGCCTGGACGACGCGGCCAAATTGCCAAACACAAAAGTTTTCCACGCCGGCACCGCGAAGTCCGGAGATCAAATCGTCACGAATGGCGGTCGCGTGCTGGGCGTCACGGCACTGGGCAAAGATTTGAAGAACGCGCAAGCCGCCGCCTACGCCGCCGTGGAAAAAATCCATTTCGACGGTGCGCATTTCCGGCGGGACATTGGAGCCAAGGCGTTTTGACTGCGAGATACACGAACCATACGAAAGGATTTTAGCGCCGTAGGCGCGGAATCTTTGTAGCTCGCCGGTACAAGTCAAATTCCAGATCCGTCAGGAGCGGTATCGTTGGAATATGTCGCTCCTACGGAGCTGGTGATTTTATGACGGTGCGGTTCTACAAATATGCCGCGCCTACGGCGCTTTGGCACGACGCACGCAGTTCCGCCGCGACATCGTGCGCGAAGTTGTTTTAGCGGTTGGTTATGTTCTGAAAAAGTGCGGCAAATTTGGAGTCCGCCTCCAGGAGTTTTGCCTGAAACACTTGTTGCAGGCGTGGGTCAAGCTGTCCAAGCGCGGTTGAGAACCTCCGAACGTCGTTGTGATTCAGGGTGAATCCTGTCGAAATACGATCGCGAAGAGAATCGAACGTGTTGTCCAGGCCGGTAATTTGGTATTGTTCTGCTGCGGCAACAACCCCGTTCAAAGCCGGTAGAAAATCCCAGGCGAGCAGCAGCGGTTTGGGCTGTTCCGGGTCGAGTCGTTCGATGACCGAAGCCAGCACAATAGCAGAATTGAAATTTGTGATTGCGGTTGCTTCAAGCGCTTCTCGCAGCGCAGGCAATGCCGCTGCCGCCTCAGAACCATAGTCGGCAAGTGCGCGCGCCGTCGGCAACAATAACTCAGGTGTTTTTAGGGCATCAATGGCGTTTTGGACCGTCCAGGCGCCGGTTGCGAGAGATTGCGAGATCGCTTGGGAGGTTCCTGCGTGCGGAGGCAGCGGAGTCGCCACCCCGACACCCTTCAACGCTTCCGGCGCGACGGCTTTGAGCACCATCCCGGCTAGGTCCGTCAGTTCGGGCCGCCCCTCGGCCAGGGCCAGCAGTGCCGGAACCGTGCCTTGTGCTTCAACGCCCATTTTCATTATGGCACCCAGCGAAGCGCGTATCCGCTCCTCACTGGCGCGCGATCCATCACTCACACTGAGCGAAGCCGCCAACTCCGCCGCGACGGTTTTGTCTTTCGGACCGGGCAACTGGGCCAGCGCCTGCGCTGCAGTCAACCGGACATCGGCATCCAAGGAATTCAAAAAGGGCTGAAGATTCGCGGCAAAAATACCGCCACTGTCCTTGATCTGCGCGGTCAGGATCGGGAGTTGCGTGGCGAACTCGCGCTGTGATTGAACTCCGCCTTGCATCGCCGCAAGCACAAGCTCGGGAATCACGTCTGCTTCCGAATGCACTTGAACCGCCGCGATCAAGGCTTCGCCGGTGACTCCAGGCCAATCACTTGATTTAGTTCGAACCAGATCGAACAAAACCGGGTGGGCCGCCTCCCCTTGGGGCCATATCATCGGAATCAAAGAGATTGCGCGGCGGCAAACGTGCTGATTCGGATCCCGCAGCGCTTGCATGACCTGATCCAGCGCAGCGGCGCGCTGCTCGAGTGGAATGTCATAAAGGATTTGGGCAGCCGGATCCTGGCGCGGTTCCCCCGAAACTGGCGGCGCGTAAAGAGCAACTCGCAAACGTGCCAACGACGCCTGTAGTTTCGCGTCTGATGACAAGGCCAAATTGTGGGCTAGATGTGATTTGTCAAACCGCCGCCAGAATGCAGAAGTGGAACGGGCGGGCGCGGCCAATGGACTATTCGTGAGCCGGCTGGGGTTGGCATGCACGGATGGCATGGTGTTCGGACGCTGCACTAACAGCACCGTTGAGACTAGGGCGGCGGCGAGGATGGTTCCCGCGATCAAGGATTTCTGGAGTGTGGTCATAACAGTAGTTTTACCGACGGCAATAATGGTTGAGGTTGAAACCACCGTTCCCGCGAGTGCGGCGGTGGAAATCGTGACCGCGAGGCCGATGGGTGCGGCTTGGACGGCGTTGGCGGAGATGACGACGACAAGTCCGCTCGCGCCGACGGTGACGCCGCGTTTGGCAAAGAATTCGCGCAGTCGTTCCACGGCGCGGCTCACGCGCTTTTGTGCTGCGTCATCAGACGTACCGAGGGATTGGCCAACTTCGCGGAGGGATTTGTTCTCGAAATAGCGGAGCAGGACGGCGGCGCGATCGGTGTCGTCGAGCGCGTGCATGGCTTCGTCGAGGAGGGGTTCGATGTGCGTCCAGTCGGCGGTGGTGGCGTTCATGGCATTCAGCTCGGTGGCGATCTGTTCGCGCAATTGGCGGCGGGCTTCGCGGCGGACGACATCAATGGCGGTGCGGCGAGTGACTTGATACAGCCACGCGGTCAGGATGGTGTCAGGTTTCAATTTGCCGGCGTTGCGGGCGAGGTCGGTGAAGGCAGATTGCGCGACTTCCTCGGCGAGTTGCGGCGAGCGGACTTGGCGGAGCGCGGCGGAATGGACGAGGTTGAGGTGGCGGCCGACGATTTCGGCGAAGGCGTCTTCGGCGTGGTCGCGGGTGTAGCGCGCGAGCAGTTGCAGATCGGTCTCGGTCATTTTCAGAAGTATATCGCCGCTGGCTTGAGAAATCCGACAAATTATTTCACCGGGGCGGCCAGCCGAGACGACGAAGCAGGGGATTCACCTTGCAGGGATCAACCTCTGGAGCGACATCACCGTGAAAGCGTTGCGTTAATTGAAATCTTCACTCACATTATCGCCGACGTGTTTATGAAGCTAACAATGTTGATTGTCACCAGTGTTGCCACCTTTGCGGGAATTGAGGCTAAGAGTTCGGCGGGCGCGGAACCGGACGCCGTGAATTTCCAGGAAGTCTATAACTTGATTCGCGCCAATTTGACGGGCGTGAGCGCCGCGGACTTGGATCGCGCGGCCCTGCAAGGTTTGTTGAAACAGTTCCAATCCCAGGTGAGCCTGGCACCGAAAACATCCGGCCCTGGAATTGCCGAAACGGATTTGTTAAATCGGACGAATGTGTTCGAGGAGGCTTATGCGTATCTGCGCGTGGCGCGGGTCGAACCGGGTTTGGCCGAGCAGGTGCAGCGTGGTTTCGAGAAACTCAATGCCGATAAAAAATTGAAAGGTCTGGTGTTGGACCTGCGTTTCGCAAAAGGACAGGACTACGCCACGGCCGTCAAAGTGGCCGACCGGTTTATCGACACGGAGCGGCCGCAACTGACGCTGGCCGGGGCGCAATTGCGATCAACCACCAAGACCGATGCTTGGACAATTCCGGTGGTGGTGCTCATGAACCGGCAGACGGCCGGTGCGGCGGAGGCGTTAGCGGCTTTGTTGCGGCAGAACCACGTCGCCCTGCTCATCGGCACGACGACGGCGGGCGAGGCGAGTCTGTTCAAGGAATTTACCTTAAGCGATGGGCAGCGGCTGCGGCTCGCCACGGGGGCTGTCAAGTTGGGTGAGGGCGAGCCGCTTTCCGCCAAAGGAATTAACCCGGACATTACGCTGGACGTAAGTCTCGAAGCGGAGCGGGCTTATTTTTTAGATGCTTACAAAGACCCGCTGAAAGCTGCGGAGTTGGCGGCCAATCTCGTTGGCACAAATAATCCGCCGCGTCGGCGGATCAATGAGGCGGAACTGGTGCGTCGCCAGCGCGAAGGGTTGAATCCGGACGAGGACACGCCCGCCACCAAAGCGCGCCCGAACGAACTGGCCAAGCCGGTGGTGCGTGATCCCGCGCTGGCGCGCGCGTTGGATTTACTGAAAGGCCTGGCCGTGGTGAAGAGCTATCGCCCCCGCTGATTTCGCCGTTGACGATTTGACGGTCCCGCCCCAACTTCAATCCGTTGTCTGGAATGAAAACCATCCTCTTTATTTGCACCGGAAATATTTGTCGCAGTCCGATGGCCGAGGGACTGTTTCGCAATGCCGTTCGGGGTCGCGGCAATTACAAGGTGATCTCCGCTGGCGTCGGTGCGGTGAACGGCCAGCCGCCGAGTCTGCACGCAGTGAACGCGCTGCGCGATCTCGGCATCGACATTGCCGCGCAGCGAAGCCGGATGCTGACCGGGCAGATGGTGCAGGAGGCCGACTACATTTTTGGCATGACACGCGGGCATGTGGATGCCGTGACTTTGCTTTACCCGCAGACGGCGGAAAAGTGTTTCCTGCTCCGCGAGTTTGACGAGACGCTGGATTTTTTTGAGAAAGACATTTCGGATCCCATCGGTGGTTCATTCGAGGTGTATGTGAAGTGCCGCGATCAAATTGAACAGGGCATTGAATCCATGCTGAAGTTCGTCGAACAAACCTCCGAGGCGTCCGTCGGCGGTTTGGTGCCGGGCAAAGTCACGCTGGCCATCGGCGCGGATCATGGCGGCTACCAGCTCAAGACGACGCTCAAGGAGCATTTGCAAAGTCAGGGGCTGAACGTGATCGACTTTGGCACCAACTCCACCGAGTCCACCGATTATCCGGATTATGCGCAGGCGGTGGCGCAGAGCGTGGCGGATCACAAAAGCGAACTGGGTTTGTTGATCTGCACGACGGGCGTGGGCATGAGCATCACGGCCAACAAGGTGCCCGGCGTGCGCGCGGCGCTGGTGTTCGACGAGCAAATGGCTTCGCTGGCGCGGCAGCATAACAACGCGAACGTTCTCTGCCTCGGCGGCAAATTCACCCCGCCCGAACTGGGTAAGAAAATCGTGGACACGTTTCTCGCCGCCCATTTTGAAGGCGGCCGCCACGAACGCCGGGTGAACAAGATGGAGCCGGGGGTGCCGTCCGCCGCGTTGAAATTGAAATCCGTCGATCTTGAAGTGGCCGAGGTGATCTCGCTGGAGCGGCAACGCCAGGAGGAAAACATTGAGTTGATCGCCAGTGAGAATTTCACCAGCGTGGCGGTGATGGAGGCGCAAGGTTCGGTACTGACCAACAAATACGCCGAGGGCTATCCCGGCAAACGCTGGTACGGCGGCTGCGAAAACGTGGATGTAATCGAGCAACTGGCCATTGACCGCGCCAAGAAACTGTTTGGTGCGGAACACGCCAACGTCCAGCCGCACTCCGGCAGCGGCGCGAACATGGCGGTCTATTTCGCGTTCCTCAAGCCGGGCGACAAGATGCTGACGATGGACTTGAGCCACGGCGGCCATCTGACGCACGGGAACAAGGCGAATTTTTCTGGGAAATTCTTTGAGATCGTCCACTACGGTGTGCGCAAGGACGACGAGCGCATCGACTACGATCAGCTCGCCCAGATGGCGCGTGAGCACCGGCCGAAGATGATCACCGTAGGCGCGAGCGCTTATCCGCGCGTCATTGATTTCAAAAGGATGGGGGAAATCGCCCTTGAG
This sequence comes from Limisphaerales bacterium, assembly GCA_046593035.1. GTDB lineage: Bacteria > Verrucomicrobiota > Verrucomicrobiia > Limisphaerales > JAYTXL01 > JAYTXL01. Next base: position 13,264 of record JBKJSC010000192.1, on the reverse strand, counting down.
GTGGGAGCCTTGCTGTTGGCGGACATCGCGCACATCGCCGGACTCGTCGCGGCCGGGGAGCATCCCAGCCCCATTGAACATGCCGATTTCGTAACCACGACCACGCACAAGACGTTGCGCGGTCCGCGCGGCGGCCTGGTGATGTGCCGGGCGAAGTACGCGAAAGAGATCGACTCGCAGGTTTTCCCTGGAATTCAAGGCGGTCCGTTGATGCACGTCATCGCAGCCAAAGCGGTTTGCTTGCACGAGGCGATGCAGCCAACTTTCAAGAGTTACCAGCAACAGATCGTGAAGAACGCCCGCGCGCTCGCCGAGGGCATGACGCGAAATGGGTGCCGGCTGGTCAGCGGCGGCACGGATAATCATTTGATGCTCGTGGACGTCGGTGCGCGTGGAATCACAGGCAAGGAATGCCAGATCGCGCTGGACGAGGCGGGCATCACAGTGAACAAAAATACGATCCCGTTTGAGACGCGTTCACCGTTTCAAGCCAGCGGCATTCGCCTCGGCACCCCGGCGGTCAGCACGCGCGGTATGAAGGAACTGGAGATGAGCGCCATCGCCGACATGATCAGCGAGACGTTGCTGGACATTAAAAATCTTGACGCTGCCCGGAAGGTGCGCCAACGTGTCCGCGAATTAACCGCAAGATTTCCACTGCCGTATTAACATGGTGGATTATCCACTGCAAAATCCCCGGTAGAGAACCGCTACAGTTGGACGATAATTTGCCGGATTGAGCGCCTCGCCGTTCGATCCCGAACCACACCCAGCCGTTAGGCCTGCCGCCGACTTAACACATTTAATATTTATGCCACGCATCCCGAAGCGAATCACCAAACCGAAGTTGTTGAACAAAATTGGCCCCGGTGCGCCCAAAATGGCCGCGCCCAGGCAGCCGGCGGCGCTCCGCCCTGTCTCGTCGGATGAACTGGAACCGCCGCAACACGCGGTCGAAGAGCTTCCGGAAACAACCGATGGAGCCGCGCCCACGGGCATCGAAGTCAAAGGCGCGACCGTTGATATCAGCAAGCTACAGGCGATGCCGATCAGCGAACTGAACGAGATGGCCAAGGAACTGGCGATCGAAAATTTCGGGACGATGAAAAAGCACGAGGTGATTTTTCATATCCTCCAGAAAAACGCCGAACGCAGCGGCATTCTCTTTGCTGAGGGCGTGCTGGAAATTCTTTCGGAAGGCTTTGGTTTTTTGCGTTCGCAGAGTTTCAACTACCTGCCGTGCCCCGAGGACATTTATGTTTCGCCTTCGCAAATCCGCCGGTTTGATTTGCAAACCGGCGACCTGGTGGCCGGACAAATCCGCCCGCCGAAGGAGAAGGAACGGTTCTTCGCCTTGCTGAAAGTTGAAGCGGTGGACAAGGAAGACCCGGACAAGGCGAAGGACAAGACGCACTTTGACAACCTCACGCCGCTGTTCCCGAACAAACGGTTCATACTGGAAACTTCGCCGGATGAATTGTCCACGCGTGTGCTGGATTTGGTTTGTCCGATCGGCAAAGGCAGCCGCGGCCTGATTGTCGCGCCGCCGCGCACCGGCAAGACCGTGTTGCTCCAGAAACTCGCCAACGCGCTCATCAAGAACAACCCGGAGGTTTACCTCATCATCCTGCTCATCGACGAGCGGCCCGAGGAAGTCACAGACATGGAGCGCTCCTGCCGTCCCGCCGAGGTGATCGCGTCCACGTTCGACGAGCCACCCGAGCGGCATGTGCAGGTGGCCGAAATGGTCATCGAAAAAGCCCGCCGCATGGTCGAGCACAAACGCGATGTCGTAATCCTGCTCGACTCGATCACCCGCCTTGCTCGTGCCTACAACACCGTGCAACCGCACTCCGGCAAAATTCTTTCCGGCGGCGTGGATGCCAACGCGCTCCACAAGCCGAAGCGTTTCTTTGGCGCGGCGCGCAACATTGAAGAGGGCGGTTCCCTGACGATTATTGCGACCGCGCTGGTCGATACGGGCAGCCGCATGGACGAGGTCATCTTCGAAGAATTCAAAGGCACCGGCAACATGGAGATCCAGCTCGACCGCCATCTCGTGGATCGCCGCATTTTCCCCTCCATCAACATCGAACTGTCCGGCACGCGCAAAGAGGAACTGCTCTATCATCCGCAGGAATATCAGAAGGTCGTCGTGCTGCGCCGGGCTCTCACTGGCGTCCCGCCCGTGGAAGCGATGGAACTCATGCTCGGCAAGCTTAAGAAGACCAAGACCAACATTGAGTTTCTGCTGGGCATGAATCTGGGTTAAGCCGGGGCGAATAAGCGCGCCACCAAGGGCGTCGAAGCTCCCGCCGGTTTGGATTGTCCAAGCCGACGCGGCAAATTGAGAACCTTCCGCAGCGGATGCTTTTCCTTGCCGAGGTGAGAAACCAAAAGCTACGCTGACCAGACTCGTGATTTTGCATTTGAGAAAATTGTTTTATGGCCATTCAGGATTGACGCGCCGAGGGTTGAACCGCGTGGCGGGTTTGTTTCTACTTTCCGTGTTCCTCGCAGGCTGCGAAAAAAATCAGATTCAAGTCTACCAAATCCCCAAGGAAAAAAGCCGCTGGGTGGTGCCGGCAGGCTGGGAAGAACAGCCGGCGGAAAAAATGCGCGTGGCCAGCTTTCATATCCACGGCGAAAACAACCGGGAGGCGGACGTGGCGGTGATTCCCTTTCCGGGTTTGGGGGGCACGGATTTGCAATTTGTGAACCTCTGGCGGCAGCAGCTCAAGCTGGCGCCCATCACCCAGGATGAACTGGCCAGCCAAATGGAGGAAGTGGCCATCGGCGATTCCTCCGGCAAACTCTTTGACTTGGCGGCGGCGGAGCCTCGAGGCGAGTCGGGCCAGCCGGAGCGGATCATGGTCGCGGTGTTGCCGCACGAGGGGACGACCTGGTTTTTCAAAATGGCGGGTGACGGCCTGTTGGTGACGAAGGAGAAGCCGGCTTTCGTCCAGTTCTTAAAATCTTTCTCTCTCGTGGAAGCGGCGAAGATCGCCAAGACGATGGCTGCCAGCCAGCGTGGCCCGATGGCTCGCGCGGAACCCCCGCCCGAACCGGAAGAGCCGCCGAAACTCCCGGAATGGGAAGTGCCTTCCGGTTGGAAACCACAGCCGCCGCCTAACGACGTCGTGCTGAAAAGTTTTGCGCTTGCCGATGTGGAAGGCGGCAAAGCCGACCTGACCATCACCGTTCTGGGTGGGGTGGCGGGCGGGTTGCTGGCCAACGTGAACCGGTGGCGGGGACAAATTGGCCTCCCGGATGTGGACGAAGCGGAGTTGGCCAAGCTGATCCGGCCCCTTGACGGGAAGGAAGGTTCGGCGACGTTGGTGGATATGACGGGCGAACGCAATGGGCTGAAGACGCGTATCATCGGTGCCGCGGTGCCGAAGCGGGGCCATACGTGGTTTTACAAAATCATGGGCAGCGAAAAGGTGGCGGAGCAGGAGAAGGCCGCTTTCTTGAAGTTTCTCCAAACAGCGCGCTACCCCGATGCTTAATCGAATCGTAAATCTTTTCACGTCCCTGAAGCTGACCGTCGCCTGTCTGTGCTTCGGAATGGTGCTGGTATTTGTCGGCACGCTGGCGCAAGTGGACGAAGGGCTTTACAACGCGCAGGCGCGTTACTTCAAGAGCTGGCTCATCTGGGGGCCGACGCTCCTCGGCCACAAAGTGCCGATTGCCCTGCCCGGCGGCTATTTGCTGGGCAGCGTGTTGCTCGTGAACCTGCTCGCCGCGCACGCCAAGCGATTCACCCTCAGCAAAAAGAAAATCGGCATCTTCATGGTGCATGCCGGCTTGATCCTGCTGCTGCTCGGCCAACTGCTGACCGACGTGCTTTCCATTGAGAGCGCAATGCGGATTCCCGAAGGCGAGCCGGTGAATTACTCCCAGGATTTTCACGCGAATGAACTGGTCGTGATCGATTCTTCCCCGACCACCGCCGACGAAGTGATTGCCATTCCCGAATCGCTCGTCGCTAAGCAATCGGAAATCCGCCACGAGAAATTACCGGTGGTGTTGCGCGTCAAAAATTATTGGCTCAACGCTGACTTGCTGAAAAGCCAGTCTGCGGGCGCGGTGGCCACCGACGTCAACCAGGGTGTCGGGGTCGGTGCTTACGTTCTGCCCCGGCCGCCGGCGGTGACGATGGACGAACGCAATTTGCCCGCCGCCGTGGTGGAAGTCGTGACGCCGCAAGGGAACACGCTGGGAACCTGGCTGCTCTCCAGCCAGTTCGGCGCGAAGCAAACCTTCACCCTTGCGAACAAAACCTATCAACTGGCGATGCGCTTCACCCGCCACTACAAGCCGTTCACCATCACGCTCCAAAAATTCACCCACGAACTTTACAAAGGCACAGACATCCCCAAAAATTATGCCAGTTCGATTCGCCTACAGAATCCCGCCACTGGCGAAGATCAGGAGCACTTGATTTATATGAACAGCCCGCTGCGCTACGCGGGCGAGACGTTTTACCAGGGAAGTTTTGAAAAGGGCGACAAAGTTTCCATTCTTCAGGTCGTCCGCAATCCCGGCTGGCTGACGCCTTATTTCGCCTGCGTGCTGATGTCGCTCGGCCTGGTCGTGCAATTCATGAGCCACCTGATTGGCTTTGCAAAGAAACGGAGGACCGCATGAAAAAATGGCTTCCCTGGCTGTTCGTCGCCCTCTTCGGCGGCGAGGCCCTCATCATGGCGCTCGTGCTGGCGAACGCCAAACCCAAGCCCGACGCGTTCGATGTCGCAGGCTTCGGCAAGCTCCCGGTGCTGCTCAACGGCCGCGTGCAGCCGCTCGACTCCGTGGCGCGCAACACGCTCCTTCAGTTGCGCAGCACGCAGGACGTGCCGCTGGAAGAAGTGCCTTCCTGGAAATTCTGGAAACATCCGAAAAAGCTCAAGCCGACCGAGTGGTTGCTCGAAGTGTTCATGAAACCCGAACAGGCCGATGAACGGCGGGTCTTTCTCATCCATCATCCCGAACTGCTCACGACGTTGAAACTCGAAGAGAAGGGCGCGGAGAAATCCGGCCTGCGCTATTACTCCTTCAACGAACTCAAGCCCGTGCTCGAACAAATTGAGAAGCTCGGCAAGCAGTCAGGCAAGGTCAAAGAAGAAATCCAAACGCCGTTCCAGAAGCAGGTCGCCAAGCTCTACAACGCCGTCACGCTCTATCACATTCGCCTCAAGAACAGTTTGAAGCCCGCAAATTCCACGGATTTTGCTGCCGAGCTTGAACTCCTTCGCAAGCTCCTCCCGGAAGGGCTGGTCGCGATGCAACGCCAACAGGCGAAACAGGAATACGACAAGGAAGTCTTTAATAAAACACTGGAACTGATCGAGTCGTACCCCATGATGGCGGAGGTTGCCTACCCGCTGTTGATTCCCCCGGTGCATCCCGAAACCTCCCGCGACGACTGGTCAAATGTCGGCAAGAGTTTGTTCGATTCGGTCCGCTCCGGCGGCGAATTCCATCCCGCCGTAACCCAATACGCCGCCCTGAGTGCCGCGTACAACGCGGGCAACACCGCCGAGTTTAACCGGGTCGTGGCGCAATACTCGGCGTCGCTCGGCAGCGAGTTCACGCCGGAACTCAACAAAGGCCGTCGGGAGTTTTTCTTCAACAACATCAAGCCGTTTTACCGCGCGATGCTCATTTACATCGTCGCCTTCCTGCTGGGCTGCGCGTCGTGGTTCAACTGGTCGGCCTGGCTGCGGAAGTCGGCCTTCTACCTCATCGTCGTGGCGTGGATCATTCACACGTTCGGCCTGGTGTTCCGCATGGTGCTCGAAGGCCGGCCGCCGGTGACGAATCTCTATTCCTCGGCCATCTTCATCGGGTGGGGCGCGGTGGTGCTGGGCTTGATTCTGGAACGCATCTACCAGGATGGCATCGGCAGCGTGGTGGCGGCGTTGATGGGATTCGTCACGCAAATCATCGCGCACAACCTCGCCCTCGGCGGCGACACGATGGAGATGATGCGTGCCGTGCTCGACACGAACTTCTGGCTCGCCACGCACGTCGTGATCATCACGCTCGGTTACGCCTCCACGTTCTTCGCGGGATTTCTGGCCATCGTCTATATCGCGCGCGGCTTGCTGACGCGCACGCTTTCAGAAGCCACGGCGAAGGGTTTGACGCGCATGGTCTATGGCATTGTGTGCTTCGCCACGCTGTTCAGTCTCGTCGGAACGATTCTCGGCGGCATCTGGGCCGACCAATCCTGGGGACGCTTCTGGGGCTGGGACCCGAAGGAAAACGGCGCGTTGCTCATCGTGATCTGGAACGCCACGATCCTGCACGCCCGCTGGGGTGGCCTGGTGAAGGAGCGCGGCCTGATGAATCTGGCGGTGTTCGGCAACATCGTCACGAGCTTCTCCTGGTTCGGCGTGAACATGCTCGGCATCGGCCTGCACAGCTATGGCTTCATGGACGCCGCGTTCAAATGGCTCATGCTTTTCGTAGCAAGCCAATTGTTGATCATCGGGTTTGGACTGCTGCCGGCCCGCTATTGGAAAAGCTTCCAAGCCGTCCCGAGCGGTGGTTCCTCCTCGCCGCCGTCACCGCAAAAGTCATTGCCCGTGGGAAAACCCAAGACGGCTTGACCGTAACAGATCAATTCAACCACGGTTACGGATTAGCACAGCGCGGCCGTCGCCACACTCGACAATCGCAAGAGCGCAACGAGGGAGACGGGTAGCACCCGCGTCTCGCGGGTCGGATTCGGCGTCCCGCCGAATCCCGCAGCCGGACGAGTGAATGAACTTCAAAAGCCAGTCTCCGCTGACGCAATCCTCCGGCCCTCGGCTTCCGGGGCGACGCCGGAAGCGCCCCGCCGCGCTTGGTGAAACCGGTGTCCATTGGTAGTTTCTTACTGCATGGCTTTGGTTTATCTGGTTTTCTCTTTCACATCAATTTGGGGCTGTTGGCGGGTGTCGATCAGATTTAGCGACGGGTTCACGGCTTTCAGGCGTCCCCAATCTGAAGGCCTAGATCTTCGAGAACAATAAAATGCCACGGTGACGGAGAAATGAACATTGCCAAATCCGAATCGAACCATGATTTCAAGCTCTCCCTTCCGGCGTGCTCTTTCAAGAATCGCTCCTCCCAGGCGCGCGTTGGAACGACGAACGTTACATCCGCCGGATTGAGGGGCAGAATGTCAGCTCGAACGCGCCACTCCCGCTCCCAAGTGTAGTCCGGCCCTTTGTTTGGATCGTAGCGAACGTGACGGAACTGCTGCCTTTCATCGAGCAAGTCAAACTCCTCCTCCGGCTGATAAATGACCGGGCGACCGCCTTGTACAAATAGCCACTTTTTGCGAACAATTGCGCCGAATGGTGCATATCGCATTCCCGCCTCGGGCGGAAGTGAGAGCGCCTGAACAAGGATTGAAATCGGAGCCTCGCTGAAACAGACGCACTTATGAGCACCACGGATGTCGCGTGAACTTCCTATGAGCTGCCGCGACCTAATGATTTCTAGGAAAGCTTCTCCAGCGGCAGCGTGAGTGACACCGCGAGTCAGATGGACAAGACTTTCCGACAGGTCGCCACGGATCATATGAAGTCTTTCATCTTTACTTCGCGTTGGCCGAGGCCGGCGACGCGGCCTTTCGCACCTTGATCAAAACCGGCAGCGAGGTTTGCCGCCCGACTTGATTTTCCACCGCGTAGCACAGGCGGTCGGTTTCCGGCACCCAGCGCGCGGCACTCAGAAAAATCTGGCGCTCATTTTCCCCTTTCGGAATCAGCACGCCGTTCAAGCCGATGTTGTCCACGATCACGCCGTGCGGCAGGTTATCGACGGTGAACGTGATCAAGTCGTCGTGGCCGTTGCGCCGCACCTTGAGGCGCGCGGGAATCATCTGGCCGGGAGCGAGGATGATCTCCAGTGGTTGCCCGGCGACCGGCTCGGTGGCCGTCGCTTCCGGCTCCAGCGCGACGAAGAGCTTGGGTTTTTCCGCGAGCTTGAGGCGTCCCAGATTGTTCACGTCCTTCGTCACGCTCTGGCCGTTCACCAGGGCGCGCGCGCTCACTTTGGTGTGAGCCCAGTTTGCTTCGATCGGTTGCGGCGCATTCGTGGCTGAGTTGATGGTTCCATTCGCGGTGTCGTGTCCGGCTTGGATGACCAAGGGAGTCGAAGCGGTAAACCCCGGCGGCAGGCCGTTGATCTCGACGGTGATTTCTCCGTCGTAGCCGTCGATGCGCTCCACGCTCACGGAAAAACTCTTGCCGCTGCCCGCATTCACCTCCGGGTTCGCGCCGTTCAACGTCACAAGAAAATCCGGTCGCGCCGCCCGCACCACGAGCCGGTAGGCAAACCGGTCGCCGCCAAAACCGCGCGTGTCAGTGACGCGGATGAGATACGCCCCATCCTTTGGCGCGGTGAATTGCAGTTTGGAATCGGAGCCGAGCTTGCGCTCGCCATCGTCGTCATTGGCGTAGAACAGCGGGAAGACCGGCAGGCCATTGGCCACAAGCTTCGCGCCCGGCGGATGGGGTTCCACGATGTAACACGGCTCGTCGTTCGCGTGGGCCGTGGCGCTGGTGTCGAAGTAGGCGCGGCGTTTGCCGGCCATCGTGTAAAAATTAAAACCGGAGTCCGGCCCCTGCGGCGCGCGGAAGAGTTTGCAGATTTCGCCCTGCAGGTAGGCGAACTGGTTCAATTCCATTTCCTCCCAGTTTTGCAAACGCGCGTCGGCGGTGTTTGAATCAATGCCGCGGAAGGTGATGTAGGAATCGCGCGTGGCCTGCAACAACAGGCGTTGCACCGGGCGACCGTCCGCGTGCAACACCTCGATCTTCGTGTCGATGGGCGAACCGCGCCGCGCTGCCATCGTCTCGATGATCCACGGCTGGCCGGCCTTCGCCTCGAAACGGAACCGATCGACATCCGCCGCGGGTGGCGGCGTTTCGCCTTTGCGCGGGGCGCGTGAAGGTGGCGGTGCTTGGTTCCAGATGCGCCCGTTGACCGCGCCGGGGATGCGGATGGACGTGGCGGTTTCGGGAGTGTCGTTCGGTTCGATCTCGACCAGCTCCGCACCGTCGCTGACCAGAACCTTGAACGCGCTGCGGCTGCGGAATTGATTCGCGTCGATTGGCACCGGCATTTCCCCGGCCGCGCCCGTTTTCAAACGCACCTGGGTTCCCGGAGCAAGATTGTAGCCGGCCAATTCCAGCGCGGTTTCCGTGTTGGTCGCCACGCTCAACGGATAACAGCCAGTGACGTAAGCAAACGCCCCGACCGACAAGCGGTAAAAATGTTCCTTGGACGCCGCCGCCATCGCATCGCTCACGCGGACGCGATAACGTCCGGCAGTGGTGAATTTGTAAGTGAGCAGGGGATCCGCGCCGCCATCGAAGCCATTGTTGCTCGCCAGCACCGCGCCGCGCGTATCCACGAGCGTGAGGACGGCATTCTTGGCTTTCGATCCCAAACTGTCCGCCGCAAGATCGAACACAACGGTCTCGCCCGCCTTCGCCGGAAATTCAAATTGATCGACCACGCCCGCCGTTTCGAGCGTGCCCCAGAAGCTCACTGGCAACGCTTCGGCTTGGAGCATCGCGGGCGCGTTGGTGGTTCGGGCCGCATGGATTTGCGGCAAATCGTCGAGATGCAATTTTAATTTGCCGCTCTCGCCGGCGGCATTTTTCACCGACAGTTCGTAGGCACCGCGCGCTAAATCCGCCGTCGCCGTCACTTTGATCCAGACTTCGTTGGTGCGCGCTTCCGGCAGGAGTTCCCCTTTCAATTGCGGAACTTGAAACGTCACATTCGTCAGCGCGTTCAAACCGGTGCCGGTCAATTTTATTTTGGTTTCCACGCCACGCTGGATGCCGCGCGGCTCCACGGAGTTGATCACGGGCTTGGCGGGCGTTGGGGCCGGTTCCGCCGCGCCCGCGCAAATGAAAACGCTCACAGCGACCGGCCACCAATGATGGTTCATTCGCATAATCGAAAGGGTCAGAGTTTGGAAACGACTTTGATCGGCTGGCCGGTTGTTGCGTCGTAATAGCCCAGCGAGCCGTCCAACCGCCCCACGACCACGGTCCGGTTGTCCGCGCCGAAGGCCAGGGCCGGCACCTGATCGGGTTGGGCTTCCAGCGTCAGTCGCTCGGTCAAGGTGGCGGCGTTCCACAATTTTACCGTCCGATCTTCCGCAGACGACAGCAGCGTCTGGCCGTCAGTGGAAAAAACGAGATTCAATATTGGCCCTTCATGCGCGAAGCGGGATTCCACAATTGGATTCGTTCCTTCCGCCGCCGTCGCACTGATCCGCCACTCGCGAATCCGGCTGTCCACGCCCCCGGCGTAAAGCCGCTGGCCGTCCGGGCTGAAGGCGACGGTGTAAAGTTCCTTCAATGATTGAGACAATGTGTCGAGCCGTTTGCCGCTGGCCACGTCCCACAACTTCACCGTGCGATCCCCGCTGGCGCTGGCGAGGACTTTGCCATCGGCGCGGAAGGCGAGGCTGAAGATCGCGCCGTTGTGCGCGGAGAGCGTGCGGAGTTCCTCACCGGTGGCAAGGTTCCAAAGCTTGATCTTCTGGTCGTAGCTGCCGGTCGCCAGAATGGTTCCGTCCGGCGAAATGGCGACGGCATACAGCGCGTCCTTGTGGCCGGTGAACGTGCGGATCAACGTGCCTTCCGCGACATTCCAAAGTTTCACCTCGCCAAACAATCCCGGTTCACCGCTGGCGGTGGCCAATTGCCGGCCATCGGCGGAGAACGCCACGGAATTCACGTGCCCGCGCTGGCCATCGAGCCGGTAGACGATGGCGTGCGATTCCGCCGAGCGCAATTCCACTTCGCCATAAAATGCCACGGCGATGAGTTTCGGGCCGGGCGCGTGCGCGATCGCATGGATCGCCCGGCGCGGTTCGACGGTGGGAACAATTTTCGGGATGACGAGTTGTCGGGCGATGGGTTTGGCGGGATCCTTCGGGGCCACCGCGCCCCCATCGATCCACGCTTTGACCAGCGCGAGTTCCGCCGGTTCCAGTTTCTTCCGTTTGCCCGGCGGCATGAACTGATTCTTGCCTTCCTTTCCGGCCCGGCCTTCCAGGAATTTGACGAGCAGGCTGTCCGCGCTTTTGCCGGGGACGACGACCGCTCCGCTTTCGCCGCCCCTGGCCAGCGCCTCAAAACTTTCGAGCACCAAACCCTTTTCCGGATCCTGCGCCGCGTGACAATCCAAGCAGTGCTTGGCGAAGACCGCTTCGACAGCGGCGTAATCCGGATTGGCGGCGGTTTCAGCGGTAGCGATTGATGAAGCGAACGCGGCGGTCAACACGCACCAACCGAAAGCCCAGCGAGGGCATGGGAGTTTTGAAAACATCGCGTGGAGATTGGATAAGAGCTTCTCGTTTGGCTGAAGTCTGGTCGATTTCAATGGTTAAATAAAAACTCCCGGCTGGTGATCATCGACCAAAGCACATCTTCGAGGGCGACGCGTTGCTCGGATTCGCTGACGCCCGCCAGGGTCTTGAGCATTTGTTCCTTTTCGGCAGCGGTCGGAAAGCGGGACAAGGCGCTCAGGCAGGCTACTTCGATCATCTGTTCGCGGGTCAGTTTATCAGTCAGCCATTTGCCAATGCGGTTGTCTTTGGCCGCGAGTTTGTGGTTCACCGTGTCGCCGTTGGCGAGGTGCAACGCCTGCGCCATGCTCGGCTCGGCGGTGCGTTCGCATTCGCAGGTCGCCTCGCGCGGGGCGCGGCCAAACGACTTGAGGAAGTAGGAGTCCGTCCTCGAGTCGGGCAGTTGCAACGCGCGGAAGCCGGCGGGGTATTTGTCGCCTTGCGTGCGATTGGCGTTCCGCACATCGGTCGAGAAATCCGTGGGCACGGCAGTGACTTGCGAGAGGGCGTCCAGCAACACTTCGGCCATCATCCGGCGCGGGTAGAAATGCGAATAAAACCGGCGATCCGCCGCGTTCTCCGGCAGGGCCAGGCTGGAGCGTTGATACGTTTCGGATTGGAGAATCACCCGCATCAGTGCCTTCAGGTCAAAGTTTTGATCCGCCAGATATTTCGCGGCGGCGGAAAGCAGTTTCTCATTGCTCGCGGGATTGGTGACGCGCAAATCATCCACGTTCACCACGAGACCGACGCCGAGGAAGTTGGCCCAGATGCGGTTCACAATGGCGCGCGTGAAATACGGATTGTCCCGCGACGTGAGCCACTCGGCGAGCGCTTCGCGGCGGTCGCCGGGGTCTTCCAGCGACAGCGGCTTGCCATCGAGTGGGCGCGGCGCTTGCGGTTTTCCGCGCAACGGTTGCACGAGGTCGCCTTGCGTCGCAGCGAAAATAATCCGGTCGCCGTCCGCTACGCCGCTCTTGGTGCGAACGCGGGCGAAGAGGTTGGCGAAACCGAAGTATTCGTCGTTCGTCCATTTTTCCATCGGATGATTGTGGCACTTGGCGCAATTGATCGACATGCCGAGGAAGGCGACCGAGGTTGTTTCCGCCATGTTCGGCGGATCCTCGTGGAGCACGAAGAAGTTCGCTGCGCCATTGTCAAGCGTGCTGCCCTTGGCGGTGACGAGTTTGCTCACGAATTGATTCCACGGCGTGTTGGCGGCGACGTTGTCGCGGATCCAATTGTAGTAGGCCCACATCGCGGGGGGACGGAGTTTGTCGCTGTTGACCAGCAACAAATCAGACCACTTGAAACTCCAGTAATCGACAAACTCCGGGCGGTTCAGCAGGGACTCGATGAGTTCATCCCGTTTCTTGCGCGACTTGCTGGCAAGGAAATCGCGCGTTTCCTGCGCGGTGGGCAACAGGCCGATCGTGTCCACAAACGCCCGGCGAATAAACTCGCTGTCGCTGGCGGTCGGCGAAGGCGGGAGCTTCAGGTCGCGGAGTTTTTCCAGCACCAGCTCGTCGATGAAGTTCCGTTTCTTCGCGCGGGCAAACACCTCCGGCTTCACCTTGTTCTCGTAGGGCACGCTGATGGTGGCAATCGCGATGCGGCTCAAGTACCACGCGGTGATCGCGCCTTCGCCGTGGCCGAGCACCTTCACGTTGCCGGTTTCGTTCACTTGCGTGACGGCGGCGTTGGCGTCGGTGTACTTCACCCAGCGCGTGACATCCTGCACCTGGCCGTCCGAGAAATGGGCGCGCACGATGAGCTGCTGGGTGACGCCGGGTTTGAGGATCACGTTGGCCGGCAGAAATTCCAGATGATGAATGCGCGGCTCCTCCGGTTTTGGGGCGGGCGTTCCTGCGGCGATCCATTCGGACACCACGCGAT
>JBKJSC010000116.1:0-14434 GCA_046593035.1 Limisphaerales bacterium | reverse complement strand
GATCCTCCTTCCGCACGTTCCAATAGACGTTGTGCTCCCCCATATCCGTCCGCACCAGTCCGGGACAGGCGACACTCACCTTAACGCCCAACCCTGCCGCCTCCGCGCGCACTGCCGTCGAGAAACCGATGATGGCCCAATTGGAGGTGCTGTAGGCCGTGAGAATCGGTGTGGGCATCAGCCCGACGAGGGAGGAAATGTTTACGATGTGCCCGTGACCTTGCCGCAGCATCACGCGATAGGCCGCCAGGGTGCCGTGAACGACGCCGAACAAGTTCACGTCAATTACCCGCCGGAAATCCGCGACATTGCCATCGCGCAACTCGCCCACGATGGCGACGGCGGCGTTATTGAACATGTAATCCAGACGCCCGTGTGTGGACATAACGTCAACGACTACTTGCTCGACTTCGATCTCTCGAGAAACGTCCATGGCCACCGCGACCGCACGACCGCCGCGCTGTCGAATGGCCGCCGCGACTTGCTCCGCTCCGTCGATGTTGATGTCGGTGACAACGGTGAAGGTGCCGTTGGCAGCAAGCTGTTCGCACAGCGCACGGCCCAGGCCGGAAGCACCGCCGGTAACAAGTGCGACGCGGTGCTCGAGTTTGTGCATTCGCGCAGCCTAGAGCCTGTCCTGCACTTATGGCAAAGACGGATTTGAGCATGAGCGAGAAGGGAAAAATGGGTCAGTCCTTGCCTTTAACGCTTGAAGAGATCAGTCCGCAGCATTGACACAATCTCAAGGTGTCGGCAGAACCATCCCATGCCGGATAAAAGCGACGCAATTCTAAGCTCGTGAAATTGAAGTTCCCCAAGATTACCAACCGCCGCTTCCTCGGTGCGGCTGCGTTCGCGGCGGCACCCACCTGCTTCTACCCTTGGCGCATTGAACCGCATTGGGTGGAGTTGGTGCGACGACAGTTGCCCATTGAAAAGCTTCTGCCGATGACTGGCGCGCAAAAGTTTTATCGCCTGACTAAACCGTAAAATTATTCAGCTTTTCTTCGCAGGCTATGCGGTTAGATTTCGAGCCGCATGAAACAGTTCGACTTTCTCGTTCTCGGCAGTGGCATCGCGGGACTGACCTTTGCGTTGAAGGTGGCGTCGCGCGGCAAGGTCGCCATCGTCACCAAGAAGAATCGCGCCGAGTCGAACACGAATTACGCGCAGGGTGGCATTGCCGCCGTGACGAGCAAGGAGGATTCGTTCGAGATGCACGTGCGCGACACGCTGGAGGCGGGCGCGGGATTGTGCCAAGAAGCGGTGGTCCGCGCTATCGTGGAGGAAGGGCCGGAGCGCATCGCGGAATTGATCGAGCTGGGCATGCGTTTCTCCGAGCGCGAAACGGGGGGCGCGAAGGAACTGGATTTGACGCGCGAGGGTGGGCATTCCAAGCGGCGCATCCTCCATGCGAAGGACGTGACGGGCCGCGAGATTGAGCGCGCGCTGCTGGCGGCGGTGGCGGCGCAACCAAACATTCAGGTTTTCGAGAACCATTTCACTATCGACCTCATTACCACGCAGAAGCTCGGCTACGTCGGCCCCAATCGCTGTCTGGGTGCGTATGTGCTCGACAAGAAAACGAAGGCGGTCGAAACCTTTGCCGCCGATACCGTCCTGCTGGCGACGGGCGGCTGCGGCAAAGTTTATCTCTACACGACGAATCCGGACATCGCCACGGGCGATGGCGTGGCCATGGCCTATCGTGCCGGCGCGGCCGTGGCGAACATGGAGTTCATCCAGTTTCATCCGACCTGCCTGTATCATCCCAAAGCGAAGTCGTTTCTCATCAGCGAAGCCGTGCGCGGTGAGGGAGGGACTTTGAAAAACCTGCGCGGGGAGGAATTCATGGATAAATTTCATCCGCTCAAATCACTGGCCCCGCGCGACGTGGTGGCGCGGGCGATCGACAGCGAGATGAAACGTTCCGGAGCGGATCACGTGAACCTCGACATCACGCACAAACCGGCGCGGTTCATCATTGACCATTTTCCGAACATCTATTCCACCTGCCTGCAATACGGCATCGACATGACGAAGGAGCCGGTGCCCGTGGTGCCCGCCGCGCATTACCAATGCGGTGGTGTGGTGACGACGGTCGATGGCGAGACGGAGATCGCGGGTCTGTTCGCCGTGGGCGAGGTGGCCTGCACCGGTTTGCATGGCGCGAACCGGCTGGCGAGCAACTCGCTGCTCGAGGCGCTGGTGTGCGCGCATCGCGCGGCGCGGCACGCATTGGCCCATTCGTTGCCGCCCGCAGCGGTTGCGATTCCCGGCTGGCAATCCGGCCACGCGCAGGACGCCGATGAGGTGGTGGTAATCTCGCACAACTGGGACGAAATCCGCCGGTTGATGTGGGATTACGTCGGCATTGTCCGCACCAACAAACGGCTGCAGCGGGCCAAGGCGCGCATCGCCAACCTGCAGGAGGAGATTCACCAGTACTACTTGGACTTCGTCGTGACGAGCGACCTGCTGGAGTTGCGCAACATCGCCACAGTGGCCGAGTTGATCGTGGCGTGTGCCCTGCAACGTCCGGAGAGCCGAGGGCTGAATTTCAATCTGGATTTCCCGAACGCGAACCCCGATTGGGCGCAGCGGGACACGGTGGTTCGCAAGTCCACTTGAATAGCCGCGCCGCGATCGCAGTCTGAAATCGTTGGACTGATTGAATCTAATGGTATTAAACTCCGCGCAACCTTACTAACCTATGAAACTCATTTCCAAACTATCCGCCATTCTCGGCGTGACCGCCTGTCTCGGCGGCGCGACGTTGCTGCTGGCTGCCGAACCGTTGAAAGCTGGCGATGCCGCTCCTGACTTTTCCCTCCCTGGCAGCGACGGCAAGACTTACAAGTTGGCCGATTTCAAAGGCAAACAGGCGGTCGTCGTCGCCTGGTTTCCAAAAGCATTTACCGGTGGGTGAACGGCGGAGTGCAAGTCGCTCCGTGCGAGCGGCAATGAAATTCGTAAATACGACGTGGCCTACTTTGCAGCCAGTTGCGATCCGATTGACGGCGAGAAGGGGAACACGGCCTTCGCCAAGTCAATCGAGGCAGATTACCCGATCCTCAGCGACGCGGACAAGAAAATCGCCGAGGCCTACGGCGTTGTCACGGCCGAGCGCAAGGTTCCTTTTCGCTGGACGTTTTACATCGGCAAGGATGGAAAGATTCTGCTGATCGACAAGGAAGTCAAAGCCGGCAATCACGGTGCGGATATCGCCGCGAAGCTGAAGGAATTGGGCGTGGCGGAAAAGAAATAGCGCAGCCCAATGAAAGTGTTTTCCTGAACGGGTCGGCCCTGCGCCGACCCGTTTGCTTTGCGTGGAGATGAATCCCGTGTATCGTGACGGCGCGATATGAGCGTGACTGAGACCGCCAAGCCGGAGACCGGCTCGAATTCACCGAACTGCCTTGCCCGTTCGGTGGCCGCCGCCCTCGCCCGCGAGCCGACCCTCGAAGCGGTTACCATCAATCAGACCCAACCCGCTATCGCCATCGCCACGCTCGGCCAGCGCAAGACCAACCCGGAACTCGAAACCCAAATCGCCGCTGCCGTGGAAGCGGGCCGACAAATCAGCGCCGACCATCACTGTGGCCTTTTGTCCGGCGAAGGCGATTGTCAATCCTGCGACATCCCGCTGACACCGCAAGAGCATCGGGGTTTCACCATCAAACGGGACGCGGACAGCGCCACCATTGC
The DNA here is from genome assembly GCA_046593035.1 of Limisphaerales bacterium. Lineage (GTDB taxonomy): Bacteria > Verrucomicrobiota > Verrucomicrobiia > Limisphaerales > JAYTXL01 > JAYTXL01. The sequence continues at coordinate 10,726 of JBKJSC010000116.1, read as the reverse complement.
GCGCGTCACCTGTCCGACCGCGCCACGCTTCTGGCATTGGCGGGATGTGGCGCTGCCCAAATTCGTCCCGCGTGAAGTCGAAATTCCGGAGGACGACGCACACCTTGATGAATGGAAAGTTCAACTGGCCGCCGCTGGCGTGTGCGCGGTTCTGGGTGTGGGTGCGTGGCTGCTGGGTGCGAGCCAATGGGCGTTGCCGCTTTATTGGCTCGCGTATCTGGCGGGTGCCTGGTTCGCGGCGGAGGAGGTCTGGGAACGCCTGCAGCACGGCGTCCTGGATGTGCATTTTCTAATGCTGGCCGTGGCGGCGGGCAGCGCCGCGATTGGCGCGTGGGCTGAAGGAGCGACGCTGCTGTTTCTTTTTTCCTTTTCCGGGGCGCTCGAACATTACGCGATGGGCCGGACGCAGCGTGAGATCCGTTCGCTGTTCAAGTCCGCGCCGAAAGTGGCGACCCGGCTTGATGAGCGAGGGCGCGAACTGGAAACGCCGGTCGAGCAACTCCGCGCTGGCATGAGACTTCTCATCAAACCAGGCGCGCAGTTTCCCGTGGACGCCGAGATCGCCAAAGGCCAGACCGCGAGTGACGAATCGAATCTCACTGGCGAGGCCGCGCCGGTCGAGAAAGTGGTGGGTGATCCGGTTCTGGCCGGCACGTTGAACTTGTGGGGCGCGGTGGAAGTCATGGTGACGCGCCCGGCCAGCGAAAGCGCACTGGAGAAAATCATCAATCTCATCAAGGAAGCGCAACGGCTCAAAGCCCCGTCGCAGCGGTTCACTGACAAGTTTGGCACCAATTACACCTACGGCATCCTCGGCCTGTCGCTCGTGATGTTCTTTGTCTGGTGGCTGGGCTTCAGCCTCCCGCCTTTCGTTTCGACGGAAACAAGCCGGAGTGCCTTTTATCGCACGATGACGTTGCTGGTCGTAGGGTCGCCCTGCGCGCTGGTGCTGTCCATTCCCTCCGCGGTGCTGGCGGCCATCGCGTGGGGCGCGCGGCGCGGCATTCTCTTTCGTGGCGGCGCGGCCGTCGAAGAATTGGGCGAAGTGACAGTGGCCGCGCTCGACAAAACCGGCACGCTCACCACCGGTGAATTACAGGTCGAACGCGTCGAGAGCTTCCCACCGGGGCGCGAAAGCGAAGTCGCTTCGCTCGCCTATTCACTTGAACGCCTCTCCACGCATCCGCTTGCGCGCGCCATTACCCGTCATGGCAAGCACCAGCAATTGTCCGTGCTGACATTTGATGAGTTCGAATCCATCACCGGACTCGGCTTGCGCGCGAAACGGAACGGGCAAACGTGTCTGGTGGGCAAACGCGAATTGCTCGCCCAAACCTTGCCGGACGCAAAACTCACCGCAGCTCCGTCCACGGAACCCGGCTTCTCCGAGGTCTGGCTGGCGGAAGGGGATTTGATCGGTCGCATTTTGCTCCGCGATGACATTCGCCCGCAAGCGGCGCAGGTGCTGGCGGAACTGAAGCGCGCCGGATTGCATTGCGTCGTGCTGACTGGCGACCGCCATGAGGCGGCGGAGATTTTGAAATCGAAATTGCCACTCGAAGATGTCCGCGCAGAGTTAAGGCCGGAACAAAAAGTCGCGGCCATTCGCGCCTTTGAACAGCAGGGCAGGTTGGTGGCCATGGTGGGCGACGGCGTGAATGACGCGCCGAGCCTCGCTGCCGCGCACGTCGGCGTGGCGATGGGCGCGCGCGGTTCTGACGCCGCGCTGGAGCAGGCGGCAGTAGTGTTGATGCACGACCGGTTGGAAAACTTTCTCGCCGCGTTTCGCTTGAGCCAGCGCGCGCGCGCCATCATCCGGCAAAACCTGGCCATCTCCCTGGGCACGGTGGCCGTGCTGGTGGGGTTTGCGCTGTTCGGAAAAATTCCATTGACCCTCGGTGTCATCGGTCACGAAGGCAGCACCGTGGTGGTGGTGTTAAACAGCCTGCGATTGCTCGTGGGGCCGAAGGACAAGCCGGTGCCCACAGGGTGAAGGCACGCCCGGACTATTTCGTGAAACTCTCCGCCAGCGCCACGGCTTTCAACATGGCTTTGGCCTTGTTCACGGTCTCCTGAAACTCCGCTTCGGGCGTGGAATCATTCACCCAGCCGCCGCCGGCCTGCACGTAAGCCTTGCCGTCTTTTACGAGCGCGGTGCGGATGGTGATGCAACAGTCGAGGTTTCCGTTGAAGGAAAAATACCCCATGCACCCGCCATATGGCCCGCGCGCGGTTTGCTCCAATTCAGAAATGATCTGCATCGCACGAACCTTGGGCGCGCCGCTCAACGTGCCGGCGGGGAAAGTGGCGCGCATGAGATCGAAAGGCGTTTTGCTGGCGGAGAGATGCCCCTCCACTTGCGAAACGATGTGCATGACGTGGCTGTATCGTTCGATGGTCATCAAGTCTTTCACCACCACGCTGCCATAATCGCAGACGCGGCCTAGGTCGTTGCGAGCGAGATCCACAAGCATCACATGCTCGGCGCGCTCCTTCGGGTCGGCGAGCAGTTCCTTTTCGTTGGCGAGATCTTGTTCGGGCGTCTTGCCGCGCGGGCGCGTGCCGGCGATGGGGCGGATTTCCACCCGGCGGTCTTCGCAGCGGACATGGATCTCCGGCGACGCGCCGACCAGGGAAAACCCATCCAGTTCCAGCAGGAACATGTAGGGCGACGGATTGATGGAGCGGGCGGCGCGGTAAATGTCCAGCGGCGCGGCCTTCACCGGCGTCGAGAAACGCTGCGAGCCGACCACCTGGATGATGTCGCCGGAAGTGATGTATTCCTTCGCCTTCAAAACATTGGCGAAGAACCGCTCCTTCGGCACGTTCGATTCAAACGGAATCGGCGGCACTTCGGGCGGCAGGGTCATGTGGAAGTTCTCCACCGGCTGTTCCAGCAACGCAATCAATCGTTCGATTTCCGCGATGGCGTTTTCGTAAGCCTCCGCCGGATGGGTCGTATCGTCGAGCACGGCATTGACGAGCACGGTGATGGTCTGCGCCACGCGGTCGAAGATCAGCAGTTCATCGGCGATGAGGAAATACATCGTCGGCGTCTGCAAATCATCGCGGGGAGGACGCGGCACGATGGGTTCGATGTCGTGAATAAATTCGTAACCGATGAAGCCGATCGCGCCGCCGGTGAAGCGCGGCAGGCCGGGCAGCGTCACGGCGCGGTAGCGTTTCAACACTTGCTCCACGACTTCCAACCCATCGTGGACGCACTGGGTGCAATCTTCGTTGCGGTTGGTTGGGATGGCGAATTTCTCCACCACCTTGCCGTTTTCGCTGAGTTCGATGCGGTTGCCGGTCTGCTTGATGACCGCGCGCGGATTGCAGCCGACGAAGGAATAACGCCCCAAATGCTCGCCACCTTCCACCGACTCGCAGAGAAACGATTCACCCTGGCCGCGGATTTTTCGGTAGGCGGAGAGCGGCGTCTCGAAATCGGCGAGAACCCGCCGCGTGACGGGAATCAGGTTTCCCTGTCCCGCCAGTTTCATAAACTCGTCTTGCGTCGGAGAATACATAGTTGTGCCACCGCCATCGGCAACGCCGGTTCATCAAGAGGCGGAATTTACGAAGCCAGCCGGGGATAAGCAAACGGAAAGGCGGCGAGTAGGTGATTTCGACGCGGGCGGGTTGAATAGGTGAGGAAACTCCATAATAAAAATGAGCCACGGTTTTTGCCGTGGCTCATCAGGTCGGAAATATTTTTGAAGAGAGTGGCTACTCTAGGTCTTCGTCGTTTTGCTGCCAGTCTCCCAAGTGGATGAATTGTTTGATTTTTCGCCGTTCGTAACGGTTTTTGTGGGGTTTATCCGGCTGGTCAGCCACCTGCCGGAAGGAATGTTTGGGATCGCGGATGACTTCCGTGATCACTTCCATGGTTTTCGTCATACTGATGATCCTTCTGGTAACCCTGCGGGCCGAGAATGAAGTCAACGCTCCTGAGTCCTTCTGAAAGAGATCCGTTAACAATGTGTTTTCGATCCATGGGGTCGGTTGAGTGATTGCGGTGAAGTTAGCAGAGGCGCGGAGAAATGCAAAAATATTTTGCGCCTCAGCGGATTTTTTGCGAGCTCCGGGCGCAATTTTAACATCGGAAAACAAACGCGCCGGATTGCCATTCCTTCTCGTGGCAGCTCGCGGTCAGTTTCATCCCGGCCCGCCCGTACGCGGACTTCACCAACGGAAATTGCGTGGCCAAAATTCCGGCCAGGACCAGCACTCCGCCGGGTTTCAAGCGGGCGAGAATGCGTTCTTGTTCGGCGAGTAATAGATCGTAAATCAAGTTGGCGCAAACGAGGTCGTATCGAGTGGCACTGGCGGCGGGTAAACGGGTCAAGTCCTGTTGGCGAAGTTGAAGCTGCCGTGTCACGCCGTTGTCTTTGGCATTGGCCCGTCCGACCCGCACCGCTTCGGGATCGAAATCAAACGCATGCACCGGCTGGTAGCCCAGTTTGGCCGCCGCGATGGAGAGAATTCCGGAACCGCAACCGATGTCCAGAAGCGATTGAGTTTTCTCGCGGTCACGCAAGGCCACGATCTGCCGCAGGCAAAACGAGGTCGTGGCGTGCTGGCCCGTGCCGAAGCTCAGGCCTGGATCCAAAATGACCACCGCCTGCTCCCTCTTCGCGCGGCGTTTGCTCCAACTGGGTTTGATCAGCAGGGATGGGCCAATTTCCAGCGGCTTGAAATGCCGCTTCCACGAATGCGCCCAATCCTCCTGCCGCACTTTCTTGACACTGATCTTTCCCGGACCGACCAGCAATCCTTCCGCGCGGATCGCCGCCAACCCCGCCGCCAGCGCAGCGCGACGGCGCGGGGAGCGAATCGCCCGTTCGGTTCCATAAACCGTCACCGTGGTGATGAGCGTTTCTTCGTTGGTGTAAAGGGCGGGCGATTGGCGGAACACGCGCTCGAACAAAGCAGTTACCGCCTCCTCGGCTTCCACCAAAGTGGCTACGCTAATTTGCCAAAGTGATTTCGTGCTCATGCAATTGGTTGAAATCAGGAAGACAGGAAGTGGTGCAAGTGGCCCAAGTCCTTTCCTGCTTTCCTGCCTTCCTTATTCAACTCCGGTGGTTTCATCATTTCAAGTCCCGCCAGGGTGCGAAATTCAGCAAATGCACCTCCGTTCGGTGCCCGCGCTCCGGCACGAGTTTCACCTGCGTCACACTGCCATAATCAATGTCAAAGGCCGCCAGCTTCGGGATCGGCAATTCCAGCAGAATCGACAGCATCATCCGCACGATGCCGCCGTGGCAATACACCGCCACGCTCTGGCCCGCGTGGAGGCGCAACACTTCACGCAGGCACGGTTCCACTCGCGCTCGCAGCGTCGCGGCGGATTCGCCGTTGGGAATCACGCCCGCCTCCAAATGGTCCAGCCAGTCGAACGCGCTCACGCCAAACCGCTCCTGCATTTCCCGCCAGCCGAAACCCGTCCAGTCGCCGAAATCCACCTCGCGCAGTCCTTCCATGATCTTGTGCGGGCCGGGGAAATGGACCTCGAGCGGCGCGAGTGTCTGCTGCACCCGCTTCATCGGACTGGCGACGGCGGCGTCAATCGGATGGTGGCGCAGCCATTGGGCGAGCGCACGGGCCTGCTCGTGGCCGCGCGGCGACAAATCCATATCCACGCGCCCACCAGCGAAGACGCGGTGATAACGGTCTTCCACTTCGCCGTGGCGGATGAGGTGCAAGGTCGTGGTCATGGGGAGAGTGATGAAGGATGAATTGCCCAAGTTCGGAATCCAAAACGCGAGTGCTACCCCAGCGCCTGCTGTTGCGCCACGAGCAGTTCCTTCACGCCGGCCTTGCCGAGCGCGAGCAGCGCGGCGAGTTGCGTCTCGCTGAAGGTCGCCTCTTCGCCCGTGCCTTGCAGTTCGATGAATTCACCACTGGCAGTCATCACGATGTTCATGTCCACTCGTGCGGCCACGTCTTCCGTGTAACAGAGGTCCAGCAATGCCTGGCCGTGGACAATCCCCACGCTGACAGCCGCAACGGCGTTCGCGATGGGATTTTCCGTCAACAAGCCTTGCGCCTGCAGTTTCTTGATGGCCAGACACAGCGCCACGTAACTGCCGGTGATCGCGGCGGTGCGTGTGCCGCCGTCGGCTTGCAGCACGTCGCAATCCACGCAGACCGTGCGCGAGCCGAGCTTTTCCAAATCCACCGCTGAACGCATGGCGCGGCCAATGAGCCGCTGAATTTCCGACGAGCGGCCATCCAGTTTTCCCTTCGAGATGTCGCGCGGCTTCCGCGTGAGCGTGGAGTAGGGGAGCATGGAATACTCGGCGGTGATCCAGCCGCCGGAAACCTTCTGTTCCTTCATCCAGCGCGGCACGGTTTCCTCGATGGTCACGCCGCAGATGACGCGCGTGTCGCCCCACTCGATCAGCGTCGAGCCGGTGGCGTGCGGCGCGATGTGGTTTTGAAAACGCAGCGGGCGAAGCTGGGCAGGCGTGCGGCCATCGGCGCGGACCGTGGCGTGGGAAGCAATGGCAAAGTCAGACATAATTCGGCGCGGATGCTACGGGCGGGGCAACCGTCGGGCAATGGAGAAAAACTCCGTGCGAAAAACGGGCGCATCAATTCGGTTGCGTCAGCACATAGACGCGACCGGGCTGAAATTCGGGGAGGCGGCGCAGAATTTCCGGTGCAAACGGGAGGATATGGGGCAAACGATTCGACTTGGCGCGCCGGACGACGATGGCGAACGGAAGCATTTTGGTTTTGTTTTGCTGCGGCAGATTCTTATCCACGGTCACGAGCACGTCAAATTGTCCAGAGGCGACGATCAGGCCAAGAAGTTTGCCGTTGCTGATGCTGGCCCAGCCAGCTTGCGGAACGGTTTTTACCTGGTGGCCGGGAAGCTCCCGGGCCAAGTCTTTGGGCAGACACTAGTCGAGGAGAAATCTCATTCAGGCGGCTTGCTGGACTTTCTCCAGCATCGCTTCAGCGGATTGCTCCAGATAGGCGATGGCTTGTTTGCGGGAAACGGTGGGATACTGTTCCAGAAATTCATCCAGTGAATCACCTGCCTTGATGTAATCCAGCAACGCCCGCACGGGAACGCGCGTGCCCGCTAAACAGGGCGTGCCGCTCATGATCTCCGGGTCGATTCTCACAACGGAGCGTTTCTTCATGCCGCCAATTAAACCCGGTTTTGCCCGAATAACAACCCTGCAATTTCAACCACCAAGCAAAGGGCGCATCTCAATTTCTTGCTAGCTGCCGGAGCAGCGAAACAACCCGGAGGGTTGTCAGCCGTTAGCCGGGGGTTGAACCTGCCAGCGGGTGATACCCCCGGTGGAGGGACGAAGGAAATTGCACCGCGAAGCGGTGCCAGAACGAAGCCGGCCAGGTTTCTGGCACCGCTTCGCGGTGCGACTGGCTGCGGTCGATTGACCGGGGGTATTGTCGCTGGCTCCTCAACCCCCGGCTAATGGCTGGCATCGCTCCGCGATGACCGCCGTTCACACTCACGCCCGCTGCAAGAAACTGAGATGCGCCCTTTGCTGGGAGAATTCCCCAGTCCACAGGTCTTGCCACTCACCGGGCCAGCATCTTTTCCATAGTCACCTCCGCCCGTGATGTAATAGCGTTTTCCCATGCTGTCGGAGAAATCTTGGAAGCCGAACGCGGTGCTGCGCCTGTTGATCGGGCTGTTCGCCTGCATGTCGCTGGGCGTGCTGGCCACGAGCCTGGTCGCGCCGGAAGGAGTGTCGCGCGACAGCGAAACCCGGTTTCTCGTCTTTCTGATCGGTTCGACCAGCGTGCATGTGGGCGGCTTGATCGTGGTTTTTTTCTTTCTTCGCGAACACGGCGTGAGTTGGGTGGCGGCCTTCGGATTTGCTTCCCCCCGTCTCGGTCGCACGTTGCTGCTGGCGGTGTTGGGAGTGGCGGTTTCACTGCCGCTGGCATGGCTTTTGGGCGATGTGGCCGCCCGTGTCATGCTATCCGTCCATGTGGAACCAGTGACACAACACACCGTCCAGGCCGTGCAATCTTCCGTGGATTGGAACGAGCGAATTATCTTTGGCGTGGTGATTATCTTACTCGCGCCCGTGGTGGAGGAATTGGTGTTTCGCGGCATCCTTTATCCGATCATCAAACAGCACGGCTTTCCCCGGCTCGCGCTCTGGGGCACGTCGCTGTTGTTCGCCTTGACGCACGCGAACGCCATGACTTTTTTGCCGTTCACCTCGCTGGCTGTCATCCTCGTGCTGCTTTACGAAGCGACGGATAATTTGCTGGCCCCGATTCTGACGCACAGCCTGTTCAACGCGGTGAACTTCCTCTTTCTGGTAAACAGCCACAAGCTCTCGTAGTCTTGGAAACTGCTTCGATGAACGAATTTGAACTCATCGCCCGCCTGACGCGCTCGCTGCCCGCCAACGACTCGGTCGTCGTGGGCGCGGGGGACGACTGCGCCGTGCTGGACATGGGCATCCCCGGACGGTTGCTGCTTTTCAAGTGCGATGCCGTCGTCGAGGGGATTCATTTCACGTCAGACACGCCGCCTGGACAGATCGGTCACAAAGCGCTCGCGCGTTGCCTTAGTGACATCGCCGCGATGGCGGGCACACCGACGAGCGTCTTGGTCACGCTGGCGTTGCCCGACCAGTTCGACGTGAAACAGGTCGAGGCGATTTACGCCGGCATGAACACGCTGGCCGCGCGGCATGGCGTCTCGATTGTTGGGGGCGAGACGACGAGAAACCCCGGACGATTGCTTATTTCCATTGCGCTGCTCGGCACGGTCGGCAAGGGCAAGCAAGTCTTGCGCTCCGGTGCCAAACCCGGCGACGCCATCTTTGTGACGGGCAAACTGGGTGGTTCGCTCGCGGGGAAGCATCTCGACTTCGAGCCGCGTCTCGCCGAAGCACGCTGGCTCGCGGATCATTTTTCCCTGCACGCGATGATTGATCTGAGCGACGGCTTGGCCGGCGACTTGCGGCACATTCTCAACGCGAGCGGCGTGGGCGCGGAATTGCTGTCGGCGGCGATTCCGATTAGTCGGGCCGCGAAGTTGCGTGCAAAAACGGAAGCACCGACGCAACCGCCCTTGCTGGCCGCGTTGTCCGACGGCGAGGATTTTGAACTGCTCTTTACGCTCGCGAGTAAGACCGCTGTCGCTTTGCTCGACGCCTGGAAAAAGCAATTTCCAGATTTGCCGTTGACGTGCATCGGCAAAATTCTTGCCGAACCCGGATTGAAGATTCGCGAAAAGCAAGGCGTCCGCAAATTGAGCGCCCAGGGCTATGACCATTTTGCAGACCGGAACAAACTCTCCGATTGATGTCTTCGATGGCCATTCTTTCGTCCAGCCCGGAAGCCACCGCCGCCCTCGGCGAGACCTGGGGCCGCGACGCTCAGTCTGGATTGGTGATCGCTTTGAGCGGTGACTTGGGCGCGGGAAAGACGCAGCTCGTCAAGGGACTGGCGCGCGGTTTGGGCGTGACGACGCGCGTCCATTCACCCACGTTCACTCTCGTGAACGAATACAGTGGCGGACGATTGCCGCTGTTTCACCTCGACCTCTACCGATTGGAGACGCGCGCGCAAATCATCGGCGCAGAGTTGGAAGAATATTTCTATGATCCACGAGGTATCGCCGTAATCGAATGGGCCGAGCGGTGGTTTGGGGAATTTGAAAGTTCAGAGTTCAGAGTTCAGAGTTCAGAGTTCAAAGTCGGCGGTTCCGGGGTGTATTTTCGTCGAGTATTGATCGAAACGTTGAACGAGACGGAACGCCGCATTGTTTATGAAGATTCTGGCGCTTGAGTTTTCCTCCGAGCAACGCAGCGTCGCCGTGCTGGTGGACGGCGTGATCCGTGGGACGGCGAGCGAGACTGGCGGGCGGAATACGCGGGCCTTGCACCTGATCGAACAAGCTTTTCAGCAAGCCAGCCTGGAGCGGGAGGATATCGAATGTCTGGCCATCGGCCTCGGACCTGGAAGTTATGCAGGCATCCGTGCCGCCATTGCGTTGGCGCAGGGCTGGCAACTGGCGCGTCCGATAAAACTACTTGGCATCAGCAGCGCGCTGGGCCTCGCGGTCAAAGCGCAACAGGAAGAATTCTTTGGTGCGGTCAGCTTGATCATCGACGCCCAGCGCAATGAATTTTACCTGGCCCGCTATGAAATCGATGCTTCCACGCTGCGGGAAACGGAGCCATTGCGAATTGCCAGCCGGGCCGAGGTTCAAGCCAGAAATGACGCGGGTGACCTCTTGATCGGCCCGGAAGCGACGAAGTGGTTTCCTAATAGGCGGATTTTTTTTCCGGACGCGTCGGCGTTGGCGGTGCTGGCGGCGGAGCGGAATGAATTTGTGGCTGGCGAAAAGCTGGAACCAATTTACTTGCGCGAAACGGCGTTCGTCAAAGCGCCGCCTTTGCGTGTGATTTCCGTGTGATGATGCCGCATTGCCATCGTTGCTGGGCGGAAGTGGACTTGAGCGCGTTGCGCGAAAATCTGCTGTGGTTGCGGCATCGCGTCGGCCCGCAGGTGAAAATCATGACCGTCGTGAAGGCGGACGCCTACGGCCACGGCCTGAAACAAATCGCCGCGCTCCTGATGCAGAGCGGCACGGATATTTTTGGCGTGGCCAATCTCGTGGAGGCCCACGCCATTCGCAGCGTTGGCAAAGGCTGGCCCGTCCTCATGCTCGGTGCCTGCCTGCCGGATGAAATAGAAATCGCGGTCAAGGACG
>JBKJSC010000059.1:0-6119 GCA_046593035.1 Limisphaerales bacterium | reverse complement strand
CTTTTTCCCGATCCGGATGGACCGATGATGGCGAGCGATTCACCGCGCGACAGTTGCAGGGACACGTCCGAGAGCACGCTCACGGGCGAGCCGCCGTCGAGCGCGGCGTAGGTTTTTGTGACCCGGTCAAGTTTCAGCAGCGGGGCGTCAGACATAACGGGAGTTTGACTCAAACGCGGCGAAAATGTCAGAGAAAAGATTCGGCGCTCAATCTTTCACCCAGCGTCGGGCCTTCATTTCAAAGCGCGGCAATGACCCCGGCGCAACCGTGGTGACAGGCACGCGCAAGGCGAACGCGTTGTCGAAGGCACTCTCCAGTTGCCGGGCCAGGGCGCGCGGATCGGCGCAGTCCGGCAGCGGCTCGATTTCCACGCTCAATTCCGCGAGCGCACGGACTTGCGCGACGCGGACCCGGAATTCCGCCACGCCGCCGGCGGCGCGGATGATTTCCTCGACGGCGCCGGGGAAGACATTGACGCCGCGGACCACCACCATGTCGTCGGTGCGGCCGCGGATGCCGCCTTCCAGCGCGAGGTCGAAGCGCCCGCAAGCACAAGGCGAATTTTCGATTTTGGCATTGGGAGTTCCGGGTTGAACCAGGTCGCCAGTGCGGTAGCGCAACAACGGCGAGCCGGTGCGGCCGAGGTTGGTGAGGACGAGTTCGCCGGTCTCGCCGGGCGCGGCGGGTAGCCCGGTTTGTGGACTGATAATTTCGGGAAAATAGGAGGACTCAATGACGTGCAGCACTCCGGGGCGCGCCGGGCATTCGAACGTGACGGGGCCGGTCTCCGTCATGCCGTGGTGGTCGCAAACGCGGGCACCTTGCCAGAGTTGTTCGAGCCGCTGGCGCGTCGCGGGAATGCTTCCGCCCGGTTCGCCGGCGACGATGAGGGTTTTTATTTTTGCGCCGGCCAGGCTGATTTTTTCCTGCGCGGCGACCTCGGCGAGGTGGATTGCGTACGTCGGCGTGCAACAGAGCACCGTGATTTTATTTTCCAGAATCGCGCGGAGCCGCGCCACGCTGTTCATGCCGCCGCCGGGGAGGCAACGACAACCAAGGCGCAGCGCGGATTCAAAGGCCGTCCAAAAACCGAGAAAGGGGCCAAAGGAAAACGCAAAAAAAATTCGGTCGGCGCGGGTGATGTCGGCGGCACGGAAAACCTCGGCCCAGTTGTCCAGCATCCAGGCCCAGCTTTCCGGCGTGTCGAGCCAGCGCAAGGGCGCGCCGCTGGTGCCGCTGGTCTGGTGGCAGCGCGTGTAGTGCGCTAGTGGGAACGTCAAGTTCGTGCCGTAAGGCGAATGTGCGCGCTGATCTTCGACGAGCTCAGGCTTCGTGGTGAAGGGGACGAGCCGAGAAAATTCTTCCAGACTCGCGAGGTTGGCGGGAAGGCCGGCGGCGGAAAGTTTGTGCGTGTAAAATGGATTCGCCGGGAGGAGCGCGGACAAGAGAGCGCGCAGTTGCGCCAATTGCGCCGAGGCGATGGCCGAACGATTGGGAAAGGTGCCGGCCATCGAGAGGTTAGTTGCCGGCCACAGGTTTCGGCGGCGCGGTTTGGGCGGCGGGCGTGGCCGGTTTGGCAGGAGCCGGCGGATTGGGTTTGTAGAGCGTGACCAACGCACCGCCGGTCAGAGCCAGCACGACGCCGAGAAAGAATTGCGGCTTGATGCTGCTCAGGCCCCCCGTGGGCGGGTGCAGCGCAATGGCGACGAAGGCATTGATGACGGGTGCGCCGGCGAAGACGATGGCCATGACCTCGGGTGGCTTGCCCTTGGCACCGAACGCGAGCAGCACACCGAACGCGCCGATAGCGCCCACGATGCCCGCGATGAGCGACCACCACGCGCCGCCCGGCTGGAAGTTCCAAGTCGCATTGTTCATCTTCAAAACCAAGAGCGGCGCGAGGACGGCGACGAGGAAGTATGCGATGCCCACAAAAAGAAATGCCTTGTAGCGGGCGTTCGGGTCAGGCGCCGCGCCGGGGACATTCATTCCCGTTTGCCCGATGTGGAGGAAGACGCCATAGACGCCCCACGAAACGACGGTGAGCAGCGAAAAATACAACCAGGCCAGGCCCGGATCATTGGTGTTTTGTGCAGCCATAGTCGGGACACCCTAGCGAGGGCGGCGCTTTACTTCAACTGGTTTGTCAGTCAAACTTGCGCGTGATGAATTTCCGCCCAATGAATACGCGCCCGCAGCAAGCGTCTCTAAACCAGTGAAATTTTTTGCATTTGCGTTGTTCGCCTGCGCGGTGCTGACCGGTTGCGCCACCTCCACCATTGAGTCGCGCCGGCAGGAGCGCCTCGCCGCGTACCAAGGGCTGTCGCCGGAATTGAAAACGCTCGTGGACAAGGGGCAGATCAAAGTCGGCATGAGCCAGGACGCGGTTTATATTTCTTGGGGTCCGCCGTCAGAGGTGCTACAAAGCGAAACGGCGGAAGGCGCGCTGACCACCTGGCAATTCCACGGCGCGTGGATGCAGGAAACGCGCTTCTGGACTTATCGCGAAGTGACCAAGGACAACACCGCTTTCCTGGAGCGGTACCTGGAGCGGGACTACAATCCGCGTGATTACGTGAAGGCGGAAATAATCTTCGTTAACGGCGCGGTCAAGCAGTGGAAGACTCTGCCGAGGCCGGTGAATTAAGCCTTACGTCTCCGCCAGCAATTCCGCCGGCGCGACTTTGATCTGGTCGGCGATCACCTTCGGAATCGGGCACGCCGTCATCTTTCCTGCGGCGTCACGCGTGACGCAAACCACCGTGAGCGTACCCCGGGCCACTTCCATCGGCGGCGTGGCGTTGAGTTTGCGGAAGCGGAACAGATAGCTCAACGACTTCGGTTTCTTCTCTCGCACCAGCATGTGGATCTCCACCTCGTCCTCGAAGCGCAGCGGCAATGAGTAATCGCAATCGGCATGCACGCGCGGCCAGCCCACCGGCGGGTCGGTCTTGTCGGTGATCACGGAAAACCCAAGCGAACGAAAAAAACCGTGTTCCGCCGTTTCCATGTAGCGGAAGAAATTCGAGTAGTGGACGATGCCGGCCATGTCGGTCTCGGAGAACTCGACGCGACGGACGGCTTTGAATTCGTAGGCCATAATTAAGGCGGATTTAACCACCAAGACACAAAGACACAAAGAATTTGTTTACCCGGTGCGCAGTGGTGTTCTGGTCGTTCATCTCAAATCGTACGCGCAGTTTGGAGTTGTTGAAAGGATTCAACCAACTCCTCGGTCATGTGTTCGATGCTGAATTTTTCCGACACGGCTTTGCGTCCGGACTCCGCGAGCACTTGAAGTTGTCCCGGATTCAGGAGCAGTTGCTCGATCGCCCCGGCCAGATCCGGCGCGCTGCCCGGTTTGCACAGGATGCCGCCGCCCGTCGCCGCGATCAGTTCGGGGAACGAAGCGGTGCGTGGTTGCACCACCGGGACTCCGGACGCCAGCGCCTCGATGACGTAAAGCCCGAACGCCTCGCCGTAATTCGCGGGCACGGAAAACACCGTGAGCGAACGCAGGAACGCGAGCTTCTGTTCGCGCGTCAGGTTCGGATGAAACTCCACGTCGCTTAGGAAGCCGGCGGATTGCAGGCGGTGTTTGAGTTGGTTCACGAAGGGTTCGTCACCCGGCCCGCAGCCGCCGCCGACTCGGAATTTCAGAGCGGGCAGTTTCCCGCGCTGCTTCAACAAAATAAACGCCTCGACCAACGTGTCCAGCCCCTTTTCCTTGCACATCCGCGCGAAGAATCCGAGCACGGGCGCTCGCCTTGAACTCTGAACTTCGCCATATCCCTCCAGATTGATCCCGTTGAAAACTACCTGCACTTTGTCCGTCGGCAGGTTCAGGCGTTTCGCCATTAGATCGCCGAAATAACGGCTCGGTGCGATGAACAAGTCCGCTTCAGTCACGCGTTCGGCGAGTGTGTGCCAGACTTCGGTGCGCGTCGGCTCAGGCATGGCATCCAGAAATGCATCCTCGCCTTGCAACATCACCACGACGGGCGCGCGTAATTCGCGTTTCAATTTGCGAACGAGGCCAGCGAGCATTGCGTTCGAAAGGCAGATCACGTCCGGCTTCGGCTGCGTCTTCAGCCACGCGATGAGTTCGTCCAACTCGCGCGCCTGATTGCCTTCCTCGCCGCGGAGCATGGAGATTGTCATGTCGCCGACATCTTCGGCGCGGGTTTTGGCGGCGCGGCCAGCGGCGAATTTCAGCAAGGCTGGCGAATCGAGTAGCGAGTGCAACCATCTAGGGGCATGGCGAAAGAACGCGGATTTCTGCTCCAGATAAACATTCACGCCACCAAAAAAAATCGGCGTGCCGGCGCTTTGATCCTCCTCGTCGAGCGTCATCGGCAGATACAGCGGAACCATGAGCGTGGAGTGGCCGAGCTTGCGTAGCGCGGCGACGAGCGCATTGTCGCGGAAACAATTGCCGCAATACATGCCGCCCGCGCCGGGAGTGATTTGAACAATATTCACAGCGAGTTTTTAGCCACGGATTGTACACGGATAAAACACGGATGAAGACTTATCAGGAAGGCGGGAACGCAGGAATGGAACTAGGGCGAGTTCGAGCATCTGTTCCTGCTTTCCTGATTCAAATCTGGCTTTCATTCGTGGAAAAAAAGTCAGGCCAGGGCCGCGCCGGCCACCGGCTGCCCGTATGGCAACTCCTCGGGCAACGGCGCGAACTCCGAAACCCATTTCCATAGATTCGAGAAGTCTTTATTCACATCGCCGCTCAGGCAGTCGGTGATGTCGCCGGCGGCGGCAGGGTATTTGTCGGTGACCTGCTTGAAGGAGAAATTCGGATTGTAGAAGGCATAGACCAGCTTGCGCATGTTCTCGATGCCCTGCCGCAGCGACGTGGCGTAGCCGGCAAAGCGCGCCGGTGAAAAATCCCTTTCCAGAATCGCACGGTGAACTTCGTCGCCCGCCATCACGCCGCTTTTGAGCGCGAGCATCAGCCCGCTGCTGAACACCGGATCAAGAAAACAAAAAGCGTCGCCGACCAGCAGCAGGCCCTCGGCACCGCAGTGGCGCGCGTGAAATGAATATTCGCTGGTGATGAAATACGGCCCGACCTGTTCACCGACGGAAAGGTGGTCTTTGATCCAGAGGTTCTCGCCGATCTCCCGTTGGAACATCGTGGCCGGATCCCGCACGCCCTCGCGCGCGAGGTATTTGCCCTCGGCCACGACGCCGACGCTCACCATGTCATTGTGCTGCGGGATGTGCCAGAACCAGCCCTTGTCCGGCACGAACGCGACCGTCGTCTGGCCTTCGTCGATGCCCGGTTCGCGCTTCGAGCCTTTGTAATAAGTCCACACAGCGACCTTGTTGAGGAAGGGATCCTTGACGCGCCAGTTGTTCCGCACGGCGGCAAAGGATTCGCGACCCGAGCAGTCCAGTGTGATCGGCGCGCGGAACTCGACAATTTCGCCGGACTTTAATTGTGCGCTTACACCCACTACCCGGTCGCCATCCTTGAACAGTTCCTTGACGGTGGTTTCCTCCAGCACCACCGCGCCTTTTGTGCGGGCTTGGTTGAGGAGAAGGTCGTCAAACTCGCTGCGCAACACCTGCCACGTCTGCGCGATGGTGTCCCGGTCGTAGCGGTTGAAAAAATAAAACGGCTGGCTCGCCCGGCCATTCGGCGACACGAACAAGACGCTGTATTTCTTCACGAACGCCGACTGGCGCAGCTTGGGAATCAAACCCAATCGTTCCAGCGGGCCGTAGCAAAACGGCAGCAGCGATTCGCCGATGTGATAGCGCGGGAACTTCTCCCGCTCCAGCACCAGCACGCGGTGGCCGTGCTCCGCCAGAATGGCCGCCGCACTCGCGCCCGCCGGCCCGCCCCCGATGAGGAGAACGTCGTAATCAGTTTTCATTACAGCAATTCTTAACTGCGGATGAACACGGATGGACCCAGCGCGGCGAAGCCACAACCACTCCCTCTCCCCGCGAGGAACGAGTGGGGAGAGGGTTGGGGTGAGGGGAAATCTGAGCCACGCTGAGTCCCACCTCCTCTCCCCAGCCCTCTCCTCCGCTACGCAGCGGAGAGGGAGTCGAAGCGCCTCTCAATTCGTTGCCGAGAATGCACGAATTTTCA
>JBKJSC010000043.1:0-8010 GCA_046593035.1 Limisphaerales bacterium | reverse complement strand
AAATCCGCCACCGTGTTGACATACTGGCGATTCGTGAGCCGGACCAGTTCCACCCGCGCGGGACGGTTACGCGCCCGGGCCTCGCGTGAATAAAAAGCATCGTGAAGGTAACGCGCCACCGCCTCTGCGCTCGGTCCCACACACTTTCCCGGCGCATCGTCCGGCATGTTCTTCTCAATGTAGCGGGCCAGTTTTTCGACCGACCAATCGCCGATGAGCGCATCGGCGTACTTGCCTTTCACCCCTTCACCATTGCGCCCATGACATTTGGCGCATTGCTGGCGAAAAATATTCCCCCCATTGGGCTGCCGTTCCGCGCCCAGCGAACTTTGCAGGGTCATCATCAGACCCAGCACCAGCAACCAAACACCGCAATAAATTGATCGAACAAACATCATAACCATCAAACCACCATCCCAGCCGACAACGATGCAGGCTTCGGACGGAAGGTTGACGCTCCCACTAGAGCGAAGGTTTCAAACTCATTCAAGCGGGAAGCGAAACGGCAGCACGTTTCCCGCGACACAAGTCTCGGCCTTTTCTTAGCGTGAGCTGAAACTCCGGCGGTGTCCCTGCGTCCGCGCTCCGAAACTGCGCTGGCCACCGTGCTGCGCTCCGCCACCTTGGGCGGGCCGGGGCTGGGATGAATGGCCACGCTGGCCGTGTTGTTGGCGTGGCGAATCCTCGGCACTAATGGCCGGACCCGCAGCCGCGTAGTTGAATCCCTCCGCCCGCTTCCGCACGATGCCGCGCCCGATAAAACGCTCCAACGCCCGCAACTCGCCGTGATCCTCCGTCGTGACGAAGCTGATGGCATCGCCCACCGCGTGCGCCCGTCCCGTGCGGCCGATGCGGTGAACGTAATCCTCAGCGTGCATCGGAAAGTCGTAGTTCACCACGTGCGAGATGCCGTCCACATCTATCCCGCGCGCGGCAATGTCCGTCGCCACCAGCACGCACACCGCGCCGGATTTGAAATCCTTCAGCGCTTTAAGCCGCTGATTCTGCGAACGGTTCGAGTGGAGCGCCGCCGTCTTGATGCCTTTGCTCTCCAGGTTGCGCGCGATGCGATCCGCGCTGTGTTTCATGCGCGAAAAGACGAGCACCATGTCCATCTGGGGATCGCGCAACAGATGCAACAGCAGCGCTGGCTTCAAATGCTTGGGCACTTCATAGACCAACTGCGTGACCGTCTCAGCCGGGTTTGCGCGGCGGCCGATCTGAACAATTTTCGGCGCGTGTTGAAACTCGTGCGTGAGCGCTTCAATCTCCCTGGACAGCGTGGCAGAGAACATCAGCGTCTGCCGCTGCTTCGGCAACTGGCGCACGATCTGGCGGATCGACGGCAGGAAACCCATGTCGAGCATCCGGTCGGCTTCGTCCAGCACAAGATATTTCAGTTGAGAAAAATCCGCGCACCGCTGGCCCATCAAATCCAACAACCGGCCCGGACACGCGACGATCACATCCGTTCCCGCCCGCAGCGCGCGGATTTGCGGCTGTTCGCCCACGCCACCGAACACCGTGGCAACCGTCAGCGGCAGATGCTTCGCGTACGCCTTCACGTTCTCCTCGATTTGCAGGACGAGTTCGCGCGTCGGCGCAATGACCAGCACACGCGTGCCGCGACGCTGGCCCGCCGGTTGCGCGGCGAGCTTGGTGAGGATTGGCAGCGTGAACGCCGCCGTCTTGCCAGTACCGGTCTGCGCAATGCCGATGAGGTCGTGTCCCGCGATGATTGGAGGGATGGCGGCAGTCTGAATTGGTGTCGGCTCGGTGTAACCGGCTTCCTGGACCGCCTGCAAAATTTTTGAATCAAGACCGAGAGCGCGAAAGGGCATAGGGATTATTTTTGGATGAAGCGCGCGCAATAGCACGCAATTATCTTGGAAGGAAACGCACCTGCCCGGCCGCAGGACTGCTTCCGGCGACACATCGTTTCATGGAAACGGCGAAACACCGAGCAGGCTCAACTACTCTTAAAGCCGGACAAAAAGGATCGAGGCCCGGCACCAGCCGGGCCTCGATGCGTGCAAAAACGCAAATCTATCCTAGTAGCGACCACGACCGCCGCCACCACCGCCACCACCGCCGCCGCCGTACTCACGACGACCGCCACCGCCACCGCCGCCACCCGGGCGTTCTTCGCGCGGTTTGGCCACGTTGACCGTCAAGGCGCGGCCATCCATTTCCTTGCCATTCAAACCGTCGATAGCCTTCTGGGCTTCTTCGGCGGAACTCATGGTCACGAAACCAAAGCCGCGGGGGCGATTGGTCATGCGATCCATCATCAGGTTGGTTTCAGTGACCGTACCAAACGCGGCGAACGCGTCGTTCAGGTCGTTCTCGGTGGTATTGAAGGAAAGATTTCCCACAAACAATTTATTACTCATGCGATGTTTTACTGTCCGACAAACCGTTACTTTCCACAGACTGTTCCCGAACATCGGGTCTAAAATCATCACTGAACTGAGTTCACCTGAGGATTCACCATGCCTTGAAAGAGACAAGCTATCTAACAGACCCGTGCAGAGTGACGGGTTCTGCCGCAATTGCGACAACTTTCGGAAAGAATCTTTTCGAGCAAAAACACGGTTACAGGCCAGATGGGTTCGCATCCGTCATTTACAATCGCCGAACCGGCCCGCATGATGCCCACCCTTGCGGAGAAACTTATCATGCCGCAAGTAAACCAAACGGCAGAACCAAGCAACATTATGGGCGACAAATCCCCAAAATCGAATCAGAAGAAGTCCTCGCAAAAACAGTCCAAGATCAGCAGTGACCAACAGAAGAAGCAGGCGGTCGTGGCCGCCAAATCCGCCGCCGCCAAGAAGCGGTAGCCGCCCACTCCGGCTGTCTCTCCTGCTCTCTTGAGCAGGAGAGACAGATTTTTCAACTTTCAGACGGAACTGTTGCCACATAAAATTTCGATGGTTCGATGCTAAAACTCCAACAAGGTCAAATCTGGAAACGGGGCGAGGAATATCTCCGCATCGTGCATCTGGAACGGCGCGAAGTGGAATACAAGTCCCTGCTCAATCCCCTTTCCCGGACGGGAACGCATCACCACACCAGCAAGAAGGAGTTCTGCCGGCTGCTCAAACAAGCCACCCTGCTGCCTCCCGCCACTCCCCTTGCCGCAGGCGATGAAGCTGGCAATGCTGCGTCCGTAAAGTAATTTATTGGACATTGCAATCTGCGGAATCCAATCATTACGCCACGCTCGGCCTTGACCGCCGCTGCACCGACGCGCAAATCCGCGCCGCCTATCGCGTCCTCGCCAAACAGCATCATCCCGATGTGAACGGCGGTTCGCCCGCTGCCATCGCGCAAACTCAAGCCCTCAACGCCGCGCATGAAATCTTGAGCGACCCCGCGCGCCGCCGCGAATACGACGAGGAGATTTCATCTGCGAAAAAGTCTTCCGCGCCCAAGCCCTCCGGCAAATCAGCGGGCAACATCGCCAAGGAAATCCATCTCCGCCTCGAAGAATTTCTGCGTGGCACGACGCTCGAGGTGCGCGTGAATGATCCCGGCAATCCCGGCGGCGCGGAAACCTACGAACTGATCGTACCGCCGGAGACCGCACCCGGAACGCGTTTCAAAATCCCGCGCGCAGAAACCGTTGGCCGCAGCTTTGTGGTCGTGCGCGTGAAGGCGCGACCGGATTTCCGTTTCAAAGCGCGCGGCTCGGATTTGCGCTGCGACCTGAAAATCAGCTTTCAACGCGCCCAGCAAGGCGGCACAGAATCCGTGCGCGGCGTGACGGGAAGTTTTCTTCGCGTCCAAATTCCGAAGCAGGTTTCACGCGGCGAAGTGATTCGCCTCGCGGGCGAGGGTTTGCCCAAACCGCGTGGCGGACGCGGCGACTTACTCGTGCGCATCTTGTATCAGCCCGAAATCCGCATCACGCGCAAATCTTAGGCGCTAAGGCTTCCGGCCTTCATCCACATCAAAAAAGTCCATCATGGTAACAATGTCGCCGCGATGGGCCAGGCCGTTTTCCGCTTTCACTTTTTCCAAACGCAACGCGGCAACATCCCTCCATCCAAGCCGCGACACGCATTGATTCCAGACCCAGATATCGCCCTCGTTCAACCGCCGCCCCTAGATGAAGCACCATTCCAAAATCTCCTCGTCACTGCCGCCCGCCAGCACGCGGTCGCGAAGTTCGGCATAATTGACGCGCAGAAAATTGCAGCACCAGCCGTCCGCGCCCTTGCCCAGATTGGCGTGGAAATCAGGCCGCAGTTCTCCCTGTGCGAATAACCGGATCTTGCTGAGCATCCGCGGAAGATAGAGCATTCCGTCAATCGTCTCGTAAGCGCTGCCAGGTGGTTTGGTCATACTGGTTGCTCAGTTTCGGATTCAAGCCTCACCCGGCGGAATCGTGCGCATCACCTCATCTAGAAACTGCGCGTCCATTTCCACAAGGTGACTCCGCTCAGGAAAGCGTGCTTCGTTTACATCGGCGATGTATTCACGGAAGGCCGCGACGCGCTCAGCCTGTAGGTGCCGGTGCTCCGCGAGGAAATTACGGTAAGCCTTCGCGTGGCGCGGCAGACGCTCCTCGTAATCGCCGAGGATGTCGTCGGAGAAAAGAAACTGCGTGTCGCAACCACTGCCAGAACCGAGCGACATGAGAAGCAACTTTGTCTGCGAACATAGCCAGCGCGCGAGATTGTGCGGGACGACCTCGAGTTCCGCCGCGTAAGCACCCGCGCTCTCCAATTCCTTCATGCGGCGATGAAGTTCCTTCGCCTCCGCGACCGTCTTGCCGATGGCGCGGTAGCCGGTCCACGTCACGTGCCGCGGTACCATCCCCAGATGCCCGACCACGGGAATCCCCTCGCGCGCCATCGCCTCGACGATGAACGGACTCGCCGAGCAATAAACCGAACTCGCGCCAATCTCCAACGCACGAAACCCAACGCGGATCGCCTCCTCCGGCGATGCCATTCCGTGCGGCGTGGCCGCAGAGAGAAAGTGTTCGGAGCCGCCGCTACGAGCAACGGCAGCCGCGCTTGCGCCTCGGGCGAATCGAAGCTGCAACTCATCAGATCGACTCCCGCCAGTTCCGCCGCCGCCGCTTCCTCCGGCGATTTCACGTGAATGTGCGTCAGGCAGCGTTTGCCCTTGAGCTGTTGGAGATCGAAGACGGTGTATTTCTTTCGCGGTCGGAGCATGGCGACAAGGATTACGAAATCGGGCGGTTGAAATCAATCGTCATCATCAAACGCGCCCGACCAATTGTGCGATGTTTGTCTCGACCATTTATGCAACTCACTCCTACCATTCACCCAGCCATGCAACATCCTACCAACATGATTCCGCTCGAAATTTCCAGACGTTCGTTTCTGAAAACCTCCTCCGCACTGGCTGCGGGCGTGCCGTTGCTGGCGAGTTCACTCACGATGCCAGCGGCCGAAGCGAAGGGGCCGCTCATGGCCTACGTGGGCACGTTCAGTTCGCCGCTGCGCGACATGCTGCCGACGCAGGTGGATCTGCCGCCCGGCAACGGACGCGGCATTCACCTGTTTCAAGTGGACCGCACCACCGGGGCGATGACACCGAGCGGCGTCTTCGAGTCGGGGACGAGCCCAAATTGTCTGGCTGTGAATTCCGCCGGCACTCGCCTGTATTCCACCAACGAAACGGATCACGTGGGCGTCGCGAAAGAGGGCACGGTAAGCGCCTTTGCCATCAATCGCACCGGCGGCCAATTGAAACAGCTCAACACCGTCCGCTCCGGCGGTGCGGGTCCGACCTATATCAGCATCCACCCGTCCGGAAAATTTCTGCTCGTGGCCAATTATTTTGGTGGCTCCGTCGCCGTGTTGCCGATTCAGGCCGACGGCAGCCTCGGCGAAGCGAGTGACGTGAAAGTGGACTCCGGAAAACTTGGCCCCACCAAAGCCACCAACGCCCCGCCCGGCAGCTTTGCCTTCAGCGGACACGACCGCACGCACGCGCACATGATTCAGGCCGATCCCTCAGGGCGTTTTGTGATCCACGTCGATCTGGGCCTCGATCAAATCCTCATCTGGAAGTTCGACGACCAGAAAGGTGTACTCACGCCGAATGATCCGCCCACCGTTTCGCTCCCGCCCGGCGACGGGCCGCGGCATTTTCATTTCCACCCGAACGGGCGCTGGTTCTATTCCATTCAGGAGGAAGGCTCGACCGTCGTGCTGTTCGATTACAACGCCAAGAAAGGCCGACTCACCACGCGCCAGACCATCTCCACTCTCCCGCCCGGTTTCGGCGGCAGTAATTTCTGCTCCGAGATTCTCGTCTCTGCCGATGGACGCTTCGTTTACGCGGGCAATCGGCTGCACGACAGCGTGGCGATTTTTTCCGTCGGGAAAAACGGCGAGCTGACCTACGTTGGCGAGAAGGCGACGCGTGGGAACTATCCGCGCAGTTTCAATTTCGATCCCACCGGCCAGTTCCTTTACGTGTGCAATCAACGCGGCGACAACGTGGCCGTCTTCCGCGTGGATCGCAAAACCGGCCGCCTCGCCTTCACCGGCCACTACACTTCCGTCGGCAATCCTTCGAGCATCGTGTTCCTCGATCTCGCGAAGAAGGGATGACTTAACCCTTCGGTGGCCAGTCGACACCGGCGAGTTCCTTGGGCAATTGCGTCGGGTCAGTCGGGTAGATGAGCGAGAGATCCATCTGGGACTTTGAGCCTTGGAGAAATTCCGTTTCCTCCGGCGCGCCGATGATGAGCCAGAGCACCTCGGCGTCGGTGTCATTGAACACCTGGCGCAACTGGTCCGGCCCGACCAGCACGCCGCCGTGGCGCGGCACGGTCAACGTCTCCTCGCCCACGCGCAGGCAGCCAGTGCCTTCCAGCACGAAATAAAACTCCTCCGCACGGATGTGCTTGTGCAGCGTGTTCGCACTTTTGGGAGGCAACCGCCAGAGCCGCGCGCCGAGATTTTCGCTCCCGGTGCGCTCCAGAAAGTCCGCGTTCGGGATCTTCATCAGGTTGGACGTCCGCCAATGCAGGTCGTTCGGTGTAATAAGCGTGTAACCCTGAAACGTTTTCATAAACCAAACCTTAAACCTTGAGCGCGCCACGGAATCCCCTGCCCTGATAGTAAGACTCCGCACCGTTGTGACCCACGAAGACCCGGCCGTAGCGGCGATCACCATAGAGCGCGCCGCCAAGTTTTCGGATATCCGGCGGGGTGGCAATCCAGCTCGACGACTTCGTGTCGAACTCTCCAAGTTTCTGCAACGCGAAATATTCTTCTTCCGGCAAAAGCTCAATGCCCATGGCCGCGGCCATATCCAATGCGCTATTTTTTGGTTTATGTTCTTTCCGGGAATCCAGCGCCACGCGGTCGTAACAAAAACTGACTCGGCTTTTGGGACTTTGCTCGGAACAATCATAAAAAATGGTTTCGCCCGTCTTTTTGTCATGACCCACCACATCCGGTTCACCGCCGGTTCTTTCCATTTCATGGAGCGACCACAGTTTGTCAGCATTGGCTTCCATCCCGCAGAGGCGGGACTGGACTTTAGCCCAATCCAGACCTTTATGGCGGTTCAGGTTTTTCTCAAACCGGGTTTTCAATGCCATGAGCAGTTCATCGCGTTGTTTTGGTGACAACTCCTTTTTATTGCTGGTGATGTTTTTCATAATTTTGCATCAAGCGCATCGGCCATGCTTCATCATCAGGCCAGAAAAACTTCCACGCCGTCAACGGTCTTTGTTTCCAGCCCGCCGCCGGACAGCGGCTGTGGCGAAGCCCAGCCGCAGCGCGTGAAAAACATTGAGGCCATTGAACAAATCACAACGCACCGAAAACCGAACCCGCTGCGGCTGGTCTCCGCGACACAGCCGCCGTCCGTCAAAGACACAAACGCCCGTAAGCATCACGAAATCTCGCGCTGCTCCACGGCCAGTCTTTTGGGTCGAGCACCAGTTTCGCCTTCGTCGGATTATTCTCGATGTAGCGAATTGTTTTCTTCTCGTGTTCGGCATCGCGCATG
>JBKJSC010000185.1:0-4338 GCA_046593035.1 Limisphaerales bacterium | reverse complement strand
CGTGATAACCTCTATCAACTTTTGCTAAAAGAAACCCGTTCCCACCCGCTCAACTAGGAAAGACCCAATGGAAATAGTGATAGGGTGCGCACACTTGAATTTGTCACGCATGTCCGGCTCACGCTGCAAACACGATGTTCGGCCCTTGAATAACCACGCCCATTAATCATGACACCTTCCCTTCGCAATTTCGCCTGCGCCACCTTGGCGTGGCTCGCATTATCTGTTCTTCCGCTCCAGGCCGCCACGTTTAGCGATGGCGCGCCCACGCTGACCGTGGACTTGGGTGCCGGTGACTCGGTGGGCATCACTTCGGCGGGCACGAGTTACTCCCTGGTGCTGGCGTCTGGCAACTGGAGCGGCGTGAACACCGCCAATGTGACCGGCAACGGCACGGCCACCCTCACCGTCACTGCAACTGGGCTGGCGAATTTCACATTGGTGAATATTACCGACTTCGGCGCGGGGGCCGCTGTCACGTTCAACAACAGCGGGGCCAATGCGTATTCTAAAAATTTCACCATCACCCTCAACAATGGCGCTGCGGCGACGGCGGTGACCTTCAACGGGAGTTCAAGCTTTAGCGCGAATGCCCTCACGGTGAACGTGGACAACACCATTTCCGTCAGCGCTTCCGCCAACGTGGCGGCGATCGGCACGGGCAGCATTTCACTCACCACTACGCGCAATATTTCGCTGGCGAGCGGGTCAAGCGTCACGACGGTGAATGGCGCACTGACACTGAACGCTAACCAGCAGGTGACGCCGACCACGGGCAGCTTTATTGGCGTGGACATGGACAACGGCCTGGTGCGGGCCACCGGCACCGGTGTTGTAACTGTGAATGGCAAGGGTGGCGACAATTCCGGCGGCAATCAGTATGGCGTGCGTGTGCAGGGCGGTGGCGACATCATCGGCGGCACGACGGGTACCATGACCGTCAGCGGCACGGGTGGTGCCAGCGTCGGAAACGGTAATTACGGGGTTTATGTCATTGGCGCTGGTTCGACCGTCACGTCCGGCGGCGGCGCTGTGCAGGTCACAGGTCAGGGCGGCGGGTCGGGATCGTCGGCCAGTAACCACGGCTTGCGCATTGAGAATACGGCACAAGTGACTGCCGGCGGCAGTGGTGCGGTTACCGTGCAGGGAACCGGGGGTGCTGCGGGCTCGGGATCTGACAACGTAGGCATCGCCATCGTCAGCAGCGCGACGATCACCTCCGGTGCGGGTGGCGGCAATGTGCAGGTTACGGGGATCGAGGGAGGCGGATCTGTAGCCCTTGCAGCCTACGTCAATGGCCCGATCACCACCGTTGCCAATGGCGGCACTGTCACGTTAATCGGCAACAGCATTCTAATTGACACAATCGGGACTGTCAGCGCCCAGAGCGGTAGCAGCGTCACGCTCCGGCAGTTCACCGCTGGTGTCGCGATCAACTTGGGCACGGCGACCGACCCCATCGGCGGCCCGCTCGGCTTGAGCGACGCCGAATTGGATCGCGTCACCGCCGGCACGATCAACATTGGCAACGCCGCGAGCGGCGCGATCACCATCAGCGCGGCGATCTCGCATTTGAACAACAACGCCCTGGTTCTAAATTCAAACGTCAGTCCGATCAACCTCAACGCTAACCTCACCACCGCTGGCGGCGCACTGACCGTGCAAAAATCAGTGGACTTGGGTGCGAACGTGGTGGTGGACACGACCAACGGCGGCGGCACACCGGCGGGCGCGAACATCACCTTCAACAACGCCGTCAACGCGGACGCGGCGGCCAACAACCGCACTTTCACGCTGGCGGCCGGCACGGGCGGCGCCATCACCACCCAAAACGTGGGCGCGACGCGCAACGTGCAGACCTTCACCATCACGAGCGGTGCTTCCGCCAGCATGCAGTCGGTGCAGACTCGCAGTGGCGGCATCAGCGTCACGGCCACGGCCATTACATTGAACAGCGATCTGAACACCGCCGCGTTGGCCACCGCTGGCAATGTTACTTTGGCCGGCTCCATCGCTCTGGGCGCGGCCACCGTCACCATCACCACCGACAACACCACGGACGGAAACATCAATTTCGGGAAGCTGGCGGACAACGGCAACGGCAACTTCCGCACGCTGAATCTGACGGCGGGAACCGGCGCGGTGACATTCGCGACTACGCCCAGCGCGTTGAACCTGGAAGTGGATGGAACCGTCGCCGGAACTTCCCACGACCGGATCAATGTGACGGGCACGCTGAACCTGAACAATACGGTTTTGAATCTGCCCAACAGCAACATCCCCTGGGTGCCGGGTCAAACGCTCACGCTGATTAACAAAGTGAGCGCGGGCGCCGTGACCGGCACCTTCAGCGGCCTGGCCGAAGGAGCGACGGTAGTCGTCAACGGTTTCAACTTCACCCTTTCCTACGTCGGCGGCACGGGCAACGATGTGACGTTGACGCAGGCGGCCATCCCGATCACTGTGCCGCTTGATCCGGTCAACTTTCCTTCGGCGGGCGCGTTCAACCCCTCCGCGAACGTGGTAGTCAACACCGACGGGCCGACGCCGACCATGACCAGCGGCGCGACCGTGATCAACGGCGTGATTTATAATCCCGGTGGCGGAGCGACCAACATAGCAGTGTTCACCTTCAGCAGCTTCACCTTCGGCGCTGGCCTCTCGCTCACGGCCACCGGCTCCAATGGCCTGGCCATCCTGTCGCAGGGGACGATGATCATCAATGGTGCCGTGAGCGTGAATGGTTCTGGGACTTCCGCCGGACCGGCTGGAGGTAATGGACGAAACAAGGGTCCTTTCAATTCCGGAGGTGGTAATGGTTTCGGACCGGGTGGTGGACCGGGTAATAATAATGGTGCTGGTGGTGGCGGATTTGGTGGCACGGGTGGAAGTACACAGTTTGGTGCTGGTGGTGGCGGGACTTATGGAAACTTATTGACGAAGCTCGAAGGCGGCAGTGGTGGTGGACAGAGCACTTACGGTGGAGGCGGTTCGACTGGTGGTTCGCCTGGCGGCGGGGGCGGCGGTGCATTGGAATTAGGTTCCTCCGGCTCAATGTTTTTGGGAGTAGCGAGTGTGATTCAATCCAAAGGTGGGAAAGGCACCTCTGTTGCCAATCACGATTCCGGTGGCGGCGGCAGTGGTGGTGGTGTCTTGATTCACAGCGCGATTGGTGTGACCGCTTCTGGCACCGTCAGTGCCGCTGGCGGTAATGGTGGCGATAACATAGGCGGCCTTTTTGTGGGTGGTGGCGGCGGCGGCGGCGGCCGGGTGGTGATTGTTCGACAAGTGATTCCTTCCACCGGAACCGTGATCGTGGCTGGAGGTGCTGGCGGCATTAACGGCACCGGTGCCGGGCCATTTCCGGGAAGCACTGGGATCTCCTCTTCCACCGTGGCGCCCACCTTCACGGCGGCCACGGGCGGCAACCCGATTTCGGCGGATACTTTTCCGGTGACGTTCACGACCTTGACCGGCCCGATTTATCAGGAAGGCGTGGCCGGGGATGTGGGTGTCGGCACGATCATTCTCAACGTGCCGGCGGGCTTCAAGTTTGATACCGGCGGCACCGCACCCACGGTGCTGATCACCGGCAGCGGAACGCCGGCAAACAACATTAACGGAGTCACGACCGGTTCCTCGCTGGCGACGACGCGCACGGTGAGTCAAATCACCTTCACCGTCACGTCGGCGAGTGTGGTGGCCAACACGTTGACCTGGCAGAACGTCCGGGTAATTCCGTTGCAAGGCCGTCCCCTGGCCTCTGGCCGGATCACCAAAACGGGAACCTCGACGATGTTTGCCATCACCGGCGGTTTGCCGAGCGCACCCACCGCGACGAGCTTCGGTCTCTTGAACGAAGTGGAAGGCGCTCCGGCGGCTTTGAGCATCACGGTCCAGCCTCCGGCGGCGGCGGTGGCCCGGGTGCCGTTCGCGCAATCGGCCATCGTGGCCGTGGTGGACCAGTTTGGCAACCTGGTTTTCACCGACACCGGACGGAACATTAAAGCCATCCGTAACGCGGGCAGCGGCACTTTGCAAGGGACGATCACCGTCAGCACCGTTGGCGGGTTCGCGACCTTTAACAATTTGAGCCACGACACCGCTTCCCTGATCTCCATTAATTTTGTTGACCAGAGCGGCATCCCGCTGCCGACCGTGACTTCGGATCCCGTAATCGTGATGGATCCTGCGGACACCCGGGGCACGGATTTCTGGCTGGCGTTCCCCGGCAACATCAACTCTGCTTCGGCCCGGCTCACGTTGTCCATCGCTACCGACGTGGCGACCACGGGCACGGTGACCTTGCCGGGGCTTTCGTTTGTGGCGAATTTCTCC
>JBKJSC010000144.1:0-7115 GCA_046593035.1 Limisphaerales bacterium | reverse complement strand
TGCATCTGGCGCAGCCGTCGCTCACCCGTCAGATTCACAATCTGGAGGAGGAGTTGGGTGTCCGTCTGCTGGACCGGACGAAGAACCAGGTTTCGTTGACCGAGGACGGGAGAAGTTTTCTGGTCGATGCGCGGCGGCTGGTGGCGTTGAGCCTGGAAAGCGTGAAGGCCGTACAACGCTTCAGCCGGGGTGAGTCCGGCCAATTGAACCTGGGCTATCTGTTCAAATTCAATTTCGACCTGTTGCCGGCCACGCTGGCGACGTTTTATCAAACCTGTCCGGAAATCGCCGTGAACTTGTTCGACATGTCGCCGGCGGAACAGCTTGGCGCGCTCGACGCGCGGAAGATTGACTTGGGCTTCGTCGGCCTGCGTCCGCCGGCCACCAGCAAGAACATGGCCGCGCTGAACTGGGAATGCGTCGCGCACCACGAAGTCGTGGTCGTGCTGCCGGACCAGCATCCACTCGCAAAAAAAAGCAGCATCAAAATAACGGATCTCAAATCGTTGTTCTTTGTCGCCATGTCTGAAACGACCCACCCTGGATCCCGCGCCTGGCTCAGCGGCATCTGTGAACAGGCGAGTTTTACTCCCCGGATATTGCAGGACGTGGAACTCGAATCGGGCATCATGACCTTTGTCGCCGAAGGCTTGGGCGTGACGCTGGCGCGCGAACAGATCAAGAATCTGCCCCATGCCGGCGTGGTTTTTCGGCCACTGGCGGCGGCGGCGAAAGCCGACTACTGGGTCGCCTGGCATGGTGAGAACCGCTCCAAGGCCCTCGCCCAATACATCGAGATCGTAAAAATACAGGCACCCGCTTGGCACTGAAATCATGCCCGTAAGTTCGGAAAGCTTACGTTTCTCTCCCGATGATACTGCTGCTGAGTTAAGAAATTTTCGTCGCAAACACCCACCGATGCGAACGTGACATAGCAAATCCCCTTTCCCGATGGCAGGAGGTTCTACTCTGGTCTCCAAATTCCGGTTTCCACAGTGGCCGGGCTAATGAGCGGCTTCACTGTAGCGGTATTTGAAGCGTCCGTTGGGGGCGCTGTCGCCGTTGAAGGTGAACGCGTTGATGTCCGCGGGTTAATGCCGATTTCCCTCAAAAGCAGGCGTCCATTAGCAATAACCACCACTTTCCAAGCTGGCGAGTCTTTAGCTGGCTGACAAAACGAAGGGCATTTCCACACATCCCACATTCAGGAAAAAGCTGGAAATGGTGCTTTCCTCCCAGCCACAGAGGCGTAAGTTCGGTTGAGCAGTCCCAATCCATAGCGTTTTATGCTTAAGATTCTCGGCCCCCGTGACCACACGCGTCAGTTCTGCGACGGCGTGTCACGGCGCAATTTTCTCAAGATCGGCGGACTCGGTGCCGCAGGGCTTTCACTGCCACACCTGCTCGCGCTCGAAGCCCAGGCGGGCATTCGCAGTTCGCACAAATCCGTCATCCTCATTTACCTCGTCGGCGGGCCGCCGCATCAGGACATGTTCGACTTGAAGCCCGACGCCCCGCGCGAAATTGCCGGACCGCACCGGCCCATCGGAACAAACGTGCCGGGCATTCAGATTTGCGAACTCTTCCCACGCATGGCGAAGATGATGGACAAGTTCGTCATCATCCGCTCGCTCGTCGGCGCTCAGGACGATCACAACGCCTCCCAATGCTATACCGGCCGCAACAGCCGCACCGATCCCGCGCCGGCGGGCGGCTGGCCGCAACTCGGCAGCGTCGTGAGCAAGATGCAGGGGGGCGTGGATGCCGCGACGCCCCCGTTCGTGAGCCTGTGCTACGAGTGCACTCATGGGCCGTACAACGAACCCGGCCCCGGCGCGCTCGGCGTGGCCCAGTCGTCGTTCCGTCCGTTGGGACCGGGCCGTGGAGATTTGACTTTGCAAGGCATCACCTACGACCGCCTCTCCGACCGCATGCGCTTGCTGGCCAGCATGGACAACTTCCGCCGCGACGTGGACAGCAGCGGCAAAATGCAAGGCATGGATGCCTTCACGCGGCAGGCGATGGGAGTGCTCACGTCCTCGAAGCTGGCCGAGGCGCTGGATCTGTCGAAGGAGGATCCGCGCGTCGCCGCGCGCTACGGCAAGGGCAACGAGAAGATTCTCATCGATGAAAACGGAGCACCGCGGGTGCCGCAAAGTTTTCTCGCCGCGCGGCGTCTCGTGGAGGCCGGGGCGCGCGTCGTGACGGTGAACTACAGCAAGTGGGATTGGCACGGCGGCCCGAACAACGACATCTTCACCCGCGAGCGCGAAGATTTTCCGATCTTTGATCAGGCCATCACCGCGTTGGTCGAGGACCTGCATCAGCGCGGGATGGACAAGGACGTGACCGTCCTGGTGTGGGGCGAGTTTGGGCGCACGCCGCAGATCAACGCGCAGGTTGGCCGTGATCATTGGCCGCGCGTCGCGATGGCGCTGATGGCGGGTGGCGGGATGCGCTGCGGGCAGGTCATCGGCTCGACCGACCGGCTGGGCGGCGAGGCCAACAGCCGCCCGGTGACCTTCTCGGAGGTCTTCGCGACGCTGTATCACAACCTAGGCATTGACGTGAACACCGCGACCTTCGAGGACAGCCGTGGACGCCCGCGCTATCTGGTCGAAGACGGCACGCAACCGCTGCTGGAGTTGGTCTGAGTCGCGGGGACGATGGTGGCGTACCTTTCAAACCACACAGTGACCTCCACCCGGCCCGTTCAACCCCGCCCTTCGACGCTGGATGGTTCGGGGCGGTTGGTCAAAACGACGATGGATTTGTTGCTTCAGAGCCTACCACTCGTTTTGCCCTTCCCGTGCGGTCCCCACGATCATTGCCCGAATGAGATTTCCAACTCGTAAGCATCACTCGCATCCGGATTATCCGCAAACCAAACCCACACGGCGTTTGGGTCGGCCCACACCGTCGCAAGATCCCGCCCTTTTCGACCGACAATCTTTGCGGTCGAAAAATCAATCCCTGACGGCAGGAAAGTGTTGGTTCCTTCGTTCTTCAAAATAGGTGTGCTCTTCGGAAGCCAGGCGACGTTGTTCAAGGTCACGCCGGTGGGGTAGGCCCAGGCTTTATGTTCCCAAGTAGCCTCCGTGCCAGTAATTTTAAGGCGATCGCTTCCGTCAATTCGAGCGGCAATTTTCAAGCGGGCCGCGGTAGATGGAACGACCCGGACCGATTTCGGCACGACCGGATGAAAATGAATCACGAACTCGTAATCACCCGGACCCACTGGGGTATCATCCAAATGAACGATCAGGGCGTTGGGCGCGCGTTCCAACGCAACCACGTCCCGACCTTGCAGCACCTCCACTTTAACCGACTCCAGGGAAAACGCTTCAGGTAGGAACTTCGCCAGGCCCACCGTGGTCAGATAATTCTTCTCTTTCGGATTCCATTGTGTCTCGTTGATCGTGACCGCCTCGCGTGGCCAAGCCCAGTTCTTGTGGGACCAGAGCGCTCCCTCGCGAGTGATCACAATTTTGTCGGAACCATCCACGCGTCCTTTGAAATGAAATACGGCATCCCCGGTCTTCGCGCGGCTTAATCCCAGAGACGGCATGGTGACATAGCGCGCTTCACTCGAGACCATGGGGGCGCTTTCCAAACGGCGTTTGGCATTTAATCTGAAGAGCGCTATCGCATGCGTCGGCTTAGGGATCGTGAAGGCCAGCTCAGCCACGCCGGCCTGAACGTCCAGGATTCCGTGTTGTTCCCAGGGCGCGTCGAGCGTTGGGCGGATTTCCAAAATCACTTGCTCGAGGCCGGCCGGAATAACTGCGCTCAGAACCAAGTTGGTTCCTTCCACGGCAATCGAAGTGATGGCGATCTGATTTGTTGATGGCGAGGCAGGCGCTGTTGCGTCGGCTGCGAGCACAGACGAAGCGTTCAAAGCAAACGCAAGAACGATGAGCGAAGCCAGTGATTTTTCCTGGAGCATCCAACGACCCTATTCCCCGCCACACCGATTGTCCAGCGATTCAGGGCCGATGTTGCGTTGAGCGGGGAAACGGGATTAAAGGCGGGCGGAGGCGTTTCAGTCCTCAAAACTGTGCGGCCGAAGGACGTGATTGGACGGTGCAAAAGCTGGCGGTGAAATCTTTTATTCTTATAAATATTCTTACTTTTCGTTTTGAGCGGGACAAAGTTGCTTGAAGTGCTTGATTTAATTGGATATTATTGAAGTGGAGCGGGTGAAGGGAATCGAACCCTCGTTTCGTTTCCGGCCTTGCAATGTTCAAAAACACCAATGAAATAGCCATATTCAAACACGCTTGACATGGGTAAACGTTAGCAGTAACATTAGCAGCGATATGGCAAGCGTTCACACCCGACCTGAGACACCCTACTTCCACGCTGCTTTTCGCGGCCCGGACGGGCGGCTCATTCTCCGTTCTACCAAGCAAACCGACCGCAACGCGGCTCTCGCTGTCGCCCTCGAATTTGAGCGCGCCGTCAAGCTCGCCACGCGCGGTGAACTCGTGGAAGCCCAAGCCCGCGAAGTCTTGAAAGGCATCATGGCCCGCGCCGAAGTCGGCGAAACGATTCAAACCGTGTCCATCGCCGATTTTTTCCGGCAATGGCTCACCACGAAAGAAACCCGCAAATCGGCAGGCACGGCGGCGCGTTATGGCGGGACGGTAAAAGGTTTCCTTGCCAGCCTTGGCCCACGCACCGCCAAGCCACTCACCGCGTTGACCGGGCGGGACGTTGACCGCTATCTCGACGCCCGTTTGAAATTCGGCGTGGCCCCGCGCACCGCCGTTCTCGACGTGAAGATTCTCCGCACCGCCTTGAACGCGGCCCGGCGCAAGGGACTCATTCCAACGAACCCCGCCGAAGCCGTGGAACTGCCGGAAGTGGAAGGCGTCGAACGTGGCACATTCACCCCCGCCGAAATGAAGATGCTCGTGGACACCGCCCAAGGCGAATGGCAAACCTTGATCTTGCTCGCCTACTACACGGGCGGACGGCTTTCGGATTGTTGCCGCACGGCATGGGACGACATTGACCTTGCGGGCGGCTCGCTCTCCTACACGCAAGGCAAGACCGGCCACAAGCTCACCCTGCCCCTTCACCCGGACTTGCTGGCGCACTTGGAATCCCTCGCCAGTACGGACAAGCCCACTCCCTTTGTCATGCCCGGCATGGCGCAATTGCGTCCGGGCGGGCGGCATGGACTGAGTGAAGGGTTCAAGCGCATCGCGCGCAAGGCGGGAGTGGACACGCAATCAGTGAAGGGCGCGGGCAAGCGGAACGTTTGCAAGCGTTCGTTCCACGCGCTCCGTCACTCGTTTAACTCCGCGCTCGCCAACGCGGGCGTAGATCAAGAATTGCGGATGAAACTCACTGGCCACGCCAGCAAGGAAATGAATCGCGGTTACACGCACCACGAGCTTGAAACCTTGCGCGCCGCCGTGGGCAAGCTCCCGGCCTTGAACACCGGCAAACACCATTGACACCCTACGTCAATGAAGTAGGGTAAAGCGCGTGACCTTTGTGGAACTTGCCGCTTATACTCGGTGCGCGGCGGATTTGCTGAATGATGACGCACAGCTTGATTTGTGCGTGCGCTTGCTCCAATGCCCCGGTGCGGGCGACATCATACCGGCTTCCGGCGGATTGCGAAAAATCCGCGTGGCGGCCGAAGGCCACGGCAGGCGCGGCGGCGCGCGGGTGATTTACTACTGGCAGGACACGGCGGGCAAAATCTGGCTCTGCCGCATCTACGCCAAAAACGAGGCGGAAAACCTGCCCGCCGCCGAAGTGAAAAAGATTCAACGCGAGCTAAACCAATGAAAACGACCTATCAGCAAATCCATCGCGAGCTTGCCGCCGTCCGGCGCGGCGACAAAGCCCCGGCCCGCGCCTACCACGTCACGCTCGACGCCAAGGGACGCGCGGTTCGCAAGGAACTCCCGACCGAAGCCTTCCGGCGCGAGCAAGCCGCCGCGTGGCAGCGGGAAGAAGCCGTGGCCGCCCGCCGTAAGATCGGCCTGTCGCAAACCGAGTTTGCCCGCCTGCTCGGTATCAGCGTGCGGACGTTGCACAACTGGGAACAAGGCTGGCGCAAGCCCACGGGCGCGGCCCGCGTGCTTCTGAAACTTGCCGCCATGAATCCCCGCGCCGTCTTGAAAGCCGCCGCTTGAAGTCCCGCCGCCCGCTCTCCCGGCTCCCCGCCTTGAACACCGGCAAACGTCATTGACATGCCTGCTCGCGTGATACATATATTGTCTCACGATGAAAACAGCCACCGTCAGAGATTTGCGAAACCAGTTTCCCCGCGTCGCCGCATGGATTGCCGAAGGCGAGCCGGTGGAGATCACCAAGGCGGGGAAATTGTTTGCCCGCCTCATGCCCGTCACGCCCGCCAAACCGCGCAAGCTCGTTAAACCCGACATCATGGCGCAGTTGAAAGCGACTTGGGGCGAACGCGTTTTTTCCGCCAAGGAAGTTGCGGAAATGCGCGCGGCAGAGTTGGAAGGCGAAGAAGGATGATCGCCTTCCCGGACACGTCCTTTCTGTGCGCGATGTATGTGCCGCAGGACAATTCCCCGGCGGCAGCGGCGCATTTTGCCGCCATGCCGGAAGCGTTGCATGTTTCCGGTTTGCTGCTTTATGAATTTCGCCAGAGCGTCCGTTTTCAAATCTGGCTTCATGCGCGGGACAAAAGCCGGGGCTACCCGCAGGCCGTGGCCGAACTCGCGCTCGACAAACTGCAAATGAACTTGGACACGGGCGCGGTGGTCATTGTCCCTGCCGACTGGCCGGATGTTCACCGGCTGGCCGAAACCCTTTCCAAACGCCACACCGCTGCGCGCGGACACCGCAGCTTGGATGTTCTCCATGTGGCCACGGCGTTGCACTTGGGCGCGCGGGAATTTCTGACTTTCGACACCAACCAGCGCAAGCTCGCCACCGCCGAAAAATTGAAAGTGAAACCGTGAAAGCGAACAAACTGCCCCCGATCGTACCAAGGTAGGTTTCAACAGAGGGTCTTTCCTAGTTGAGCGGGTGGGAACCTGCTGGAACACTAGGAATGGCAATGCGAAACAAGTATCTGCGCCGGGCGCGCGTTTTGGAGCGGGATTTTCGAGCGATGTTGCGCT
>JBKJSC010000097.1:0-146265 GCA_046593035.1 Limisphaerales bacterium | reverse complement strand
ATCTCCTCACCCATCTGCCCACGTCGGTTTTGCATTTTGACTCGCTCATTCTTTTTCTGGAGCGCGTTCACCGGCTGCTCTGGTTTCCCCGCGATCTGCTGCGCTGGCTCTGGCCGGGCGAACGCACGCCGGGTCTGCTCAACTGGCTGCTGCTCGTGCTCCACAGCCTCTGTTGGGGCGTGCTCCTGATTGTGCTGAGAAATTTCTGGCGCAAGTTGCGAACGTGACAAATCGTGGGCCATCATTTCACCGCCATGCGGAAAAAGAATTTTACCGGGCTTGCGCGTGTTGCCGACGGTGCTATGGTTTCGCACGAACGAATTGAGTTTTGAACTGCCGGGCGAAGTCGTCCGTGAACCCATAAACGATTATGCAAACGATTGCCGAAGAAACCAGCACCGAACAAAAGACGCGCGAGCTTTGCCAGGCCATTCTCGACCGCCCCGATTTCCCGGAATTGCGCCGGAAGATGGACGCCTTCATGAATGATGAAGGCGCGAAGTTCCAATATCAGATGCTCAACGACCGTGGACAGATGCTCCAGTCCAAGCAGCAGCAGGGCCTGCCGCTGACCGACGAGGAGATCGCCCAGTTCGAGGCGCTGCGCGACACGTTTGTCAAGAATCCGGTGGCTTCCGGTTTCATGGATGCCCAGCAGGAGATTCAAAAAATCCACGACGCGGTGAACCAGCACTTGAACAAGACGTTTGAACTGGGCCGCGTGCCCACGGCGGAAGATTTTAACAGCGGCTGCTGCTCCAGCTCCGGCTGCGGGTGCCATTAGACGGCGTCCGTGCACATGACATCCGCCGAGTGGGGATAAAGGTTCCTATGCAGCCCGCCGAAGATTTCTTACACGACTACTTCCGGGATCGGACTGAAATGCACCGTTCATCTGGGTTGCTCTACGAGTCGATTGCAGCTCGATTTTTCGCGCCGACGTACATTTTTTTCGACCCCAAGAAGTCTGTTGCAGACAGCGAGGCGGAGAGGATCCTCAGCGTTCAGACGTCAGGCGCAACCGTTGAGATCATGACGTGCGGTTGGTTTGGTGGGTTGGGGGATTGTCGTTTTCGCTACCGTTTGTCAGCTACCGCCGATTCATGGCAGATTGCATGTGTCGAGTTGGAGTGTCCCATTTGTCACGGCTCTGAGAAGTGGAATAACCAGCCGGTGAGTTGCCGCTGTTGCAAAGGCAAAGGTTGGTGTTCAATGGCGCAGACATTGGACGCATAGCAAGGGTACCAATTCGGTCGTTATCATCCACAGTCCTACCCGCTCACCTTCGGCCATCGTTGCAGCGGTAATCCGGTTTCGGATTCAATCGCCAGCAGCCGGTTGTATTTGCTCAATCGCTCAGATTGGGTGATGGAGCCGATCTTGATTTGGTCGCCGCCCCAGCCCACGGCGAGATCAGCCAGCCAGTTGTCTTCCGTGTCTCCGCTGCGCGCGCTGACCGTGACGCTCCAGTGGTCGGCCCGCGCGAGCCGGTTTGCCTTCAAGGCCTCGGTTACGGTGCCGATTTGATTCACCTTCAGCAAAAGCGCATTGGCCGCACTGGCTCCAATCGCCCGGCGAATGCGCACGGGATTGGTGCATAACAAATCATCACCCATCACCAGCATCCGGTCGCCCAGGCGGCGGTTCAACTCCGGCCAGTGTTCCCAATCGTCCTCCGCCAGTCCGTCCTCGATGCTCACAACCGGAAATTGCAACGTCCAGCTTTCCAGCAGGTCGATCATGGCCAGGCTGCTCAATGGCTCACCGCCGAGGTGATAGCGTGCTTGTTGATAAAAGTGGCTCGCGGCGACATCAACCGCGAGGGCAACGTCGTCGCCCGGTTTCAAACCGGCCGCGCCAATGGCGGCGATGGCATCCTCGAACATCGCTTCCGCATTATTGAACGGCGGAGCCAAACCGCCTTCATCGGCGCGAAGCAGACGCACGCCATATTTTTTCGCGATCAGTTCCGCCGCGCTCTGGTAAACGGCAAACGACATGGCCAGCGCTTCGTCCATCGTCCGCGCCGAGGCCGGCACGATCAATAAATCCTGCAATGGCGATTGCCCGCCCGCGTGTTTGCCGCCGCTGAAAAGATTGATGGTGGGACGCGGGAGCGACTGGAGCGGTTGTCCCAGCAGGTCGGCGAAATGCCGGTAAAGCGGGACGTCGCATTGGCGGGCCGCAGCGCGGGCGAAAGCGAGCGAGACCGCGAGCAGGGCATTCGCGCCCAAATGCGATTTGTTCTCCGTGCCATCCAGCGCGAGCAGGGCTTGGTCGAGTTCCGCCTGCGATTGAAACGAGCGTTGTGACAAGGCGCGGTGCAGTGTGTCGTTCACGTTGGCCACGGCGCGGCGACAGCCCAGACCGCGATAACGCTGGGGATCGCCATCGCGCAGTTCGACCGCTTCAGCCCGTCCGGTTGAAGCGCCGGAAGGCACCGAGGCGGTACCGGCGAACCCGCCGGCCAGCCGACAGGTTGCCTGCACGGTGGGCCGCCCGCGGCTGTCGAGAATTTCCAGGGCGCTGAGTTGTTCAATCCGGAACATGTTCGTTATGCGTTAAGTTTTTTCCCAAATTCCCCGGTCAAGTCGAGCACACTCTTCGGGAGGTCGGCGATCATGGAAAGCACGATCTCCCGCTGACGATTCCGTTCGGGCGGCACCAAGTATTCCAAGGGCGAACGGCCATCCACGCGGGCCAGCAAACAAGCGAGCGTGTGTCGAACGGCCCTGTGCTCCATGCCCGTTAGGTCTGGGATTTCCCCGGCGGATTCGCAGTAACTTTTCCAATACCATTCCACCGCTCGCAGAAAATCCGCCCGTCGCGCGGGCAGGTGATGGGCCTTGCTCAACAGATGAGTCAGCGAGAAACCGAGATCAAACGCCGGATCGCCAAAGTGAATGACTTCATGGTCGAGCAAGATCAAGCGACCCTGATGAACGAGAATATTCTTGGGACTGTAATCGCCATGCACGAGCGACAGGCGTGTCGCCAGCGTGTCGGCAATCAACTCAGCGAAGAAGCCGGTGGTCGTCGGATTTCGCGCGGCGCTGAAACGGTAATAAGGTTCGAGCCGCAGCGTCTCGAAAAAGGTGC
This sequence comes from Limisphaerales bacterium, assembly GCA_046593035.1. GTDB lineage: Bacteria > Verrucomicrobiota > Verrucomicrobiia > Limisphaerales > JAYTXL01 > JAYTXL01. The sequence goes on along the minus strand of JBKJSC010000097.1, from coordinate 143,166 downwards.
GGTTCTCAAACACCGGCGCGATTTCGCTTTGAAGCTCGCGCGACCGGCGATGGATGGTGCCGAGCAACTGGCCGAACTGGATGAAATGATCCCGTTCCAATCTACCCGCCAGCAAAAGCGTTTTCCAATTGTCATGTGGTTGCCGTACCGCTTGCATCGTGAGCAGATGTTGTTCGCGATCCTCAAAGACGATTGGGGTGATGGTCCCCGGAGGTGCCAGTCGTGCGAGCCAAATCAGACCCAACGCTTCGTAGTGAATCCGAGAGGGATCGGAAAACCAGTCCTCCACCACGCGCAATTTGGAAAGTGCCTGTTTGATGACCCAAGCTTCGCCATTCGACTGCTCCACGAGCACCGTCCGATTCGAGACGCCGCCGGGGAGCACGGTGCAGACGGCGGCTTCGTCGGCGGCGAGACGCCCGGTTTCACGCAAGTAATGCAGCAACACTTCCGGTTGCTTGATGTTCAAATCGAACACGATTCATTTTTCCTTCGATGGCACTTTCACCGGTGGAATCAATTTCAGTCCCGCCAGCCACGCGAGGGATTTCTCCTGCCAGGCGTCCCACATCGGCCCCTGGTAACCATTAAGCCCGTGCCCGCCGGAGGGAAGTTCGAGGTAATAGCCCGGCACTTTGTGGAACCGCAGCGAGGCGTAAAACATCTGGCTGTTGGCGGGCACCACGGCCGTGTCGTCCAGGGCGTGCGCGAGAAATGTCGGCGGCGTTTTGGCGGTCACTTGCTTTTCGTTGGAGAACTCCTCGACCAGCGTCGGAGCGGGGGTTTTGCCAAGCAGATTTTGCTTTGAGCCTTGATGCGTCTTCTCTCCCATCGAGATCACCGGGTAAATGAGAATCGTGAAGTCCGGGCGACAGCTCACGCGCTCGACGGCGTCGGTGACCTTCGGATTTCCGTTGTCGAAGTGGGTCCCGGCGGTAGATGCGAGGTGGCCACCCGCTGAAAACCCCATGATGCCGATGCGTTTTGGATTGATCGCCCACGTCTTGGCATGGGCGCGTACCGTGCGGATCGCGCGCTGTGCATCCAGCAACGGAACTCGCGAGCGTCCGGCGGGAAGACGGTATTCGAGCACCACACCCGTGATGCCGTGGCGATTGAGCCAGCCGGCGATGCCATGACCTTCTGCATCCGTGACCAGTCCGCCGTAGCCGCCGCCGGGACAAATCACGATGGCGGTTCCATTGGGCGTCGCGGGCTGGTGCACCGTGATCCAGACTTCCGTCTCTTGAAACTGCCCGTCGCCCAGCGCCGCCCGGCCATTCCAAAGGCCGATGCGTTTCGGTTCGGTCGGTTCTTGCGCCCGCGACGGGGCGAGATTCAGGCCGAGGAAGAGGACGGTCGCTACCAAACACAGTTTTGAAATCATCATGGCCGATAAATTAGGAGACGCGTGTCTCGTTTGAATTGTTGCCCGATTGGTTCAAATACATTTCGTTCCTCTCGTTCACGAGTGCGCCCAGCCGCGATCCACGAGGATTTCCTGGCCCGTCACGGCGCGGCTCGCATCACTCGCCAGAAACAACGCCACGTTGGCGATCTCCTCCGGTTGGATCAGATCGGGAACGCATTGCGACTTGCGGATCATTCGTTTCGTGGCGGGCGTGACGAATTGCCGGAGTTGCCGCTCGGTCATGACCCAGCCTGGAGAAAGTGTATTCACCCGGATGCGTTCGGGTCCGAGTTCCCGGGCGAGGGAGCGGGTGAAGCCCTGGATGCCCGCTTTGGTGGCGACGTACGCGGTCATGTTTGCTGGCGCAAGATGAACGGTGATCGAGGAAAAATTCACGATGGTTGCGCCCGCGCGCATGTGCGGCACCGCGGCGCGGCAGGTGAGGAAATAGGCGCGCAGGTTGCGCGCGAAGAGCCGATCCCATTCGGCGGTGGAGGTTTTTTCCAGCGGGATGCGTGGATCAGCAGCGGCATTGTTTACGAGGACGGAAATCGTCCCGGCTTGGCGCGTCACGGCTTTGATCCAGCGCGTGATCTGTGCTTCTTTGAGCAAATCCACCGCCTGAAACGTCACGCCACCGCTGAACTCGCGAGTGAGTTGTTGCCCCGCGCTGGCATCCACATCACAAAAGAACACCTGCGCACCCTGTCGGTAAAACGCGCGCACCATGCTCGCGCCAATCCCGGCCGCACCACCAGTGATGAGCACTGCTTTGTCCTTCAAATCGGAATAGGTTGTCATGTCGCACCGAAAACTCGCCCAATCGCTCCATCGCTTCCCAATGGAAAACCGGCTTCGTCGTTGTTAGCTGGCGAAGGAACGATGGCAAGCTGGCCACCCATTGGCAACCCTCCAGTGAGCGCCGCTGCGAAAACAAAATGGACGCTTGACGGTGGAAACCGTCAGTCCAACACTGCCGAAAAACCAACACACAAGCACAATGAACAAAAGATTACTCTCCATCCTCGCTCTCCTCGTTCTCGCCCTGAATGTATCCGCACAAGACAAGCCCGAAGCCAAGCCCGCGCCACAAGTACCCGACGAGGCCGCTCCCAAGAACGGCAAGGACGGCCAGCCCGATGCCAATTTCCTCAAGCGCCACGAAGGCTTCGTGCAAATCGCGAAGGCCGGCGGAGTGGATTTGCTTTTCCTCGGCGACTCCATCACCGACGGCTGGCGCGGCAAGAAGGAAATTTGGGATGCTGCCTTCGCCAAGTACAAGCCGGCTAATTTCGGCATTGGTGGCGACCGCACCCAGCACGTCCTGTGGCGTATTACCAATGGCGAACTCGAAGGCATTTCGCCGAAGGCCGCCGTGGTGATGATCGGCACGAACAACTCCGGGCAGGACGACGCCCCCAGCATTGCGCGGGGTGTCACTGCGATTGTGAAGGCCATTCACGCAAAGTCACCGAAAACGAAAGTGCTGCTGCTCGCCGTGTTTCCGCGCGGCCCGATGCCGAACCCGACCCGCGAGAAGCTCAAGCAGGTTAATGACACCCTCGCCAAGCTCGATAACGGCAAGACCATTCACTACCTCGACATTGGCCCGAAGTTCCTCGAAGCCGACGGCACGCTGACCAAGGAAATCATGCCCGACTTTCTCCATCTCTCAGCGAAGGGCTACCAGATTTGGGCCGATGCCATCAGCGGCAAACTTGAAGAGTTGATGAAGTAACCGACGGCGAAATGGATCCGTCCCATTTTGCTCCAGTGAAACCAGACAGCCGGTAATTCGGCGAGCCACATTTCGTTCTGAATTAAAAACCATCCACGCCTTGCACATGAAAACAAGCCGCCTCTGTCTGCTCGCCCTCGTGATCTCTGCGGGTCTGACTGCCTTTTTGCTTTCGCCAATGCAGGCGCAGGACAAAAAGCCGGAACGCGTGCAACCCAAGGCATTCATCGACGGTACCGGCCCGGGCTGGCAGGAACTGGGTGAGAGTGATTTTGCGAACGTCAATCTCGATCCGGACACATTTATCTGGAAGGACGGTGTCGCGCACTGCAAGGGCCAGCCGATCGGAGTGATTCGCACGAAAAAAATGTTCACCAACTTCGAACTGGTCGCGCAGTGGCAGCACCATCAATCCGGCGGCAACTCCGGCATTTTCGTCTGGGCCGCCGAGAGTTCGATCAACACGCTCAAGCCGAATTCCTATCCGCAGGGCATCGAAGTGCAGGTGCTCGACCACGGCTACACCGAGCAATACGAGCAGCAGTCCAAAAAAAAGGCGGACTGGTTCACGACCCACGGCGATGTTTTTCCTGTTGGTGGCGCGAAGATGAAGCCCTTTCCACCGGTTTCCCCGGATGGCCAGCGCAGCTTTCCCCGCAAGAACCTGAGCAAGGGCGTGGGCCAGTGGAACCACTACTACATCCGCTGCATCAATGGTGAAATTCGGCTATGGGTCAACGGCGAGGAAGTGTCCGGCGGCACCAACATCGAACCGCGCACGGGTTACCTCTGCTTGGAATCCGAAGGTGCGGTGGTCGAGTTCAAAGACATTCGGATTCGCGAATTGCCGTGACGAATCAGCTTCGCCAGCACCTCTCCATCGGGGAGAAGCCCGTCCAATACTTTCGTCCGCCGGGGCAATAAGCCGTCATTACCGCCGGGCAAGCACCGCTTATACTTTTCCCGCCGCATTGACGTTTGGTTGCGCCGACGATTAAATCACCCGTTGATTGGCTGGACCATGAAATCGAACCGATATATTCCAGAGCGACCCGGGCGGGCGCGAACGGGCCGTGCATCGCTGGCGTTCTTGCCGTGCCGTCCGCTGGCACCGGCGTCCGTTGATTTCGATTCCCCATGAACCTGGTCACTGGATTATTCCGCTCTTCGGTTGGAAAAAAGCTCATCATGGCCGCGACGGGCGGGGTGTTGTTTTTCTTCGTGGTCGGGCACCTGGTGGGCAACCTGCAAATTTTCCTCGGCCCGGAAGCGATCAACGCCTACGGCCATTTCCTGCAATCTAACTTGGAAATCATCTGGCCGGCGCGCCTTGGTTTGATCGTGGCGGTGGGGTTGCACATCTGGTCGGCGGTGAAGCTTTCCGCTGAAAACAAGGCGGCTCGCCCAATCGGGTACGCGAATGATCCCACGCCCATCGCGGCCAGCTACGCCTCGCGCACGATGTTGATGAGCGGTCTGATCATCGCGGCTTTCATCGTCTATCACTTGCTTCACTTCACTGTGCAGGTGTCCGCCATCAATTTCACCGGCAAGGATTTTTCCAATCTGCATGAACTTACCCGCCACGGCGAACGCCACGATGTTTATCGCATGATGGTTGCCGGCTTCCAGGTGCCGCTCGTGTCCGGCTTCTACTTGCTGGCGATGGGACTGCTTTGCCTTCACTTGAGTCACGGCGTCAGCGCGATGTTCCAGTCGCTCGGTTGGAAGAACAAAGCCTACGGCCCGTGCATCGACCGCTGCGCCAAGGCGGGCGCGGCCTTGATTTTTCTCGGATACGCTTCCATTCCACTGGCCGTGTTGACCGGTCTCGTCAAATGATCCACCCGCTTTCCCGATGAAACTCGACGCCAACATTCCTTGCGGGCCGCTCGCGCAAAAGTGGGAGAAGCACAAGTTCGAGATGAAGCTGGTCAACCCGGCGAACAAACGGAAGTTTGACGTTATCGTGGTTGGCTCCGGCTTGGCGGGCGCTTCCGCCGCGGCCACGCTCGCGGAACTCGGCTACAAGGTGAAATGCTTCTGCTACCAGGACAGCCCGCGCCGCGCCCACAGCATTGCCGCGCAAGGCGGTATCAACGCCGCAAAAAATTACCAGAACGACGGCGATTCGGTGTATCGCCTTTTCTACGACACGATCAAAGGCGGCGACTTCCGTGCGCGCGAAGCGAATGTCTATCGCATGGCGCAAGTCTCGGTGAACATCATCGACCAATGCGTCGCCCAGGGCGTGCCGTTCGCCCGCGAATATGGCGGCTTGCTCGACAACCGTTCCTTCGGCGGCGCGCAGGTGAGCCGCACGTTTTACGCGCGCGGCCAGACGGGGCAACAGCTTTTGCTCGGTGCGTACCAGGCGCTCTCGCGGCAAATCGGCCTGGGCACCGTGCAGATGTTTCCGCGCACAGAAATGCTCGATGTCGTCGTCATCGATGGCCACGCCAAGGGCATCGTGGTTCGCGATTTGGTGAGCGGTGCGATTACGTCGCATGCGGCGGACGCGGTGGTGCTGGCCACCGGCGGCTACGGCAACGTGTTTTATCTCTCCACGAATGCCGTCGGTTGCAACGTCACCGCAACGTATCGCGCCTACAAGAAGGGCGCGGTGTTCGCGAACCCGTGTTACACGCAGATTCACCCGACTTGCATCCCGGTGAGCGGCGATCATCAATCGAAACTGACCTTGATGTCGGAATCGTTGCGCAATGACGGCCGCGTCTGGACGCCGAAGCGCAAAGAGGATTGCGGCAAACCGCCCGCATCGATCCTGGAAGCGGACCGCGATTATTTTCTCGAGCGGAAATATCCAAGTTTCGGCAACCTCGCCCCGCGCGACATTGCCTCGCGCGCCGCGAAAGAAGCGTGTGACGACGGGCGCGGCGTTGGTCCCGGCGGGCTGGGCGTGTATCTGGATTTTTCGGACGCCATCAAGCGGCTCGGCGAGAAAACCGTGCGCGAGCGGTACGGCAATTTGTTCGACATGTACGAGCGGATCACCGGCGAGAATGCGTACCAGCAAGGGATGCGCATTTACCCGGCGGTGCATTACACGATGGGCGGAACGTGGGTGGACTACAATTTGATGACCACCATTCCCGGCCTTTTTTGCATCGGCGAGGCCAACTTCTCCGACCACGGGGCCAACCGTCTGGGTGCCAGCGCGCTGATGCAAGGCCTGGCCGACGGCTATTTCATTTTGCCGTACACGATTGGCAATTATTTCGCGACCTCGAAAACAGCCAAGCCCGCGACGAGCCATGCGGAATTCAAGCGCGTCGAAGACCAGGTCAAGGCGATGACGAACCGGCTGCTCGGCATCAAAGGCAAACGCACAGTCCGCTCGTTCCATCGCGAACTTGGCCACATCATGTGGGACAAGTGCGGCATGGCGCGCAGCGAGGCGAGCCTCAAGGCCGCGCTGAAACGCATCCCCGAACTCCGCGCGGAATTCTGGCAGAACGTCAACGTCACCGGTGAGAACGGCGAACTGAACCAGTTGCTCGAACACGCCGGTCGCGTGGCCGACTTCCTGGAATTTGGCGAATTGCTCTGCCTGGACGCGCTCACCCGCGACGAATCGTGCGGCGGCCATTTTCGCGTCGAGCATCAGGAGGAAGGCGAGTGCAAGCGCAACGACGAGCAATTCGCGTTCGTCAGTGCCTGGGAATATCAGGGGCCGGACAAAGCACCGCTGCTCAACAAGGAGCCGCTCGTGTACGAGGAGGTTCACATGAGCCAAAGGAGTTACAAGTAATGAACCTCACCCTCAAAGTCTGGCGTCAAAAAAACGCCGCAGCTTCGGGCGGCTTCGCCACCTACGAAGCGAAGGATGTCAGCCCGGACATGTCATTTTTGGAAATGCTCGACGTCGTGAACGAGGGTCTGATCGCGCGCGGTGACGATCCGATTGCCTTCGATTCCGATTGCCGCGAGGGCATCTGCGGCACTTGCGCGTGCGTCATCAACGGCATTCCGCACGGCGGCCAGAAGGCCACCACCGCGTGCCAGTTGCACCTGCGCAAGTTCAAGGATGGCGACACCATCACCATCGAGCCGTGGCGTGCCAGACCGTTTCCGGTCATCCGGGATTTGGTCGTGGATCGCACCGCGTTCGACCGGATCATTCAATCGGGCGGGTTTGTTTCCGTCCGCACTGGCGGCGCGCCCGACGCTAATTTGATCCCCATTCCCAAGCCGGACGCCGACCTTGCGATGGATGCCGCGCAGTGCATCGGCTGCGGCGCGTGCGTGGCCGCGTGCAAGAATGCCAGCGCCATGCTTTTTGTCGCCGCGAAAGTTTCGCACCTGGGCATCCTGCCCCAAGGCAAGGTGGAAAAAGACCGCCGTGTCTTGAACATGGTGAAAACAATGGACGACGCGGGCTTCGGCAACTGCACCGTCACCGGCTCGTGCGAGGCAGTTTGCCCTAAGGAAATCAGTCTCGACTTCATCGCACGCATGAACCGCGATTACGCCGTGGCCTTGCTCAAAGCCGGCAGTGCCGCTTGAGCACAATTCGGCGGTGTTGATGGAACAGGGCGGGCACGCCCAGTGTTTCAGTCGTTGCCAAGACCACCGGCCAACCGCTATACAAAGCCGCTCATGTCATCCGTTGCTGAACAACTTCGCGCCGCGCGGGAGGGTCAAAACCTCACCGTGTATCAGGTTGCTGACGTGACGAAGATCAAGACCGACCATGTGCGTGCCTTGGAAGAGGGCAACTACGACATGTTCCCCGCGCCCGTGTACATCCGTGGTTTTATCCGTACCTACGCCGCGCTGCTGAAGTTGGACGTGCCGCAGATCATGGTGGAACTCGAAACGGAACTCGCGGGCAGCAAAAAATTCTCCCACCCGCCCAGCCTGAGCGGGCCGCCGCGCGGCCCACTTGACCATGTGATGTACCAGTTGTCCAAGTTGAACTGGCGGATCATCCTGCCGTTCACCGCGCTGGTGGTGATCCTGCTCGCGGCGATCTTTGGCTACCGCGCTTGGCGCAACCACAAAACCGCCGACCCGCTCGTGAATCTCGGCCCCGGACTGTATCAGCCGCCGCAAAAGAATTCCGGCGAACTGCTCCCGCTGCCCACCAACGCCCCCGCCCGCAAGTAAACGCCGCCCGTTTCAGTTTTCCATCATTGCCTTCGCGCAAAGGCTTCGCATAGTCTGACCGGCTCTTGAAAACGACTCCTTCTCCAAAACGGCCCGTGCGCGTCGGAATGATTTCCCTCGGTTGCGCCAAAAATCTCGTGGATGCCGAGATCATGCTTGGCTCGCTGATCCAGAGCGGTGTGGAAATTACCAACGACGCGGCCAGCGCCGACGTGGTGATCGTGAACACTTGTTCGTTCATCGATTCGGCGCAGGAGGAGAGCGTGGACACGATTTTGGAGTCCGCCGAATTGCGCGCGGCGAAGAACCTCGGCCAGGGATTGATTGTTTCGGGTTGTCTGCCGCAGCGGTTTCGCGAGGAACTGCCCAAGCTGCTGCCCGAAGTGGACGCCTTCATGGGCATTGATCAGGTCGCGCAAGTCGGCGACATCGTGAAGCAGGCGATGGCGCATCGGAAAGAACGGTTATACGTCCAACACCCAACGTCCAACACCCAACGTTCAAAGAAAATAACGGCGAAGCATCTCGCCGAACTGGACAAGTCACGTCCTGCCTCCGCGCACGATCAGGAGGAAATCCTTCGCGGCACGGAGAAGTTTGGCAAAACCAAAACGGTCGTCAGCACAACCCCAGACCCCGGACGCCATCCCCAATCTCCCATTCTGAAAGTCACCGCGCGCCCGGTTTATATTCCGGATTATGCAACGCCGCGCTTTCGCCTCACCCCGGGACATTTTGCCTACGTGAAAATCGCGGAGGGCTGCAATCATCCGTGCAGTTTTTGCATCATCCCGCGGATGCGCGGCTCACACCGCAGCCGGCAACAGGCCGACATCGTGGCCGAGGCGAAGGCGCTTCTCGCCGACGGCGTGAAGGAATTGAATCTGATTTCGCAGGACTCGACCTATTACGGCCTCGACCTGCGCCCGAACCACAGCCGCGCCATTTCATCGCCGGAAAAATTCCGCATCGCGGCACAGGCGCTGCCCACGAGCGCGACGACGCTCTGCACGCTGCTGCGCGAGTTGAACGCGTTGCCCGGAGAGTTTTGGATTCGCCTGCTCTACACGCATCCGGCGCACTGGACGGACGATCTGATCCGAACGATCGCGCAATGTCCGAAGGTGGCGCGGTACGTGGATATGCCACTGCAACACATCCACGAAAACATGCTGGAGCGGATGCGCCGCGAGACCAGCGAGCAATACATCCGCGACCTCATTGCCAAGATTCGCGCCGGTGTTCCCGGTATCGCGCTGCGCACCACGTTCATCGTGGGATTTCCCGGCGAGACGGAGGCGTATTTCCAAACGCTGCTCGACTTCATCCGCGACACCCGGTTCGAGCGATTGGGTGTGTTCACTTATTCGCACGAGGATGGCACGCGCGCGGCGGCGATGGAAAAGCAGCTTCCGGACCGCGTGAAGCAGGAGCGGCGCGCGCTGGCCATGGCGGCCCAGCATCGTGTCGCGCAACAAGTGTCCCAATCCTTCGTCGGGCGCACGATCCCCGTGCTCGTGGAAAAGGCGGCTAACGCGAAGGAACTGAAAAACGCGAACCTCAGTTCCTGGGAGCATGGCCAGGTCCGCGAGTCGGAAACGCAGCAGTCCAAACTCGGAACCCGCAACTTTTTGGTGGCACGCGGCGAGGCCGATGCGCCGGACATCGACGGCCGGGTGTATGTCCGCGGCTCGCTGCCGCTAGGCGACTTCGTCCGAGTGAAAGTCATCGGGCATACCGACTACGATTTGATTGCCGAGCCAACGAAACGGGGCGCATGACGAATTTTGCATTGCGAATGAACCGGGCACGCTCCAATAATTTGACGGTTGAGAACCGGGAATTAAAGTCTGCATGAACCTGCCGAACAAACTGACGCTGTCGCGCTTCGTGCTGACGATTTTTTTCCTGATCGCCATGTTTTCGCGTTTTGCTTTCAACGATACCGTGGCGCTGTTCTTGTTCGGTTTCGCCAGCCTGACGGATTATTTTGACGGGAAGATTGCGCGCGAGCGGAAGCTCATCACCAACTTCGGCGTGCTCATGGATCCGCTGGCGGACAAGATTCTGATCTGCTCGGCCTTCATCGCCCTGGTGGAGCGGGGCAAAATGGATTCGCCAACGGTCCAAGTGGAAGCGTGGATGGTGGTCATCATCGTGGCACGCGAACTGGCCATCACCGGCTTGCGCCTGCTGGCGGCGTCCAAAAACGTCGTGCTTGCGGCGGAAGGCTACGGCAAACACAAGACCATTTCGCAAATCACGGCCATTCTCGCGCTGCTGGTGCAGGAAGGCTACAACGAGTGGGGGCATTGGGCGGAGGTCTGTTTGAAGCCGTGGGTGCCGATATTCGCCCAGATTGCGCTGTGGCTGACAGTGCTGCTGACCTTGATGTCCGGCATGTTCTATCTCTGGCGCAACCGCCAGTTGTATCTGGATGACATGTGAGGTCGGGGTGCCGGGTTGCCCATTGCACGCGGACGCCGGTGTGGTAGCTTTGGCTTCAACGAATTTCCATGAGCCATTTCATCCAACCGATGATCGGGGTGCTTGGGTTGACCGGCGGCGAGCTTGTTTTAATCGTCGTCATCGCCTTGGTTTTGTTTGGCGCCAACAAAATTCCCACCTTTATGAAAGGCTTCGGGCAGGGCATCAACGAATTCAAGAATGCCAGCGATCAATTACAACATGACCTTGGCAAAACTGCGGGCGGGGCTTTCAGCATACCCGTGGGCGAAGCCATCACACCCGACAATCAGACCGCTGAATTTATTGACGAACCACGATTTGGACGGTGGAAATTTATCAAGCAAATGAAGAATCGATTCATCGTCTGGCTCGCGCAAGGCTTCGGCGTGGGCCGGATTCCAGTTGCACCCGGAACCTTCGGTTCATTAGTGGGACTGGTCTGGTTGGGCGTGCTGCTCATCCCGCGCAGCTTTGAATTTTACGTGGGCGGAATGCTTGCGGGGTTCGCGCTCTCGGTCTGGATTTGCGGCGAAGCAGAAAAAATTCTGAAGCAGAGGGATCCCGGTTCCATCGTACTAGACGAAATTGTCGCGATGCCGTTGTGTTTTTTTTATCCCATCCTGCTGCATAACTCGATACCTCACGCAGGAATGCCTGGGCCAAGTTTTATCATTCAATCCGATATGCGGTTGTGGACTGTTTGTGTTTTCGCAGCCTTCCGTCTTTTCGACATCTGGAAGCCGTGGCCGGTGCGCCAGAGCCAGCACCTTCCTGGTGGCTGGGGCGTGACGGTGGACGATTTATTGGCAGCGGTTTACGTGAACCTCGCCGCGCTGCTGTTCCTCGCCATACAAGCAGCGTTCCGTTGATGATTCGGAGAAATACTCCAAAGCCAGTGCAGTTTCGTTAGTGCTTTGCCTTGAAGTCAACTCTTTCGATTTGCCTGCACCAAGGGTGCCAGCCGCATTGTAACCTCTTGTCAATCAATCCAAACCCGCTATCGACAAACAGCGATGAATATGGGATACATGAGTCCGTCTAACTCGAAACCGGATTGTTCCAGGTAATGTGCCTGGCGCAATGATCCGGGAAGGTTAAACAAAAATCAGGTTAATAAATCGGTAAGAAAGGCAAAATCGTATGAAGTTCATCAAAGCGCTCGCGGTGTTTGCGGTGGCTGGTATGGTCTGCGCCAGTGTGGCCATGGCCGCTGACGACAAAGAGAAGAAGTCCAAGTTCGTCGCTGGCTCCTGCTGCGCCAAGGCGGAAAAGAAGGGCGAAGCATGCGCCCATCCTTGCTGCGTCGAAGCGGCCAAGGACAAGAAGGTCTGCGAAAAGTGCAACAAGAAGAAAGAATAAGTTTCGCGCCCGCTTAGTTTCAACAACGGCCGGTCTCTTCGGGAGCCGGCCGTTTTCTTTTGCCCTGCCGCCAGCGCCAATCAGCGCCGCTTCGTTTTCTTCGGTGAATTTTCCGCTGCGGCCCGGCAGGCGTCGGCGACGGCAGCCAGTTCGGCCAGAAAGTTCTCCCGCTTGGCTTCCGGCAACGCCGCCAGCACCTGGCTTTGCAAGGCAATGGCGAGGTCGCGCAGTTCCGCATACAACATTTTCCCCGCCGGCTTGAGGCGGATGCGGTAGGCCCGCCGGTCGCGTTCGTGCGGTTTGCGCTCCACCCATCCGGCGGCGGCCATCCGCTCCACCAACGAGGCAATCGTATTGGGGTCGCTGCTCATCATCTTGGTCAACTCGCCTTGCGTGACGCCCTTGGGGTCGCCTTCCAGGACGCAGCGCAGGGCGGTGAACTGGTCGGGCGTGGCACCGGTGTGCGCGATGTGGCGGCGAAAGGCTTGATTCAGGCCATACCACGCCCGGCGCAGCAGCGGCGGCAGGCGGCGGCGTTCCGGTGAATCCACGGGCAGCGGTTCGGATGAATTTTTATTGATGACCATGAGTCAATCCACTTGCTTGAAACTTATACGTGTGAGTATTATTTCGGTTGCTAAGTTCCGGCGCAAGCAGAATAGTGCGCCTCTCGGCGAAGAAAATGAGTTGTCAGTCGGCAACGTTTTCCCGAACCTAGCGTAGTTAACGACAAATTTATTGTAAGGTTAATGGCCATGAAATTGACTGCTTCCGCCGCGCTCGGCGCTTTTGGATTTCTGCTCGTCACTGCGGTCACGCCGCTCCCCGAAGCCCAGTCCGCCCCCGCCAAAGGCTGGTTGAGCTGGCGCGGGCCGGAACAAAACGGCGTGTCGCGTGAAAAAGGATTGCCCGACAAAGTCGATGTCAAGTCGGCGCTGTGGGTGGCCGACTTCCCCGGCCAATCGACGCCCGTCATCGCCAACGGCAAGCTCTACATCATGGGCTATCTTGGCGAGGAGGCGGACTTGCAGGAAGGCGTGGCCTGCTTCGACGCTGAAACCGGGAAGAAACTTTGGGAACAGCGTTACAGCGACTACCTGAGCGACACGATCTATCTCCGCTACGCCACTTCCAGCCCGACGGTGGACACCGAAACGGGCAATGTGTACATGCAAGGCACGCAAGGCATCCTCGCCGCCTTCACCGCCGAGGGCAAATTGCTCTGGAAACATTCGATGATGGAAGCCTTCGGGCGGCTGACCTTTCCGAACAGCCGCACGGCCTCGCCGTTGATCGACGGCGATCTCGTGATCACCCGCGGCATCACTTCCAACTGGGGCGCGCAAGGCGCGGCCGGCGACCGCTTCTACGCCTTCGACAAGAAGACCGGAGAACTGGTCTGGTCTGCTTGGTCGGGCGAGCGGCCCAAGGACAATTCCTATTCCCATCCGTATCTCGGCTGGCTCAACGGCAAGCGCGTCTTTTACACCGCCACCGGCGACGGCAATGTGCTTTGCGTCAATGCCCGCACGGGCGAGGCGATCTGGAGGATGCCACTGTTCCGCGCCGGCATCAACGCCACCGTGCTGGTTCACAACAACGACAAGGTCATCACGATTTTCGGTACGCCCTACGAACCAGGCAAAATGGTGGCATTGAAAATCCCGAACGTCATGCCGACCAATCCGACCAACGCCCCGGTTGTGGTGGAGCCTACCGCCGCGCAACTTTGGGAAGCCGATGTCTCCACCTCCACCAGTTCGCCGATTCTCGTGGGCGACCGCATTTATGTCGTGGCGGAAAAAGGCGACCTCTGCTGCCTCGATGTGAACACGGGCAAGGTTTTGTGGCGGTTCAAACTCGGTATCGAACAGCGCAACGCCTCGCCGCTTTTCGCCGACGGCAAGATTTATGTGCCGATCCTCGATAATCCCGGCGAAAAAGCGGAAGGCAGCGAAGCCGGCACCACCGGCGGGTTTTACATTCTCAAACCGGGCGACACCAAGGCCGAGGAACTGGCGCACATCGCGCTTGACGGTCGTTGCTTCGGCACGCCCACGGCCTACAACGGCAAGGTGTACATCCAGACCACCCGCCACATCTATTGCTTCGGCAAGAAGGGGAACAACCCCGGCCTGCCGTCGGAACCCACGCCGGAAAAATGGCCCGCTCCCGGCAAGGCCACGCAATTGCAAATCATCCCCTCTGAAGTGCTGTTGAAGCCGGGACAGACGGCGGCGTTTCGCATCCGCACGCTCGACGCGAACGGGTTGACGGTGGAAGAAATCAAGGATCAGCAGGCCGTCAAATGGGTGTCGTACATCCCGCCGACCGCGAAGGTCAGGGCCAACATGAAAGGCGCGTTCAACGCCGAGGGTAAACTGGTTGCCGCACCGGATCTCACGCCGTCCGCCGGCGCGTTCATGGCCACGCTCGGCGATTTGAAAGGCACCATTCGCGGGCGCGTCCTGCCGGGCCTGCCGATCAAACAGGATTTTGAATCCTTCGCCATCACCGAGAAGCACGAGACCGAGCCGGACACCATGTTCGCCTATCCGCCGCTGCCGTGGATCGGCCCGCGCTTCAAGTTTGAAGTCCGCGAAAAGGACGGCAACAAGGCGCTGGTGAAAACCATCGACAATAAATTCTTCCAGCGCGCCACCGTGTTCATCAGCGACTCTGAGCTGAAGAATTACACCATTGAAGCCGACGTGATGAGCGACGGCAACAAGCGCAAGATGTCGGATGTGGGCATCATCAACCAACGTTATCTGATCGTGCTCAAAGGCAACGAGCAGAAACTGGAAATCAACTCCAACCAGGAACGGTTGCGCGTGCCGTCGCTGGAAGAGCCATCGAACTTCAAATGGTCGCCTGGTGTCTGGTACCGGCTGAAAGCGCGCGTCGATGTGGCGGCGGATGGTTCGGGCGTCGTTCGCGCCAAAGCGTGGAAGCGCGACGAGCCGGAGCCGGACAAGTGGACGATTGAAGTGCCGCACAAGCACGCGCACGAGAGCGGCTCGCCGGGCCTCTACGGATTCGCGCCACAGGAAATGCGCGTGTACATCGACAACGTGGGCGTGACCGCCAACAAATAACCCTGCGCCTCATCGGCAAAATTTATTATGAAAAAACTCCCGCTGTTCACCGCCTCCGTGCTGTTGACCTTCACCGCCGCAGCTCAAGACTGGCCGCAATGGGGTGGCAATGATCCGGGTCGCAACATGTATTCCCCCGCCAAGGGACTGCCTGACCGGTTCGAGATCGGCAAAATGAAAAAGGGTACCGAGGAGTTTGATCTGACGAAGACCAAAAACGTCAAGTATGTCGTCAAGCTTGGTTCGCAAGCCTACGGCAACACCACCGTTGCCAATGGCAAAGTCTTCGTCGGCACGAACAACGATTCCCCGCGAGACCCGAAGCACCAGGGCGACCGCAGTATCCTAATGTGCGTGGATGAAAAGAGCGGCGAGCTGCTTTGGCAGTTGGTGATTCCCAAACTGGTTTCCGGCAAAGTTAACGACTGGGAAAACCTCGGCCTGCTCTCCTCGCCCACCGTCGAAGGCAACCGCGTTTATGTCGTCACCAGTCGCTGCGAAGTGATGTGCCTCGATGTGGACGGCCTGGCCAACGGCAACGACGGCCCGTTCAAGGACGAAGGCCAGTACGTCGTCGGCCCCGGCAAGCCGAAAGCCACGCTCGGCCCGAAGGACGCCGACATCATCTGGAAATACGACATGATGGACGAGCTGGGCGTGTTCCCACACAACGCCTCCAACTGCTCCATCCTCATAGTCGGTGACATGCTCTACGTCTGCACCAGCAATGGTCAGGACTGGACGCATTCGAACATTCCGTCGCCGAACTCGCCAAGCTTCATCGCGATGAACAAGAAGACCGGTGAATTTCTTGGCGAAGATGACGCGGGCATCAGCAAGCGCATTTTCCACGGCCAATGGAGTTCGCCATCGACTGGCAAGGTGAATGGCAAGAATCTCGTGTTCTACGGCGGCGGCGACGGATTCTGTTACGCCTTTGACTCGAAGCCGGTAAAAGACGGCGACAGCAATTTTCTGAAAACGGTGTGGAAGTTCGACATGAACCCGCCGGAGTACAAAGTGAAAGACGGCAAGCCCATCAAGTATCCCGCCGCAGAAGGGCCGAGCGAAGTCAACGCCACGCCGGTCTTCTACAAAAACCGAGTGTACATCGCGACCGGTCAAGACCCCGAGCATGGTGAAGGCGTCGGCCATCTCGTCTGCCTCGACGCCACCAAGACGGGGGACATCACCAAGTCGGGAGTGATCTGGGAATACAAGGCGATTCACCGCAGCATTTCGACGGTCTCGATTGATCCGACGACCGGCCTGTTGTTCATCGCCGACTTCTCCGGTTTTGTGCATTGCCTCGACGCCGAAACCGGCAAGGTTTATTGGATCCACGACATGAAGGCGCACATGTGGGGCAGCACGCTGGTCGCGGATGGAAAAGTTTATGTTGGCGATGAGGACGGTGATCTCGTCGTCCTGGCCGCGACCAAGGAAAAGAAAGTCCTTAGCGAAGTGAATCTCGGCGCGCCCATCTATTCCACGCCCATCGTGGCCAACGGCGTGATTTACATCTCGAGCAACACGCATCTCTTCGCGTTCCACGACTCCGCCAAAGCCAACGCGCCCAAGCCATAAATGACGGCGGGCGTCCACGCAAGCTGCGGACTGTTACCGCCACGAACGGGGCCGCCACCAACGTCCGGCTTCCGCTTAACGATCACTCTCGCAAAAAGCCTTTGTTAAATTCAGCATCGACCATTCAAAACCGAAAACCCTATGCCTGTTGACTCCTCCACCATCCAAGCCGCGCAAGACCAACTCAACGTCCACCTCAAGGAAATCATCCAGTGGCATTTCAGCCCGGAAACGGGCTGTCCCTTCTGGCTCGACTGGGCGAAGAAAAACTTTGACCCGCGGAAGGAAGTGCAGTCCTTCGAGGACGTGAAAAAATTCCCGCACTTTCAGGACGAATGGCTGCGCGACCTGCAGCCGGAAGTCTGGGTGCCCGCGCAGTTCAAGGGCAAGCCGTTCAATATTTTTGAAACCGGCGGCACCACCGGCATGCCCAAGCAACGCATCGGCTGGAACGATTACAAGGTCGATTACTCCGAGTTCAGCGACAAGGTTTCCGACGAACATTTCCCGCGCAACCACTACTGGCTGATGATGGGGCCGACCGGCCCGCGCCGCCTGCGCCTCGCTATTGAGCATCTCGCCAATGTGCGCGGCAGTTCGTGTTACTTCATCGACCTGGATCCGCGCTTCGTGAAGAAGGTCATCACGGCGAAACAGTTCGACGTTGCCAAGTCTTACATGGAACACGTCGTGGATCAGGCTGTGACGATCCTGAAGAATCGCAAAGTTTCCGGGCTGTTCACCACGCCGAAGCTCCTCGAAGCCCTCGCCGAGAAGATCAACCTCTGGGACGCCGGCATTCGGGGCGTGTTTTGCGGCGGCACGACCATGGCTCCGCAATACGTCCGCTTCATCGTGGAGGAAGTGCTCGAAGGCCGCATCGGCTTTTATCCCACCTACGGCAACACGCTGATGGGTCTCGCCGCCAGCGTGCCGCTGCGACCGGAAGACAAGTTTTCCATCACCTATTACGCTCCGCAGCCGCGCGCTGTGTTGCGCGTGGTGAACCCCACCAAGACGGAAGAAACCGTCGCCTACGGTGCGTGGGGCCGCGTTGAACTTACGACGCTGACAAAGGAGTTTTTCATGCCCCGCTTCCTAGAGCGCGACGAAACCATCCGCCGCGAACCCCGCGCCCCGTATGCGTGGGACGGCGTGGCCGAAGTCCGCCCATTCGGCGCGATGGAAAAGAACATCGTCGAAGGCGTTTATTAATTCACCCGTTGCCGGGGCACGGAGACGTTATAGAAAACCGTCTTCGAGCCTCTGCGTCTCTGCGGTTAAAAATCATGAGCCAACTCCCCCACATTCCCGTTCTTCGCCGCGGCCGCGCTTACGAGAGCCTCGACAAGTCCAACGTCATTGACCACCGCAACGGCGCGGTGCTCACGTCCATCAGCCAGGTGAACGCCGGCATCATCCGCAAGGACCTCGCCGCGATGGACAAATCGCGCGCGGTGTTGAAGCAGTTCACCGTGGCGCAGTTGCTCGACATTTGCACCCGGACCGGCGAGCAATTTCTCAACGGAACTTTGCCGCTGGGCGACCTCGGCCACACGCAGTCGCCGCAGCAATACATCGAGACCCTCAGCGCCACCAGCGGTTTGCCGCATGTGATGGTCCGGCGCAACATGGCAAAAATTCACTACGCGCTGACGAACATGCGGACCGTGTTGAACGGCCTGACGCGTGGGCTGGATCTCACCATCATCGACCGGGGCTACGGCGAACAAGCCGGCGCGCCGTGCAGTTTTTATCCCACCACCCCGGCGCTCGGTTTGGTAATGCCGAGCAATTCGCCGGCGGTGAATTCGCTCTGGTTGCCGGCCATTCCGCTTAAAATACCGGTCGTCATCAAGCCGGGCCGCGAGGAGCCGTGGACGCCGTATCGTTTGATCCAGGCGTTCATCGCGGCGGGTTGTCCGGCGGAAGCCTTTGGCTTTTATCCCACCAACCACGAGGGCGCCGCAGAGATCATGAAACTGTGCGGACGCGCCTTGATCTTCGGCGACCGCAGCACGACCGACCATTATGCCAGCAATCCGGCCGTCCAGGTTCATGGGCCTGGTTACAGCAAAATCCTCATTGGCGAAGACCAGATCGAACGCTGGCCGGAGTTCATCGACCTGATGGTTTCGTCCATCTCGGATAACGGCGGGCGCAGTTGCGTCAATGCCTCGGCGGTCGTTGTCCCCAAATACGCCGAAGAGATTGCCGAGGCGCTCGCCCAACGGCTTGGTCCCATCGTTCCGTTGCCGCCGACCGACGAGAATGCCCGGCTGTCTGGTTTCGCGAACACGAAGATGGCCGACAACATCGACGGCGTCATCGAAGAAGACTTGAAGACTCCGGGCGCGACGGACGTGACAGCCCGCCACCGCAATGGCCCGCGCAAAGTCACGCTCGACGGCGGCGTGTATTTGCGCCCGACCATCGTGCGGTGCGACTCGTTCGCCCATCCGCTGGCCAACCGCGAATTTCTCTGTCCCTACGCCAGCGTGGTGACCGTGCCGCAGACGGAAATGCTCAAGCAGATCGGTCCTTCCCTCGTGGTCACCGCCATCACGAAAGATCCGGCGTTCACCGAACAACTGCTTGATTCCACCCTCATCGAACGCTTGAACTTAGGCCCGATTTCCACGATGAAAATCTCGTGGGACCAGCCCCACGAAGGAAACATGTTCGAGTTTCTTTATCAGCGGCGCTCCATTGATCGGGCATGGTGACTGTGCAGACCCAGTGATTAGCGGTTAATCGGCAATTCTTCTGCTCTCGATTTCGGGCTTGAAAGCCCCGCAACCTGCTTGCGAGTGGCGGTCCTTGTATCCACCAACCCCGCCATTAGTAGGGTTCCAAGCTCCAACTCACCACCGTATCTTGTGGTTTTCCACTTTACAGGAACGGGTTTTTATTGTCCTTTATGCCCATGTATCTGAAAAACCTGACCGTCTTGGGCTTCAAGTCCTTTGCGGACAAGACTTCCCTCAATTTTCAGCCCGGCATTACGGCCATTGTCGGCCCCAACGGGTGCGGCAAGTCGAACGTGGCGGACGCCATCCGTTGGGTGCTGGGTGAGCAGTCCGCCAAAGCCTTGCGTGGCGGCGAGATGGCGGACGTGATTTTCAACGGCACGGACGGTCGCAAACCGTTGGGAATGGCGGAAGTTTCGCTGACGGTCGGCGATATCGATGGGGAGCATCTCAAAGCCGCCGGGGTAGAGATTGCCTACAATGAAGTGACTCTCACGCGCCGCGTTTTCCGCGATGGCGGGAGCGAATATTTCATCAACAAGACTCCGTGCCGGCTGAAAGACATCCAACAGTTGTTCATGGGTACGGGCGTGGGGCGCACGAGTTACAGCATCATGGCGCAGGGGAACATCACGCAGATTCTTTCGAGCAAGCCCGAAGATCGCCGCATGGTGTTCGAAGAAGCCGCCGGCATCACGAAGTTCAAAGCCCAGAAACGGGAATCGCTGCGCAAGCTGGAACACACGGACCAAAATTTGTTGCGCGTGGCCGACTTGATCCGGGAAGTGAAGCGGCAGATTGGTTCGCTCCAGCGGCAGGCGGGCAAGGCGCGCCGCTACAAACAACTCATGCTCGAGTTGCAGCATCTGGACACGCAGTTGGCGCGGCATCAGTTTGACGTGTTGCAATCGGAAATCTCTGAGCGCAACACGACCGCCGAAAAGTTGCGCGTGGAAATGGAAGTGTGTTCCGCGAGCGTGCTGCGTTGCGAAGATGAAATCCTTCAGTTACGCCAGCAGATGTCCGAGTTGGAAAACCAGATCAGTCAGGCGCAGCAGCACGGCCTGGAGTTGAAAGGCCAGGTGGATCGCCACGAAAGCCGCATTCATTTCAACGAGGAACGGCTCAAGGAAATCGAGGCGCAGAACTCCAAGGCGCTGTCCGAGATCACGCAGGCCGAGGAGCGCCAGCGCATGGCAGAGGCGGAATTGGTTTCAGTTACGGAGCGCCTCACCGCGTCCAACGCCGCGCTGGCACGGCATCGGCAGACGCAGCAAAGCAAGCACGACGCTCTGCAACAAGTGGAGCGGGAATTGATGGCGTTGTCCGAGGAGTTGCGGAAGGCGCAGTCGGAAACGTTCGCGGCCATGCAGCAACTCACCCGCGCGCGCAATGAGATCAACGCGCTTGATTTGCAGAAGCAGGGGAACGTGGTGCGGTTGGAAAAGTTGTCGTCGGAAAAAATCCAACTCGAAGAGGAGCGCGGACGGCTGGAAACGCGCCTGACTGAGTTCGCCGCAAATGTGGAAGTGGAAAAACTGAGCGTGCAGACGCAGCGCGGCACCGTGGAGGAGCGCCAGCAGCGGTTGCGAGAAATCCAGCAGGAGTTGAATCAAACTGGCCAGGAACTCGACGGATTTTTGCGGCAGCAGGCCGAGAAACGCTCACGGTTGAACGTGCTGGAGCAGTTGCAGACCTCGCACGAAGGCTTCAGCACCGGCGCATTGGCGGCGTTGAAGCAATCACAAAATGTCCTCGGCTCGCTGGCCGACAAAATTCGCGTGCCCGACCAATACGTCGTCGCGGTGGAGACGGCGCTCGGCCACAACTTGCAGCTCGTGCTCACGGAACAGCCGGAGTCCGCCCAGGAAATTCTCGCCGACCTTTCCGCCAACAAAAAAGGCCGCGCGAGCATTGCGGCGCTGGGATTGCAGAATCTAGAATCCAAAGTCCAGAATCCAGAATCGTTGCCGGCCAATGCACAGGCGGCCGTGCAGATTGTGGAAGCGGACGAAGCGGTGAAACTTTTGGTCGGCGGCCTGCTCGCCACCACCTTGATCGTGCCCGATCTGGCGGCGGCGACGGCGGCGCTGCGCGAGACGAAAGGGGCGTTTGATTTCGTCACGCTCACGGGCGAATTGTTGAACCGCCACGGCATTTACACCGGCGGTTATTTGAACGGCAAAGGTTCCAGTTCCGGCCCGTCCTCGATTCTGGGCCGCAAGAATCAAATCGCCGAACTCAAGAAGCAGCTTGAGCAGTTGCACGAACAGGTCGGTGAAATCAGCCGGCGCAAAGGCGCGTTGCTCAGTGAGCAGACGGGTTTGCAGGCCAGCTTGCAGCAGGCGCAAACCGAGTTGCGCGAGCAGGAAGTCGCCATCGCCACGCGCCAGGGCGAATTCAAGGCGCTGGAAAATTCCCGCCGCGTGTTGCACCAGAAAATTGACACGGTCGTCTATGAAATCCAGAGCCTCGCGGCGCAGGAGCAGGAGGGGAATCAAAAGCGCGCCGCGCTGGCCGCGCAGATCGGTGAACTGGACGGCCGCGAACAAGCCCTGCAGGCGCGCGTTACGGAATTGAACAGCGGCATTGAATCCTTGCGCCAGCAGCGCGACGTGGCGAACACGGCGTTGACCGAGGCGAAGGTCGCACTCGCCACCGAGGAGCAAATGGTCGCCTCCTTCGCCAAACAGAAAGCGCCGCTGGAGCAGCGCATCCGCGAACTGGGCCAGGTGATTGAGCAGCGCCGCGTGGAAATTGGTTCCGCCATTCACCGCAAGGATCAGGCCGAGGCGGAAGTCGAGGAATCGAAGCAGCACATTGAGCGATTGCGCCACGAGCGCGAGCAGGTGAGCGCGCAGACGGCGGAGTTGATGGCGCAAAAAGGGGCGCAAGAGAGCGACATTGCCACGCGTGAAGAAACCTTGCGCGGCCAGCGGAACCGCCTCACGCATTTGCAGCAGCAGCGTGGCGCGGTGGATGTGGAACTGGCGCAGAAAAACATGTCGGTGCAAAATTTGCGCGAGCGCATCCAGCAGAAATATCAGGTGAACCTCGACGACGTGCGCAGCGAGTGCATCACCATCATTTACGCGGACGAAGGGCCGGCCAAAGTGGAGACGCTCACGCCGGAGCAGATGGCGGCGGCGGGTGCCGCGACCGACTGGAACGCCGTGACCGAACAGGTGGGTGCCTTGCAGAAGCGCATTGACGAAATCGGGCCGGTGAACCTCGTGGCCATCGAGGAATACGAGGAGACGGAACAGCGGCACAACTTCCTCACGCAGCAATACGACGACCTGGTGAAGGCGAAGGAGCAGTTGCTCGAAGTCATCAACCGTATCAATTCGCAGACGCAGCAGATGTTCAAAGAGACGTTCGAGAAAATCCGCGACAACTTCCGTAATTTGTTTGTCGAGATTTTTGGCGGCGGCAAAGCGGATCTCGTGCTTACCGAGGAAGGCGACTTGCTGGAGAGCGGTATCGACATCGTCGCGAAACCGCCGGGCAAGCAGCTTCAGACGATCTCGCTCCTCTCTGGCGGTGAGCAGACCATGACCGCCGTCGCGCTGCTGTTCGCGATTTATCAGGTCAAGCCCAGTCCGTTCTGCGTGCTGGACGAATTGGACGCGCCGCTGGACGAATCGAACATCAACCGCTTCATCCGCGTGCTGCAACGTTTCCTCGTTCACTCGCAGTTCGTCATCATCACGCACAACAAGCGCACCATCGGCATGGCGGGCGTGCTCTACGGTGTGACGATGCAGGAACACGGCGTGAGCCGGATTGTCAGCGTCAAGTTCCACAAGTCCGACGAACAAGTCACCGGCCAGCATCCGTTGCAATTGGAGCCGCTCCCGCTGCACAACATCGAAGAGGAAGAAGACGCGCCGCACTCCCGCGAAGAGACGCTCGAAGTCGTGATGGCGAAGTAATGCCGCCGACAACAGGCGCGGCGAACGCAATTGCTCGCAGGTGAAGTCCCGCTTTCTCCTTGCCAATGATCCGGCCCGTTTTCTAAGGTGGCGCATGGATTCGCAATTGGCGCAATATGTCCCGGTGTTGATTTTGGCCTTGGTCGCGTTTGGCTTCGCGGGTTTTGTCCTCGTGGCTTCGGTGGTCGTCGGTCGGCTCGCCAACAAGAAAATTCATTCGTCCAAAATCAAGGACACCGCCTACGAATGCGGCATGCTCCCCATCGGCGAAGCGAACTCGCGGCTGTCCATCAAATTCTACCTGGTGGCGATGCTCTTCATCCTTTTCGATATCGAGGTGGTGTTCCTCTATCCGTGGGCGGTGGTTTACAAGCAGATGTTGAAGGATCCGGCCACGGCCAATCTAATCTTCGGCTCCATGGTGTCGTTCCTCGGCATTTTGTTCGTGGGTTACATTTACGCGCTGAAGAAACACGCGTTTGACTGGAAGAGTTAAGAAGAATCCAGAATTCAGGAGTCAGAATTCAGAAACCGGCCTTACTAACTGAGTTCCTTGTGCCCTGACAATTCTGCATTCTGAATTCTATGCAAATCAAATTCGGCACCTCCGGCTGGCGCGGTTTGATCGCGCGGGATTTTACTTTCGATGCCGTCCGCCTCGCCACACAGGGGATCGCCGAGTATTGGAACGCGGAATTGGCCGACTCAAAATCGGTAATTCACGGACGCAAGCCCGTCGTCATTCTCGGCCACGACACCCGTTTCTTGGGACGTGAATTTTCGCTCGCGGCTGCCGAAGTGCTGGTGGCCAATGGCCTCATTCCCTGGCTGTGCGCGCGCGACGCGCCCACGCCGGTCATCGCCCACACCATCCGCCGGCGCCAGGCGATTGGCGGCATCAACATGACCGCCAGCCACAATCCTGCCGAGTATCAGGGCTTGAAATTTTCGCCGAGCAACGGTGCCGCCGCGCCGCCGGAAATCACGAAACTGGTTGAAGCGAACATCGCGCGGCTGAGTGCGTCGAACTGGAGTTTCAAAGCCGCTGTCGTCGGGACTTTTCATTGCAAGATGATTGATCCTCAGCCCGATTATTTCAAACAGATCAAGAAGCTCATCGACTTTTCTGCGATCAAGAAAGCCCGGATGAAAATCGCCATCGAGTTGATGTATGGTACCGGGCGCGGCTATCTCGACACGCTGCTGGAGGAAGCCGGCGCGAAGGTCACGCGATTTCACGATGAATTGAATCCGCTCTTCGGTGGTCATCACCCGGAGCCAAACGCCGAAGGCATGGCCGAAGTCAGCAAATTCGTCCGCAGCGGCCGGGCGCAGATCGGCCTCGGCCTGGATGGCGACGCCGATCGCTTTGGCATCGTGGACAAGGATGGCACCTGGCTGACGCCGAACCAAATTCTCGCCCTTGCCCTGTATCATTTGAAGAAGAACCGCGGCTGGACCGGCGCGGTCGTGCGCACCGTGCCGACGAGCCATCAAGTCGATGCCGTGGCGGAATTGCTCGGCGTGAAAGTCCACGAGACGCCCGTGGGTTTCAAATACATTGGCGCGTTGATGGAGAGCGAGCCGATCATCGTCGGCGGCGAGGAGTCCGGCGGCTTGAGTGTGAAAGGTCATGTGCCGGAGAAGGACGGCATTCTCGCGTGCCTCCTCATGACCGAACTGGTGGCGACCGAGAAGAAATCGTTGGGTCAGATTCTTCGCGGCCTGGAAAAGCAGACGGGCGAATTTCACAGCAACCGTTTGAACGTGCGGCTGACTCCGGAGGCCAAGGACGCGCTGCTGTCGCGGCTCGCCGCTGGTTTGGATCAGATCGGCCCGTTCAAGGTGGAGAAATTCATCACGACGGACGGCTACAAATTTCTACTGCCGAACCGCGAATGGGTGGCCTTCCGCGCCAGCGGCACCGAGCCGCTCATCCGTTGCTACCTCGAGGCGAAGTCCGTCGCGCAGTTGAAGAAGCTCGAAGCGGCTTGCCGAAAGTTGATGGGAGCGTGAGTTAATTTGAAACTCGACGGTACGGCGGCGGCAGCGTAAGGTGCGACCATGAAAAAGCCCATTCCCTTTCTCACGTGTATCCTCTTGGTGCTCGCGGCTTGCGGCACCGTTTCCTTCATGGCGCAGGACAAACCGCCGGGCGACGAGTTGACCGTGGAAGTGCCGCCGGCGGTCAAGGCGACGATCCTCAAGGAAGCCGGAAAAGGGAAACTCATCGAGTTGGTTCGCGCCAATGAAGACGGGCGTTTGCTGTATGACGCCACGGTGAAAGTGGATGACCGCGAATACGCCATCCGCACGGAAAACGACGGCAGCCTGGTTCGCGTGGAATACAAAGGCCAGGCCGAGGAGGAGCGCGAGTTGTCGATGGAGGAATTGCCGGAAGCGATCCGGGAATCGGTGAAAAAACTCACGCGCGGCGGGGCGGTCGAACAGATTCACAAGCAGCCGCCAGCGGTCACGTTTGTCGCCACGCTCGGCGCGCGCAAATACCACTTCACGACCGACGTCGCCGGGCGGCTGCTCAAGAAGGAACGGGTGGACGAGTAGCGGCAAGCCGCTTCCGGCACGCACTCAGGACGTCATTCGCAGTCTTATCCCAGGAAATCCCATGACGCGCACAGAGGCTTCGAGTTTGTTGATCAAAAGTTCGTTGACCGATTCATTATTCCAACGTGCGCGGTCGGTCGCGTTCGCGCTGCTGGTGCTTGCGCTCTCGCTCGGATGCGCCGGTGTTGCGTCGGCGGCCGCGAACATGGAGCGGATCGTCGTGGCCAAGGACGGGAATGGTTTTGTGTTCGCCAAATCGGGCCGGCCATTCGTGCCGTGGGGATTTAACTACGATCACGACGAGCCGGGGCGGTTGATCGAGGATTACTGGGAGCGCGAGTGGCCAATGGTGGAGGAGGATTTCCGCGAGATGAAGGAGCTGGGCGCGAATGTCGTGCGCGTCCACTTGCAGTTCGGAAAATTCATGACCGCTGCGGATCAGCCCAATGCCGCCGCACTCAAACAACTCGCACGTCTGCTCGCGCTGGCCGAACGTACGGGCTTGTATCTCGATCTCACCGGTCTCGGTTGCTACCACAAGAAAGATGTGCCGGCGTGGTATGACGCGCTCGACGAAGCCGCTCGCTGGGAGACGCAAGCGCACTTCTGGTCGGCCATCGCAAAGCAATGCGCGAGCAGCCCGGCGATCTTTTGTTATGACTTGATGAACGAACCGGTCGTGGCGGGCGCGCCGCGACCGTCGGGCGACTGGCTTGGCCCGCCATTCGCCGGGAAACATTTTGTGCAGGTCATCACGCTGGATGCCGCCGGTCGCGTGCCGCATGCCGTGGCGACTGCCTGGATTCGCCAGCTCTCCGCCGCCATTCGCAAACAAGACCAACGCCATCTTATCACCGTCGGTCTGGTGGAATGGAGCCTCGACCGGCCGGGTCTGCGTTCGGGTTTCGTGCCGGACAAAATCGCCGCCGACCTTGATTTCCTCTGCGTGCATCTTTACCCGGAGAAGGGCGGCGTGACGAAAGCGCTGGAAACGTTGCGCGGTTTCGCCGTCGGCAAGCCCGTGGTGATCGAGGAAACCTTTCCGCTCCAATGCTCGTTAACCGAGTTCGGGCAATTCGTGAAGGAATCACGCGCCGTCGCCAGTGGCTGGGTCGGCTTTTACTGGGGCAAGACACTCGAAGAATACCGCCGTGGCAAGACCATCCCCGACTCGCTGATGGCGGGCTGGCTGGAGTTTTTCCAAAAACAGGCGCGGCAACCGTAGCTCTGCTAAATCGCTATCGCTGTCTTTGGGGATCTCGGCAGCACCCGCAGCCGGCGGTGTTTCGCTATGTAGGCGTGAGTGTAGTCCGCGTAGGCCCGTTGTAATTTCGCGGTCACGGTGTCCGGCCCCACGATGAAACGCACGTCGTCAATCGCGTTGATTGGTTGAATCTCTCGCGTCGTGCCGGTGATGAAACATTCCGTGAACGACGATAATTCTTCTGGCCGAATGGTTACTTCTCGCACGGACACGCCTGCTGCGGTTGCGACGGAACCGAGCACCGCCGCGCGCGTAATACCTTCGAGCATGCCCGCGCTCAACGGTGGCGATTGGAGCACGCCGTCGCGCACAAAGCAGAGGTTGGCCACAGCGCATTCGGTGATTTCTCCGGCGAGATTCGTCATCACCACTTCCTCCGCGCCCACGACGATGGCTTCGCGCAAGCAGAGGATGTTGTTGAGATAATTGCCGGTCTTCCAGAGCGGATTCAATGTGGCGGGATGATTGCGGTGCAGCGTTTTTGCGAGGCCCAGCTTGATGCCGCCAGCGATCTGTTCGGGAGTCGGCATTTTTAATTTCTGAATCAACAACACGAAACTGGGTTTGTCCGCAAGCAGCGTATTTAGCCCGATGACGCCCGCACCGCGTGATACTTGCAGTCGTATGTAAAGCTCCGGTCGCTCGCTGGACTTGCGGCAGAACGCGGCGACGGTGCGCTTGATCTGTTTGAACAGTTCCGCCTGCGTGAACGGCAGCGCGAAACCAAGTGCCTGCGCGGAACGTTCCAGCCGTTGCCAATGCTCGTCCCACGCGAAGACGATGCCGTCGTACGTGCGCCACACCTCGTAGATGGCGTCGCCGTAAAGAAAGCCGCGATTGAGCGGGGAAATGCTGGGCCGGTCGGCGGCGTGAAGCTTGCCGTCGGTGTTGGCCTGAATGTAAATGGAACTCATGCGTGCGGGTTATCTCAGGACGCGACTGCTTTGCCAATACAGAACCCGTCACGAATTCGCTGGCGAAACTGACAGGGAGCAAGAGTAACAACTCAATTCAGCCACGGATTGACACGGATCACACGGATAAGGAAAAAAGGGGGCATGGTAATCGCGGAGTGTGAATTCCCTCCATCATGAGAGCGAGGGTCTTCACCTCTAATCCCATTCGTGGTTTTCCACTGCATGGATTTGGCTCCGCTCAAAACGTCATCGCCTCGAAAGCCTGTTCGTACAGCCAGTGTCCGAAATCGTTGGGATGATTGATATTGTTGCCCAGCAGTGAGGATTGGTCTTTGCGCTGGAGAACCATTTCCCAAGTTCCATAAACATCCACATACGCGCACCCGGCTTCGGCGGCGGCTTCGCGGGTCGCGACGGCATACTGGGCCATTCGATGCGTGCCGTAATGCCAGTAGTCATTGGGCGGGAACGCCGAAAATAGGATGACGTCCGCGCCCTTGCGTTCCCGGATCATGCGGACGAGCGTCACGAGGTTCTGCTTGAACTTCGGCAAGTCCACCGACCCGACGTTGTGGTCATTCATCCCAAAACCGACGAGAACTAAATCCGGTTTCATCACGGTTCCCAGCGTGGTAACGGGCTGAAGGGAAGCTGGCTTTTTGTCAAACCAGTCGATGCCTTGCTGGGACGTGTAGCCGGAGAGCGAAACATCCTCCACTTCAATTTTGGACTTGGGAAACTTGCCCTGAAGATAACTCGCGTATCGTTGTTGGAAGCGAAAGGCCAGCTCCGAGGCTTCGCCGCCCGACGTGATGCTGTCGCCGTAGGAAACAATCTTGAACGGCCCTCCCGCCGCGAGTTTCTTCCGCACCTCCACCAATTGCTTGCTCTGGTCATTCGGCTTGGCCCAAGGCTTGCCATTCGTCGTGCGGTAGTCCGCCCACACAAACCACTCGTGGTTCCGGTAACTTGGAAACTTCGTGTGATCGAAATCTTTCTGCGCATACAGGCAGTTGGTCGAATAGTCGGGAATGCGGGAATTAACACAGCGGGCAACCGTGCCAGCCACATAGTCCACCACGTAATCGGTTCCTTCCTGGTAAATAATTCCACCCGGTTTCCCCGCCACGAAAGTGCTGCGCAGGGTCAGACTTCCCTTGCTCACCTGGTCGAAACAAAGCTTGCCCGGCTCAATCTTGACCAGCACCAGACTTTCGCCTTGAACGCTCATTTTCTTCCCGGTCGCGCCTTGAGTGTCCGAAATACAAAACATCAAACAAATGAACGTGGCGATAGCAAGCAACGGTCGAACCCAGTTTTTCATTGCGGTGCGGTTGAAGATTTCTTGGCTATTCATGGTGCTGTTCTGCTGGGTGTGACGATTGATCGACCTTGCTATGGTTTCGTGGGCTTGAAGTAGGGCCGCTCTCCTTTGCGGAAGCGGGCGTAGGCTTCCTCGGCCAGCGAGGCATCGCGCGAACCGCCGCCGTGCATCGCCCAGGGCGAGCAGACCAGCAGCAATTTTCCCTTGGGAACATGGGCGACGGCGCAGATCTGATTGCCCGGCGCTGTGACCGAATCCATCAGGCCGAATTCGGCGTAAACGGGGCATTGGATGTCGGCGGTGAAATTCGCCGCATCGAAATATGAGAGCGTCTTCAAAAATTGTTCTTCTGTCTGGTCCTTCGGTTTGACCGACAGGGTGAACGGCCAGTAACCCGGCTCATATTTGACCGTCCAGTCCAGTCGGCCCAGACCGCTGTGATGCGTCATGCAAAATTTCACGCGAGGATCGAGTCCGGCCGCGACGAGCGACAGACCTCCACCCTGGCTGCCGCCCACCACGGCCAGTCGTTCGGCGTCCACTTCAGGTTGCGCCACCATGAAGTCGATCGCGCGCGTGAGCGACATGTAAATCGTGCGCCACATCGAAGTCTCCGGACGCTCAATGCCAGCCGTCCAATAATTTTTTCCCGGATCGGCCTCCTTGGGCATGTTCGAAAGGTCAACGTCGAAACCGTGAATCATGATCCACAGATAGCAACGATCCTCCGCCATTTCCGGTGCGGCGACGGGATAAATTCCCGACGACGGATAACGAATTTGCGCCGGATATTTTCCCGGCGCTTTCGGCCGGGCATACCAACCGTAAATCCTGCGGCCCGCGAGCGTGGCGTAATTCACTTTGAACACCTCGATCGTCGCGGTGCTCTTTTCGGGAACCAGCGTCAGCTTCGCGTCCAGCGGCAAGGCTGCGGATTCCGCGCGCGCCTCCGACCAGAATTTCTTGAAATCCGCCGGTCGCGTGGAGGCGGGCTTATAATTTTGAAAATCGTAAACGAAAGTGATCGTAAACGAACGCGTGTCTTTTCCCGTGGCGTCCTCGACGGCGAGCGTGGCCCAGTACGGTCCGGGCTTCGTCAACGTCAGGTCGGTGTTGACGACGCCTTCGGCTTTGCTGGCGAGCGCCAGTTTGGTTTTGCGCGTGGCGAGCACCTGCCGCGTGAGATAATCCTTTATTTCGACGCGCACGGTGGCTTCCAAGGGCTGCGGCCCGGCGTTCAACGCTTTGAGGTTCAAATGCGCCGGTTTGCCGCCGGGCAAAAAGAAGTCTGGACTGTCGGCCGAGATGTCGAAGACCAGCGCGTCTTTGGGCGACGGTTGACCGGTGCCGAACAATTTGTTCACCACCACCGAAGTCGCGGGCACCGTGCCGGCCATGAAACGGCGCACTTTGCCGCCGACATTGATTTCTCTCCAGTTGGCGTTGGCGAAACCCTTTTGCCAGACACCCAGATCAAAGCGCAGCACTGGACCATCGGTCGTGATCCAGCGCGGATCGGTCTGTTGATACAAGATCGGGCCGGTGCTGCGGATGGGTTGATCGGTCAGGTTGTCGTGCGAAGCCAGGAATGCCGCCGAGGGAAACCAGCCGAACCCGCCGTACATTTCGAGGCTCTGTTCCAACCGCACTTCGATGTGGTCGGCAAAAAACTTCCAGGCCGCCTTCACGTCGCAGGTGGAGACCGCGTTGGCGACGGCGGTCGCCGGGTCTTTGGGATCGCCTTCGCAGACCAGCGAATCCGGCGCGGACTGCGTGATTTTTTTGAACGGCACCAGCTTCCCGTTGAACACGAAACCCGCCGCCGCGCCGGTCTCGTGCGCCGCCGCAAGAAATTCCGTCGCGCCAGCTTTCAGCGAAAGCACGTTGCCGTCCTTGGAAAACCGGATGTCGTAAACCTTGGTGGTGCAACGAAAACTTCCGTCGACGTTACGCTTGATTTCCACCGTCGGTTCTTCAGCTTGGAGCATCCCGGCCAGGAAAGCTGTCGCGCTGATCAACACCCAGATTTGCTTCATACAGATTGGAGTTTCTATTTCTTACACCGCGCGTTCTCACATGCAAACGCGCGGGCAGGGAGCATCTTACTTCTTCCGTTCACGGATTAGTTTCGCCAGGAACTTCGCGGTCTCATCGGCGATGACGTGATAGCCGGCGGAGTTTGGATGGCGGTCGCCGAACCAGCCCGGCAGTTGACGGAAGTGCGCGTCGAGAGTGTTGTCCATCACCTCCACCGTCCCGCCGTGGACGAACGGCTTGACCCACTCGCGATCTTTCTCCGGAATGTTCACAAGCGGAAAGCGGCGGTAGTTGAGCATGTTCGGGCCGTGCTCCAACTCAGCGGCGTAGCGCGGATAGATGTCGAACAGCCTCAGCTTCTCCTCCTCCGCCACGTTCTTAATGAGGCCGTTGATGCGCGCGCTGGCGTCGGGTGGAAGATACGGAATGACGGTCATGGGAATGATCGTTGCCTGGGGAAAATCCTTGCGCAGCCGGCCGATCAATTCATGCAAGTCATTCGGGAAGTTGTTGGCGAAATCCTCGCGCCGCGAGTTGTCGTTCAGACCGTAGCGGATGAAAATATAATCCACGCCCGGCAACTGCGGAACCACCTTGTCATAGCGATTGGTGAGCAGGCCGTGGATGAACTCGCCGGAAAGGCCGAGGTTGATGACGTTCACGGGCGGCAAATCCTTTTCCGTGGCGAGCAGCAGGCGGATGACATCCTCGAAATGCGGCCCGGCGGGATTGTGCCGGCGCGGCACGCTTTCCTCGGTGGTGCTGTCACCGAGCAGGAGCACTTGCACCTTGCCCTCGTGCTCGGCGTGCGCGGGGGAAAGTCCGCCGGTAAACGTGACCAAAACCAGTAGGGCCAAGGTGGAGAAAATCGGGCGTTTGGTATTCATGGCAAGTTTAGTGCGTTAGATTTTAGTTCAGACATTTTTACCGATTTGACGGGTGTTTCGGGATTCATTCAATTCGAGTTGTGGGTTGTATCCGGAAAGAGGTATCGGTAATGCTGATACGGAAGTGGTAAGTTCGACCTTTCGAAAAACTGAAGGAACTCTCGACGTATGCTCCCATAAACTGCGGTTGCGGTACAACCGCAAATAAATGATCACCAGGGAGGACGTAGAATTCAATTCGCTCGCTAGGCCAGAAAGTGGCGAGTGGAATTCCATCGACGATAAGCAGTGCCTTGGCTCCACCCCCTAGAAAACCGGAGTCTCGAATGACAACTGCCGTGGCGGTATCGACTGAAGGCGTCGTAAATGACGCAAAGCCGGGTAAATACCTACTTGGCGGGACAGGTCGAGAATTCGCAATTTTTACCGGTGAAGTTGCACAGCCCAAAAAAATTATCGGGAGTAGCGCGTAAAGGATGATTCTTGCGTTCATGTTACGTGGTTAGGCGTCTTTGAGTGTGACGGATAAGGCATACTCCATGAGTCTAACAGCTGGCTGGCTAGCTGCCGCTAACCGAAGATCATCGGTGATCTGGCGAGCCACGATAACACCTCGAACTTGCTGCTTCGGAATGGCGACATGCTGCTGAATCCAGCCCATATAGCGGAGTAATTGACCAACAACCCGCTCGTGCCCGCGAGAAAGCTTGAACTCGAACACAACCAGTCTACCGATAGAATCTACGGCCAAAATGTCGATAAAACGTCCACCCGCAGGGAACTCGACTCCGGTGACACCGTCCTTATGATATAGCTTCAGCCCAGCTTCAATTTTAGTTAGATTTCGGGCACAATGGTCGCGAAGAATGCTCTCGTAGGCGAACTCTAATTCATCCCCGATGGAGTCCGATTGTTCAAGAGCCAAGTCAAGTGCTTTGCGGAGCTGTTCAGCCGGAACAGCAGCGTAATACCATCCGGCATCCTCGCCTTTGGTTTCGAGACGGGCGCGACGTGGCTTACCATTTTTTATGGTGTAGAGTGGAATCTGGCTTGCAAGGAAAAACTTACTGCCGTCCTCTGTGGAAATGAAAACCGGTGTATCGGGTGACGGATAGAGGAGTTCTTCGCCCTCGATGATACCGCCAATCTCGTGAGCGAGTTGGGTGAGTGATGTGTGAACGGGCATTTGCATTTCGTGGCTTTAGTCTGCGGTTACGAATGACGGCTAAAAAAGTCAGATTAACGATCAATATCCGCCGTCGATCGCTTCAAAGAATTCGGGAGTCATGGAATTACTTTCGACAGGCCAAGCGAGGAATCAAGCCTTTTCAACCGGCGCTTCACCTCCCCGCCGCTGCGGTGCCGCGTTTCGATCTAGTTTGTCACAACCTCGGCGCGCCGGGTTTGTGCGGCGCGTCCCAGGCTTGTGCGCCTTTGACCTTGAGCTTGCGCTTGTAAACCTTGTCTCCGCACGCGGCGTAGATCGTGTCGAAGTTCGCGCCGCCAAAAGTGAGGTTGGCCATCTTGCTGTTCGGCGTGGGGATGATGCAGTTCACCCGGCCCGCCTGGTCGCACACTTGGAGGCCGAGGCGTGTGGCGACGTAAAGGCGGCCGTCGCGGTCCACGCGCATGCCGTCCGCGCCGCTGTCGTCGGCGGTGTCGGGAACATGCAAGTGGTAATAGCGCTGCTTGTGCTGGAGCGTGCCGTCCGGCTGGATTTGATAGCTGTAAACCCAGTGCGAGCGCGAGTCGGCCACATAGAGCAAGGATTGATCGGGCGAGAGCGTGATGCCGTTGGCGAACTTGAGGCCGGTGTCCACGGCTTTCTTTGTGCCGTCGGGTTTTATGAGCCAGACCTTGCTCGTGTTCGTGTTCGCGCCGCTGGTGTTCGGGTCGGTGACGTAACAATTGCCATTGTGCGCGACGACGAGATCGTTCCCGCGAATACCTTCGGCGACGACGGACATTTTTCCGTCAGTGTCATAGGTGAGAATCTTCGGCTCCGCCGTCGAGACGGCGTAGAGTTTGCCGTCCGGCCCAAAATGCTGGCCGTTCGCTTTTTTCGAATCGGCCGGGAACTCCGTCACCTTGCCGTCGAGCGCGATTTTGTAAGTTTTGCTGGCGGGAATGTCGTTGAAGAAAACCTCACCCTTCGCATTCACCGTCGTGCCTTCGGTGAACTTGTAACCTTCGCCGACGAGTTGCCAATCCTCGCCGGGGAGGAGCAACTCCTTGAGTTGGGACGAGCCAAGGCCAGCTTTCACCGGGGCAGGATAATCCTTCCAGAGCCAGCGCATGGCGTCGGGGAAAATGGCCAGGGCGTGTTTGCCGTTGTGGCCGCCGTCGCCCCACGCGTGCGCGACTTCGTAACCGGCGAACGTGAGCGCGCGTTCCATCTCCTCATTCGCCTTCCACCAATCGCCGCCATAAATATTTTGATCCGCGCTGCCGTCCTGGAGAAAGACGCGGATGGGCTTCGGCTCATACTTGCGAATCAACGTGGGATAAACATTTCCGCCGCGAAGACCGACATACGTGCCGACGTTGCTGAACACGCGTGTGAAGGCGTCGGGCCGTTCCCAAGCCGCCGTGAAGGCCGCGATGGCCCCGCTGCTCGCGCCGGCAATGCAGCGGCTGTTGCCGTCTTTGGTGAGGTTATACTTTTTGGCAACTTCCGGCAGAATTTCCTCCAGCACGAAGCGCGCATAGGCGTCGCCGAGACCGTCGTACTCGTAGCTGCGATTGAAACGGTCGAGTGCCTGATCATTCGGCGCTTTCACGCGCCCGTGCATGATGAAGACACCGATCGTCACCGGCATTTCCTTTTTGTGAATGAGGTTGTCGAACACCACCGGCGCATTGTACTGGATGCCGTCCTGACAGACGAAGACGCAGGCGGGCTTGGCCGGATCGTATTGCTTGGGCACATAGACCCAGTAG
Source organism: Limisphaerales bacterium (assembly GCA_046593035.1). Taxonomy (GTDB): domain Bacteria; phylum Verrucomicrobiota; class Verrucomicrobiia; order Limisphaerales; family JAYTXL01; genus JAYTXL01. Next base: position 107,755 of record JBKJSC010000097.1, on the reverse strand, counting down.
TCGCGCGTGGTGCCGGGAAAAATCTTACTGCTCTCGAACGTGTAATGTGTGGCCTCGCCTTTGGGCACGCCTTCCTGCGGTTTGGAGTCGGGACCGGGCTGATAATCGTCGGCGGCGCGGACGGTGCAGCAGAGATTGAAGGTGAGCAGTAGAAAGGCAGTGCGCCGGAGTAGAGTTTGCATGAACTGATTCTGAAGATTCCGCTCGCTGCGTCAACAAACCTTCACGGGACATCCGAATTCAGACAGCACTTTCACGAGCTGGCCGAGTTGCGCGGGCGTGTGCTCGCTCGACAGCGCAAAACGAAAGTAGCCGTTCTCCGGCCCGCCGGGATAGCGGATGAAGCTGGGGTAAATGCCCGCCGACAGAAGGTTTTGCTGCAGCCGCCGCGCGTGACCTGGATTGCGGGGCGTCACGGCGATAATCGGACTGGGCGTGTCGGCCAACGGCAGGCCGGTGGCGCGCAAAGCATTCTTCACGCGTTGCGTGTTCCGCGCGAGACGATGGCGCATCAGCCGGTCGCTTTGAAAAATTTTCAACGCCTGCAAAGCCGCGTTCACCAGCGGCAACGGCAGCGGGGTGTTACCCGTGAACATGCGGCTGCGCTCGGCGATGCGCCCACAGACTTCTCTCGACGCCAGCACCGCGCCGCCATAGACGCCGAAGGCCTTGCTCAACGTCACTGTCTGGATGACGCGCTCACGGCCGAGGCCTTCCAGTTCCACCGTTCCGCCGCCGCTTTTGCCGAGCACGCCCGCGCCGTGCGCGTCGTCCACGAGCAGGCGGCCGTGGCGGGGCAGAAGTTTCATATACGCGGCCAGTGGCGCGAGGGAGCCATCGTACGCGAACATGCCGTCGGTAAGGAGCAGCGGTTTGGCCGATTTGGCGAGCCGCTGCAAGCGCCGCGCGAAGTCCGCCGGGTCGCGATGCGCGCAAGGGATGACCGGACAACCCAGCAACTCCGCCGCGTCCTGCAAGCTCGCGTGCGCCCGCGCATCCACGAGCGCGTGCGTGAACTCACCCGCCAGCACCTGCGCCACGACGAGGTTGGTGAGATAGCCATTCGAGACGAACACCGCGCGTTCAGCTTTGAAAAACCGCGCGAGCTTTTGCTCCAGTTCCTCGTAGAGCCGGTGATTGCCAGTGGTTTTGCGCGAGGCGGCGACGTTCAGGCCGAACTGGTCCAAGCCCTCATGCACCGCGCGCACCACCGCCGGATGACTCGCGAGTCGGAAGTAATCGCAGCCGCCGAAGTAGGACAGCTTGCGACCGCGAAAGAGAACGTATGTGCGATCCACCTGTTGCAGGGGCGGTGGTAAAGTCTTCACGCCTCATTCATAAACCAGCACCGCGCGCAGGACACGGAAAAAGTTTGCACCGTCAACGCGCTTGTGTTGCTCGGCTTAATTTGCTTGGCTTCGGCGCGTGAAACCAGTCCCAGCGAAGTTCGTCCCGATGGTGATTGCCGTCGCGGTCGTGTCGCTGACGGGCTTGCTCCAAGTCCTGCCGACGGTTTCCCCCGGTTTCAATCTGTTCGAGCGCTTGGAATGGATCACCTACGACTGGCGCGTGCGCCTCGCCTTCGATGCCACCGCGCCAGTGGCCCCCAATCTCGGTGCGGTGTTCATCGACGATGACAGCCTCACCGCCGTCAACCGCGAGCATCAGGTTAACTGGCCGTGGCCGCGCCAGCTTCACGGGCGGGTGATTCGGGAGTTGAAGGCGCAAGGCGCGAAGGCGGTGGGGTTCGATATTCGCTTCGGTGAGTTGCATCCGTCCAATCCCGCCACCGCCGTCGAAATGCCCGGCGAAGGCCGGTTGGAATCGGATGAATATTTCGCGCGGCAACTTCGGGAAACCGGCAACGTGGTGCTGGCGGCGATGGGCGAAACCACCAACCGCACTTGGCACGCGCTCATGCCCGCCGACCTGTTTCGCACCAACGCCGCCGCCACCGCACACATCGTCAGCGACGCGGATTCCGACGGCGTGTTGCGCCGGGCGCGCGCCTTTCGCGATGACCCGGTGCATGGGCGCATCTGGCAACTGGCCATCGTGCTGGCCGCGCGCGATCTGGGGCTGGACCTGGCGCACGCGACGGTTGAACCGGGCCGCATCGTTTTGCGCGGCCCCGGCGGCGTGGAGCGGGTCATCCCGGCGGACCAGGATGGTTTTTTCTACATCGACTGGAGCCTGGCGTGGAATGACGGGCGCATCGCCACCGAAAGTTTTTCCGACTTGTTGCAACAGGCCCGGCAGCGCGCGGCAGGTGGAACGATCACGAATGAAACCGTCTGGCGCGACAAGCTCGTGGTGATCGGCTCCATCGTTTCGGGCAACAATGTTTCCGACATCGGCACCACGCCGCTGGCCAAGGACACGTATCTCTTGAGCAAACAATGGAACGTGGCGAACTCGGTGCTGACCGGACGATTCGTGCGGCGCGCGCCGGTAAGCATGGCGCTGGGATTGATCCTGTTGCTCGCCGGTGTGTCCGCGTTCGTCACCCAGCAAACGCGCGTGCTCCGCGCTTCGGGCTGGATCGTGGGACTCGCGGCGGTGTACGTTGCGTTGGCCGCGTTCGTGTACACAACGCAACGCTACTGGCTTCCGGTGGTCATGCCGGTGGGGGCACTGGTGCTGACCCACGTTTGCCTGGTGACTTATCGCGTGATCTTCGAGCAGAACGAACGGCGGCGCGTCCGGGCGGTGTTTGCGAAGATCGTCGCTCCGGAAGTTGTGGATGAATTGCTCCGCGCCCCGCACCTGTCGCTCGGCGGCGAGAATCGCCCGGTGACGATCTGCTTCGCCGACATTCGCGGCTTCACGGAATTGACCAACACCCGCCATCTGGAGGCGCTGGAACAGGTGCGTACGCGCCAATTGACCGGCCCGGCGGCGGCGGCGTGCATGAACGCCCAAGCCGGCGATGTGCTTGGCACGGTCAATCTGTACCTCAGCATCGTCGCCGACCAAGTGAAGCAACACGGCGGCACGCTCGACAAATACATCGGCGATTCCGTCATGGCGTTTTGGGGCGCGCCCGTTCCGAACGAGCGCCACGCGGTAAGCACCGTCAAAGCCGCCATAGAAGCACACCGGGCGATTCAAGCATTGAACCTCGAACGCGCAGCGGAAAACCGTCGGCGTGAACAGGAAAACCGTACTGATAGCCAGCCGAAGTTGCCGATGCTCTCCCTCCTCACGCTGGGCACCGGCATCAACACCGGCATGGCCACGGTGGGCCTGATGGGTTCAGAAACGCATATCTTGAATTACACCGTCTTTGGCCGGGAGGTGAATCTGGCCAGCCGTCTGGAGGGCGTCGCCGAGCGCGACCAAATCATCATCGGCGAAACGACGTATCAGGACTTGCTGCGCGATGATCCCGCCCTGGCCGCTACCTGCCGCGAATTGCCGCCGACCTTGGTGCAAGGCATTCAAGAACCGGTGAAAATCTTTGAAGTCCCCTGGGCCAATGCAACGTTGGAGACCACTGTGATTCGTCCCAGTTCCCAACCGCCGCCGTCCGCTTGAGCGAGTACGGCATCACCCATTTTACAATTTGACTTTTGAGTGGTGGCTCACGAAACATCACGTCAACACATCACATTATGCTCACCCATCCACTAGTCGAAAAGGCCTTGGGCTGTTTGCAGTCCGCCTTGCTCAACGCCGGTTCCACGCTGCAACTCTGGGCCGCCGCCGCAGTGTTGCTCGTCGTGATCCCGCCCACGCTCCGGCTCATCCAATCGCGCTGTCAGGCCCGCAACAACACCGGCGGAGTCGCCGGCATCGCCGCCGTTCTCGGGGCCGCGCTGCTGCTGTTTGGCCTGGCGGCGATGGAGGTCTATGTTGCGCCCTCGCTGCCCAGCATTTCCAAATTGCTGCTGCTGCTCGTCGCCGGGCTGGGCGTGTTGCTGCTGTTGGTCGTGCCGCTGACGATGATCCTGTTTCGCGGCACCTATCGCGGCAGTCTGTTCGCCTGGATCGGCGCGCTGGTGCTGGTCGGGATTCTCGTGGTGGCCGCGAACCTTGGTTTTCAAAGTCTGAAATCCAATGCGCCGATGGTCGCGCAATTCAAAGGCGAAGTCCGCCATCGCCCCTCACCGTTCAACGCCTGGGAAACCGTTTCCAAAACCAACCTCACGCTCGTCATCGGCTCGGAAATCATGACGAAGGAAAACTCGGAACTGATGCTCAATCTCGGTACTGCCGGTCAGGTCAGTTTGCGCCCGCAATCCCGGCTGCACCTCCGGCTCGCCGACGGACAGGTTTCCCTGCAAGTCGATGAAGGTCGCATCATCGCGAGCATCAAGCCCGGCGCGATGAAATCCAAGTTCAGCGTGAAAACCCCGGCGGCCACCACGGGCATTCTCGGCACCAAGTTCATCGTTGATTCCAACGCGCAAAAGACCACCACGTCCACCGTGGGCGACGGTTCGGTGGCGTTCAATGGGAACACCTCCGCGTCCCGCACCGTGACGATCAAGCTCGGTGAAGCCGCCAGCGTAACGCTCAACGGGCAGCCGGCAGACCCGCACCCCGCCGACCCGAAAGACCTGGCCGAAATCGAAGCCCTGTTCCCCAAGCCCGTCGGGTTTATCCGATAGCCCAATTCATTTCGACGTGAACGCCGGAAGAACTGCTGCAAGAATCCTATGAGCAAGACAACGAAGACAGCCAACCTTTACGTGGAAAAGGATTTGGTGCTGCGCGAAGTGTGGCGTGCCAAGGATGCGCTTTCCGCCGCGCGCGGCCACAGCATTGACCGCCTTTTCGCCGAGGCGCGCGAGCGTCAGAAACATTCCGGCCATCCGGTCGTGAACCTTCAAACCAAACGCCGCAAGGCGTGATATGAAATCAACCCAGCGCGAATCCGAAATCGTGACGCTCAACGGGCAACCGGAAACCCCGCACCCCGCCGACCCGAAAGACTTGGCGGAAATCGAAGCCCTGTTCCCCAAGCCGGTTGGGTTTATACGATAGGCCACATCGCTCGGTTCGTCATGCAAGCCACTCACTGTCCACTGTGTTACGAGCAACTGGAGATTCGTGAAGTCGCTCCTTGCATGGAGTGTGGAAGTGCCACCGGCGAGATTGACGAGGCACGCGATGGCGAGCACACGTACGCTGAGTATCGCGTCTTCGGCGACCTTTCACTTGTCCTGTGCGATTTTTGCCAGGCCGACTTCAGCTCATGGGATCCGACGTATTTTGGGCTTCCACTTGGTCGGAGTGTTGGCATGGCGCGCGGATGGCAGTTTATTCGCAGTGTTGAGCCGGTCATCACCAAGGACAAGTGTTGCGCGAAATGCGGGCATCGCTTGTCGTTCCTTGAGTTTGTTATCCATGCACGAGAGTTACACGGTCAGTCCAAGAGTATGGCCTAACGCTGCGACGGTTTCAACGCCGCTTTCAATGCCGCCGCCATCGCGGCTTCGGAGCCGGGCGCGACCCAGCACCAGTCGCGCAGATTCGTGTCGTCTTCCGCAAAGGCCTGATCGGTCGGGATGTAGCCGGTGGCCGATTCGCCGTAGCCCATCACCATTACAAAGGAATCCGGGCGCAACTGTTGGGCGAGGAGTTGATATTCCACATACGATTCACCCGGCAGCAACAGCAACTGCGCGAATCCAAAATCGAGCACGGGCAAATCAATCTTGCCGCCGGCGTCCGCGCGCTTCCGCCAGCTCAAGCCCAGCGCGGCGAGGCATTGTCCGAACGGCCGGGGATCGGTGGTCAGCCGCTTGGTCAAATCCTCCACGGTCAAGCCCGGTGAATTGCGCGGCTCCAGCCGCAAGGGCACGACGCGAAAATCAAAGGTCTTGATCGGCCGGCGTTGCGTTGCTTTCCACGCGGCGGACATCGCCTGGTACATGCGCTCCGCGAGCACGGCGCGATTCTCCGGCGAGCCGTCGTTGAACTTGCCCGCCGTGACGTTGCCGCTGCAACCGGAGACATAAATTTGAAACACCTTGGGGTCATCCGCCATCCGACGGCGACGCGCCAGCCCGACAAAATCATCCGAGACACCGCCCTTGCCATAATAACTCATCGGGTGCGTGGCGTAAGCATTCACCGCAGCCACCGCGCGATCTCCGTCCCAAAAACTGAGCGTTTTCAGCCACGGATCAATGGTGCCTTCCGGCAATTCTCGGAGCGCCGCATTGCGCGTGGCGCTGCCCCGGTCAAACGCGGGTTTGCCGTCGGGCCCGAGGTAGCGCCGGTTGGACGCCACTTGGGAAACCTTCGCCTGACCGGTGCCGATGTGGGAAATGCGCTGCGCTTTCCCGAGGTTGTCCCGCAACGCGGCGGCGACGCGACGCACGGCCTGTTCATGAAATTCCAACATGCAAATGCTGCCGGTAGCCTTGTGTTGTTTCAGAATGCGCTCGGCCTCCAGATCGGCGATCGGCGAGTCATGCACATGCGTGCTCGTCACCAGCACGCGCTCCGGCGTGGTCCCGGCGGCCTCGGCCAGCAACGCGCGCCAGCGATCATAGGCGTCGTTGCGAATCTCGCACCAGTCCACCGACACCAACACGAGCGGCGCGTCGAAGCCCAGCAGAACCAGGCCTTTTGCGAAAAGTGGATCGACCACGACGGACGCATGAGCAATGCCGCCGCCCATGAGCGGATGTCCCAACGGCGGCGTCACGTCAGCGGAGAATGTCGCCAAACGATAACCTTTGCCAGTAGCGGCTGCAAAGGTGTCGAAAGCCACCGCAGCGCCACAAGCCACCGCCAGTGAACCGAGCGCGCGCCGTCGCGTGATAACTGATCGGAATAAGGATGGGATACTCGCATCCAAGCTTTCCCCCTCACCCCATCCCTCTCCCCCAGTGGGGGAGAGGGTGCCCGAAGGGCGGGTGAGGGGGTCGTCTTGCTGTTCGGACAGGTTTTCAGCGCGGAACGGTTCAAGTTTCTGGTTCATAATTATTGTGAGGTTTGCCGTTCCTGCGACAACGCGCGCCATTACCGGTGTAGTTCCACCACGTCGCCCGGTTCCAGATACGGATCCTCCAAACCTTTGAGCAATCGCTTCGGGTTGACTTCGTATTTCCGGCCCTGCCGGGTGATGGTGATCAAGCTGGGATCGCGGGGATGAAGATATTCAGCGGTCACAATCGCCTGCGTGAGCGTCAAGTCCTCGACCCATTCCACCGTGCGATTGCGCACGTCACCCAAGATCGTGACCGACGTGGCTGGTGCCAGTACCTGCGCTTGTGCGAACCCCTGTTGCTGGCCCGCGATGAACGCCCCGCGCGATTGCGCCAAAGCCTTGCTCTTGGTGGTGCATCCGGCCGACGCGAGCGCGAGCAGCAGGCCAACCGTGAAAAGGGTTTTCATAATCCGTTTCAGCAACTCGTCGGCACTTCCTGCAACACCTCTACGCAATGCGGAATGGCGCCGACCACAAAGCTTAAACACTCGACGGCCCCGTTTGGTTTCCCCGGAAGACAAATGACGAGCGCTGTGTCCACGACCGCCGCGAGATTGCGCGAGAGGATGGCGTTCCTGGTGACCTTCATCGACTCCGCGCGCATCACCTCGCCGAAGCCCGGAAGTTCGCGGACGGCGATCTCACGCACTGCTTCGGGCGTCACATCGCGCAACGCCACACCCGTGCCGCCGGTGGTGAGAATGAGCACGCAGCCTTTCGCAATCTGCTCTCGAATGGCGCGCTGGATGTCGCGCTTTTCATCCGGCACGAGCGCATCGGCCAGAACTGTCCAGCCGTAGCCTTCGGCGGCTTTCTTCAGCGCCGGACCACCGAGATCGTCATAAAGCCCCTTCGACGCACGGTCGCTGACAGTGATGATGCCGGTTTGAATTTGCATCAGGAGAGTAAAGCAGTGAAGGAGTCATCCGTAAATCAGTAATGCCAATTCCCGATGAAAGGCAGTAGTTGCGAAAATCGAAGTCTGGAACGTCTTGCCGTGCGTTCCTCAAGCGGGACCTGTGTGGCTACGGGTCGGCCCTGATGCCTCCACTTCCAATGATAACGAGTGTGGTTGCCGCAGGGCGGTGTGTGAAGCAATGCGTGGGCGTCGCGCGAACGCCGTTACAGCGAAGCAAGAATCTTTTCCGCCGCCGCGCGCGGGTTTTCCGCTGCGTAAATGGGGCGGCCGATCACTAGCCAGTTCGCTCCGGCGGCGAGCGCTTCCTGCGGCGTCAGCGTGCGCTTCTGGTCGTCCACCTGGCTCGCGGCGGGGCGGATGCCGGGCGTGACCAGTTGCATCGTGGATGGAATGAGCTGGCGCAGCGACGTGATTTCCAACGGAGAACAAACCAGTCCGCGCAGCCCGGCTTTCGCCGCGAGCATGGCCAGCCGTTCGACTTGTTTCGCGACGTTCGCCTCGACGCCAATCTCAGCGAGATCGTTGGTGTCCATGCTCGTCAACACCGTCACGCCGAGCACCAACGGCGTGGGTCGTCCCAGTTTCTGCGCGCTTTCCTGCGCCGCCTGCTCTGCCGCCCGCATCATGGCGGAACCGCCGCTCGCGTGGACGGTGAGCATCTGTACGTCGAGCTGCACCGCCGCTTCAACCGCTTTGGCCACCGTGTTCGGGATGTCGTGAAATTTCAGGTCGAGAAACACCGCCGCACCCGTGCTGCGGATGCGCCGCACCACTTCCGGCCCGGCGCTGGTGAACAACTCCTTGCCGATCTTGAAAGCGCCGACCACGGGCGCGAGTTGCTCCGCCAGTTTCAGCGCGGCATCCAGGAGGGGAACATCCAGCGCGACGATGATAGGATTTCGCATCGCGCCGATTGAAGCATGAATTCGCGCAGCGTGTCATCCGAAAGCTCGCTGCTCCGCAGCTTGACGCGCCGCACTGCGGCTGCGAGCTTTGGCCTGTTTGGCGTCCGTGAAAACTCCGCCGGCGAAGGGCGATCCCTTCGCCGCAGCCGTTCAAACTCCCGCCGTGCAGGCTCTGCAACGGCGCGTGGAGGCGGGCGGCGCATGGTCGTGCGGCGGCGTTTGCGCCGCGGCCCAGCCGTTTCTCGCCGTGCTGTTGCAACGGCTTTTTCCCCGGCGGCCCATCGTTGTTGTTACCGAAGGACTCAAGACGCAGGAAAGCTTCCAGCAAGATATCGAGACGTGGCTGGGTGAAGGGCGAGTTGAGAGGGCAGAGGGGCGAACCGAATGCTCAACGGCTCTCACCTCGCCTCTCCCACCTCGCCCCTTGTTCTTCCCTGCTTGGGAAATTCTCCCGCACGAATCGAAGCTCCCGCATGCCGACGTCATCAGTGAACGGTTGGAAACACTCGTCGTTTTGTCTTCCCGATCGGCCAACTCCCATTTGCCATCTCCCATCATCGTCACTTCCGTTATCGCCTTGGTTCAGCGCACCTTCGCGCCCGGCGCCATCGCGGCGCGCACCCGCACACTGCGGCGCGGCGACCGCCAAGAACCGCTTGATCTCGTCGAGTGGCTGGAGGAACAAGGCTACGAACCGGAAGCGCAGGTGACGCAGAAGGGCGAGATCGCTTTGCGTGGCGGCATCCTTGACGTGTTTCCGCTCACGAGTCCGTGGCCGGTGCGTTTGGAGTTCTTTGGCAACGAATTGGAATCGCTCCGTCATTTCGACCCGCTGACACAAATCTCACGTGAAGAGATATCCGTCGTGACGCTGCCGCCAGCGGGCGAACTTGGAATTTTGAAACGCGAGGCGGAGCGCGGCCTTCAAGCCGCTTCGCCGCCCAAAGATGAACAGGCGTCAGGTCTTGCGTCGTTGCTCGGAGAACGAGCGTTGAAGCGGCCTGAAGACCGCGCTCCTTTGGCAACTCTGCTCGACCACCTGCCGGCGGAAACCATCTTTCTGCTCTGCGAGCCGGACTCGGTCGCGGCGCAGGCCGAAGCCTACGCCGCACAAGTGCCGGAGGGCGATCCGTTCTTCGTTCCGTGGCCGGAGTTTCGCGAGCAACTCCGGACTCGAGAGATGACGACCATCGAAGTGAGTGACGGCGAGGCTGGAGTTCAAGCTTCAGCTTGTTTGGAGGACACGCTAAAGCGTGAACTCCAACCAGCAGAGCCGTGGCTCGGCGCTCGGTGGTTCAGTTCGCTCGACGCTTTTCGTCCGTTGGGCGAGCGCGCGTTGGAGCCGCAAATCGCCGAGGCGCAACGGCGTGAGTTTTTCGCGCAACTGCATCGCTGGTTGCGGCAGGGCTTCGCGGTCCATGTCTTCTGCAACACTGACGGCGAGCGGCAGCGGTTCGAGGAAATTTGGAAGGAGATGGAACTGGGAGTTGCAGAATTGGGTCCAGGGTCTGGCGTCTCGCGTTTGGGGCAGGAAGCGCGCCCTCCCAGACGCCAGACGCCAGACCCCAGACCCCAGGTTCCAGCCACCAAACCCCAGAGCCGAATCGGCTCGCTCGCGCGCGGGTTTTTGTGCGAGGAAGCGAAGCTGGTCATCATCACCGACGCCGAAATCTTCGGACGCTACAAGGTGCAACGCCCGCGCCGGCTCAAGTCGCCTCATGCCGTCGCCGCGCGCTCGGCGCTGGACATCGATTTCGCGGATTTGGCGGAAGGCGATTACGTTGTCCATTTGCAGCACGGCATCGGGCGGTACTGCGGGTTAAAAATATTGCCGCTGGCTTCGCCAAGTACGAGACCCGAGACGCCAGACCCCAAACCCGACTCTGGCCAGGAATGCCTCGTCATCGAGTACGCGGCGCACGATTTCGGGCAATCACCGCCGAAGCTCTACGTGCCGCTCACCGAATCGCACCTCATCAGCAAATACGTCGGTGCGGGTAAGGCGCGTCCGCCGCTCAACACATTAGGCGGCGGGCGTTGGGCGAAGGCCAAGGCGCACGCGGAAAAATCCGTGCGCGATCTCGCGGCGGAATTGCTCCACATCCAGGCCGCGCGCGCGGCGCAGGCCGGCCACGCGTTCGGCGCGGACACGCCGTGGCAGCGGGAGTTTGAAGGCTCGTTTATCTACGAGGAAACCTTCGATCAAGCGCGCGCGATTCTCGAAACCAAAAATGATTTGGAAGCGCCCAAGCCGATGGACCGCCTCATCTGCGGGGACGTGGGCTACGGTAAAACGGAGGTCGCCATCCGCGCGGCGTTCAAGGCCGTGATGGGTGGCAAGCAAGTCGCCATTCTGGTGCCGACAACCATTCTCGCGCAGCAACACTTCAACACGTTTCGCGAGCGCATGGCGGATTATCCAGTGCGCGTCGAGTTGCTCTCACGTTTTCGTACGCGACGCGAGCAAACGAAAGTCATCGGCGACCTCGCGGTGGGCGCGGTGGACATCGTCATCGGCACGCACCGGCTGGTGCAGGCGGACATCGCGTTCAAAGACCTCGGCCTCGTCGTCGTGGACGAGGAGCAACGCTTCGGCGTGTTGCACAAGGAACGCTTCAAGCAGCTTCGCAAACTCGTCGATGTGCTCACCCTCAGCGCCACGCCGATTCCGCGTACGCTTTACCTCGCGCTGACGGGCGCACGCGACATGAGCACGATTCAAACGCCGCCGCACGACCGTTTGCCAGTGGAAACGATCGTCACGCATTACGACGAGCGGTTGATTCGCGATGCCATCCAGCGCGAATTGAATCGTGGCGGCCAGGTATATTTTCTGCACAACCGCGTGCTGACGATTGACGCGATGAAACAAACGCTTGCCAAGCTTGTGCCGAAAGCTCGCGTTGTCGTTGGTCACGGCCAGATGCACGCGGACGACTTGGAGGAAGTGATGACGAAGTTCGTGAACGGCGACGCCGACGTGCTGCTTTCGACCAGCATCATCGAGAGCGGGCTGGATATTCCGAACGCGAACACGATCATCATTGATCGCGCCGATCGCTTTGGCTTGAGCGAGCTTTACCAGTTGCGCGGGCGGGTGGGCCGCTACAAACACCAGGCGCACGCTTATCTCCTATTGCCGCGCCACGCCAGTCTGCTCGCCGACGTGCGCAAACGGATGAGCGCGATCAAGCAGTATTCGACACTGGGCAGTGGCTTCAAAATTGCCATGCGCGATCTGGAGATTCGCGGCGCGGGCAACCTGCTTGGCTCGCAGCAAAGCGGCCACATCACGGCGGTGGGCTTCGATCTGTATTGCCAGTTGCTCAAGCAAAGCGTCGCGTCGCTCAAGGGCGAGAAGGTGAAGCATCGTGTCGAGGTGGAAATGCGGCTGGATTTTCTCGCGCTCAATCCGGGGGAGGAAACGAGCGTTCAGAGTTCAGAGTCCAAAGTTCGGAGTTCAAATCCGGAGAAACCATCGGTCAACGTGCCGCGCGAAGTGATGACGTACATCGGCAACGAACCGGACTTAGATTCCCAACCAGCAATCGGCAATTCGCCATCGGCAATTGGCAGGGTTGCCGCCTACATTTCACACGCCTACATCCGCGAGCCGCAACATCGCATCGAAGTGTATCGCAAGCTGGCGCAGGCAACGGACAAGGCGGGCGTGGACACGCTGCGCGCCGAGTTGCGTGACCGCTTCGGCCCGTTGCCGCCACCGGTTGAACTGTTGTTGCTGGCGGGTGAATTGAAAATTCTCGCCGCCGACCGCGCGATCTCAGCGGTGGAAACCAAGGAGGACAAGTTGATGATCACGCGCCAAGGCGATTTTCTTACGCTCGGCGGCAAGTTTCCCCGGTTAGTGAAGAGGGAAGCCAAGGCGCGGCTGAACGAAATTAAGAAGCTGCTGCTGGCGTTGTAAATGGTCGCGGCAGTTGTGATTAAAACGGACGTTTCGTTTTCGACAGGAGCTTCACACGTCCGATGACCATGGCTTTGTCCACCGCCTTGCACATGTCGTAAATCGTCAGTGCCGCCACGGTGACGGCGGTGAGCGCCTCCATTTCGACGCCGGTTTGCGCCGTGATCTTCGCCGACGCTGTGATGACGATGCGATCCTGCGACTTTGGAATTTCAAATTGCACTTCGCAATGTGTGATCGGCAGTGGATGGCACAGCGGGATGAGTTCGCCGGTCTTTTTCGCGGCGAGAATGCCCGCCAACCGCGCGGTGGCCAGCACGTTGCCTTTGGCGATGGTGTGCGATTCGATCAGTCGCAGCGTGGCGCGTTGCAAACGGATTTCGCCGCGCGCCACGGCCTCGCGCTGCATCACCGGCTTGGCCGAGACATCGACCATGCTGGCTTCGCCGTGGGCGTCGAGATGGGAGAGTTTTTTCATGAACTGCCTTTGGGCCTTGGTGGTTAAATCAAATTGTCTTCGTCCATTCCGTCACCGCCGCCTTCATCAGTTCGGCGGCATTCAGTTTCGGCTGCACGAACTTCGGCGTGAACCACGGAAACGTGCCGAGCAAATCGTTCGTGACCAAAATCTGCCCGTCGCAATCCGGCCCCGAACCGATGCCGAGGGTGGGAATGGAAATGCTTTGTGAAATCTCCTTCGCGACCGGCGGCGTGACCAGTTCCAACACGATGGCAAACGCTCCGGCCTCCGCCAACGCCGCCGCGTCCGCCAGCAGCTTCGCCCGGCCCGCGTCGTCACGGCCTTTGATGCGGTATTTGCCTTCTTCCAAGATATGCTGCGGCAACATGCCGAGGTGTCCCATGAACGGGATGTCCGCCGCGAGGATTGCGCGCACCTGTGGCAGGATTTCGCGTCCACCCTCGGCCTTCACGAACTCCGCGCCCGCCATGATCAAACGTCGCGCGTTGGCCACCGCTTGTTCCGGCGTCTCGTAGCTGTGATACGGCAGATCACCGCCCAGCAGCGCGCGCGGCTTGGCCCGGGCCGCGGCGCGAGCGTGGTGCTCCATGTCGGCCATCGTCACGTGCGTCGTGTCGGGATAGCCGAGCGTCACCATGCCGAGCGAATCACCGACGAGGATCACCGGGACACCCGCCTCGTCGAGCAGCTTCGCCATGGCAAAATCGTAGGCCGTCAACGCCGCGATTTTGTCGCCGCGTTGTTTCATGGCGCGCAGGGTGGCGGGCGTGATTTTGTGGGAACTCACGGCGTCACGATTGCGTTGGAACCAAAGCCCGACAAGCGAAAACTTTGCCGGTGAGGTTGCATTACGCGAGGCATTTTAGTGGGTCGAGCGAATCTGTTGGAGTTCAGCCTTCAGGCTGTTCCGGACGGCCATCATGCTAAAGCATGAACTCCAACGCCGCGCGGACTTTTTAATATTGCCCCGCCGCCGCCGCGCGTTATCATCCGTATTCAATCAAGCCGGGCAACAACGCCGTCCCACCAACCCACGGTTGCTATGGAAGAAAAGAAATACGATTTGATCGTCATCGGCTCCGGCCCCGCCGGGGAAAAGGGCGCGGCACAGGCGGCTTATTTCGGCAAGAAAGTCGCGCTCATCGAAAAGGAACCGGTGCTGGGCGGCGCGGCGGCCAACACCGGCACGCTCCCGTCCAAGACGCTGCGCGAATCCGCGCTTTACCTCTCCGGCTTCAAGCAGCGCGGACTGTACGGCATCAGTTTCAATCTCAAAGACAAGGTGACGGCGCGCGATTTCCTTTACCGCGAACGGCTCGTGGTGCAAAGCGAGCGGGCGCGCATCGCCGAAAACTTGAAGCGCCACAAGGTGGACCTTTACAGCGGCGTGGCGGCGTTCGCCGATGCCCACACCATCGCCATCACGCCGAGCCATTCGCCGACGGCGCACATCAAAGGCGAGGTCATCCTTATCGCCACCGGTTCGCATCCGCATCATCCGGCGACAATTCCGTTTCACGATGCGCGTGTGTATGACTCGGACACCATTTTGAACCTGCGCGACATTCCGCCGACGATGCTGATCGCTGGCGGCGGCGTGATCGGCTGTGAATACGCCTGCATGTTCTCCGCGCTCGGCATCAAGGTCAGCCTCGTCGAGGGCCGCGACCGCCTGCTCGGTTTCATGGACGTGGAAGTGGTGCAGGTGCTGACCGATAACATGAGAGCGATGGGCATCGAAATGCTGATGCCTGATGCCATCGAATCGATTAAAGCGGAGGAAACCTTCGCCGTCCGTTTGAAGTCGGGCAAAACGCTCGCGATGCACACGATTCTCGCCGCGACGGGCCGCACGGGCAACACAGCCAACCTCGGCCTCGAGAAAGTCGGCGTCCAGCCCAGCCCGCGGGGGAACCTCGAAGTCAACGAACATTACCAGACCAGCGTGCCCCACATTTACGCGGTCGGCGATGTCGTGGGTTTCCCGGCGCTGGCCTCGACTTCGATGGAACAAGCGCGCGTGGCGATGGTTCACGCCTTCGATCTGAAATACAAAAACCAACTCGCGCATATTCTTCCGTACGGCATCTACACCATTCCCGAATGCTCCATGGCGGGCGAGACGGAGGAGAACCTTACGAAGAAGAACATTCCGTACGTGGTGGGCCGGGCGCGTTACAGCTCGAATGCGCGCGGACAAATCATCGGCGACAAAGACGGCTTCATCAAACTCATCTTTCACGAGGAAGACATGCGGCTGCTGGGCGTGCATGTGATCGGCGAACAGGCCAGCGAACTCGTGCATGTGGGCTTGACGGCGCTGTTGATGCAGGCCGGCGCGGATTTGTTTATCCAGACTTGTTTCAACTACCCGACGCTGACGGAGATTTACAAATACGCCACCTACGACGCCTTGGGCCAGCGCGCCAAGCGGATGAAAGCGGCGGGCAAGGCGGTTTGAAAAGGTGAGCCAGCGCGCGCTCGTGAAGGGCAGGAATCAGTTCAGGGAGCAAACCCAGAGTTGACGGCTTGGCTTGCCGGGCAAAAGATTCGACCGCAATTCAAGAGAAACAACCTCGGCTTACTCTCTTACTCGGCTGAGGCGGGCGAGTCTTCGGGAGGTCCATTCCGGCAGGGGATCCCGCAGGAAGTACGGAACGTCCGTCTCATGCAACCGCCAGCGCGGACTATCGATCCCCAAGACCCGGCGGAGCCCAAGCCCACCAGCATAGAAACGCTGAGGCTTCAACGTGGGACGTGAAAATGGAATGCCCAGCGCGGTCTGAACGGCTAATTTCGGAAAATTCACGCCCGCCGCAGTGGACGCCAGCAGGCTGCCCCAGCAGCGGGGATTGATTTCAAGAACCTTGTAGCGGCCTTCCTCGACATCCAGAACTGCATCCAAGTGCGCGAGGCCGCTCCAGTTCAGCGCCGTCGCAATCTTGGCGGTGGCTTCGACCAAAGCGGGATGTTCCTCCAACATGATTTCGCCTGCGGGAGCAAACTTTGGATCCTTGGAGATGGATCGCTGGGTGGTGTGGGCCAGAATCCGGCCGTTCAACGCCAGAATGCTGCAGTCCGCGTCGGGTCCGTTGATCCATTCCTGTACGAGAAACGGCTGGCCTTCTCTGGCGAGGCGATCACAGGCCGCCGCGATCTGGGCTGGAGTTTCACAGCGGTACAAACTCTTACCGCCGCTCATCTGGGCTGCCTTCGCGATTACGGGCAGACGCAGTGACTGCAAACGGGCCGGGGCCGGTCTTTCGCCGGCGGACGAAATGACGCTTCGCGGGTGGTCAATCCCCAGTTCCGAAAGGTAGCTGGTCAGTCGCGCCTTGTTGCCGGCCAAGGCGAGGGACGCGGCGGATGACACGGGAGTGAGCCGGAGTCGCTGTTCGAGCCGTGTCCGATTCCGCACGGTGAATTGAACCCCGAGATCGTCGCACGGAAACAAGACCTGGCAGCCATGCTCCGAGGCGACGGTTTCGATCCGGGCTACGAGAGCGTCATCACCGATATCCGATGGGAATTCCAGATAAGGGCGGCCATGCTTCGAGCGGGCAATCACCGGGTTGGGGAACCCGATTAGTAGGACGATTCGCTTCACCTCCGGTCCGAGCGAACGCAGGATGGAGAGCATCGTGGTCCCGTGCCACGTCAGCAGCAGCACCGAGCAATTCTTTAGGTCGGATTCCCGCATGGCACCTTGCGATTCAACAACCGTGCTGGAGGCTTGGATAGCTTCATCGCGTTCGCGCGGGGCAAAGCTACCGCCGCAGCTTCGCGAGCAGGTGGAGGAACTCAATGTAAAGCCAGATGAGTGTGACCATCAGGCCGAAGGCGGCATACCACTCCATGTATTTCGGCGCGCCCGTTGCCTCGCCCTGCTCGATGAAGTCGAAGTCCAGGACGAGGTTCAGCGCTGCGATGACGACCACGAACAGGCTGAACCCAATGCCCATCCAGCCCGACTCGTGGATGTAAGGGATGTTCTTCCCCAACAATCCCATCACGAAGCCGACGAGATAGACCAGCCCGATGCCCAAGGTCGCCGCGAAGACGCCTAGTTTGAAATTCTCCGTCGCCTTGATGAGGCCGCTGCGATAGGCCATGAGCAAACCGAAGAGCGTGCCGCCAGTGAGCAGCACCGTGTCGAGCACAATGCCTTTGAACCTCGCCTCCATGAGTGCCGAAAGCGCGCCCAGGAAAAGTCCTTCGCAGATCGCGTAAAGGGGCGCCGTGAACGGCGCTGCGGGTTTGGCGAAGCAGGTGATGAGACAGAAAATGAAGCCGCCGACAGCCCCGCCGAGCACCCACGGCATGGCTCCGGCGACATCCCCCGAGCGCACCCGGTCCCAAGTGAACAACGCGGTACCGAAGACGATTACGAGCAGGATGAGAGCGCGCGTGACCGTGCCGTTGATGGTCATGCGGCCAGTGCTTTCGCGCAGGCCAGCGAACGTTTTGTCGTTGAGAACTGGATTGGAACTTCGCATGGGAGGTTCGGGTTGGCGGGTTGGGGCGGGAGGTGAAGCGTCAATCCACCTGCTGGATGCCGCTGACAGGAGTTTGATTTTTTGACGCTGCGCGGTTCAAAGAGAATGGATTTCTCAGCGGATTCATCTGCGGTGACGTTATGCCACGATGGGCGGGCGACAAGCTTATTTGCCAATTATTTCCACCGGATTCGTGAGACCCCGTGCAGTTCAACTCTAACTTGATTTCGAGACTGATAATGAATCAAGTCAGCATATCAAGATCAGTTTGGAATCACCCTGTTTGTCCGTTCATCGCGCGGTGGAAACTTCCACCTTGTGTTGGTGGTGCCTGCCAACCAAATTGGAAACCATGAGCGACAATGAGTGGGAAGTCCGCTATCAAAGCGGTGACATGCCGTGGGAAAAGGGCGAGCCTTCGCCTGGGCTGGCGGACTTTCTGGTGGCCCATCCGGAAGTGGAACGCGGATCGGTTCTGGTGCCGGGATGCGGCCTTGGTCACGACGCGCGGGCGTGGGCCAGGGCGGGCTTTGACGTGACCGGCTGCGACATCGCGCCCAGCGCCGTAAAGTTGTCCCAGGAGAAAACGGTGGCGACGGGTTTGCGCGCGGAATTTCGCCTCGGCGACTTTCTTCGCGATGAGCCGCCCGCTTTGTTCGACTGGGTTTTCGAGCACACCTGCTTTTGCGCGATTGATCCGGCGCAACGCGAAGATTACGTCCGCGCCGTGGGTCGCTGGCTCAAACCCGGCGGCCAATATCTGGCCGTGAATTATCTCATACCCGACACCGACGGCCCGCCCTTTGGCACCACGCGCGAGGAATTGCTCCAGCGGTTCTCGCCGCACTTCGAGTTGCTGGCCGAATGGGTGCCGCGCTCCTATCCGAACCGCACCGGACTGGAGTTGATGCTCTGGTGGCGGAAACGGAAATAGAACTGAAATTATCGCAATGCCTTCAGCAATCTTTTTGGATGCGCCGGATGAACCGGAAACAGATCAGCGTCGTTAAAGGCGAGCAACAGCACCTCCTCGTCATTGTCCAGCAAATGTTTGTCGGAAGTGACCAGCAACGGAATTTGAACGAGAGAAGTTTGGGCCAGAATCTTCCCGTCGTTGCGTTCGGTTTCAGGGATGAGCCGCAGGTCGAGCAACCGTTCCGCGAAACGATGGGCCATGGCAAGCTTCGTGGCGGACAACATGAACGGCTGACATTCCCAAGCCGCGAGCTTTTCCATGGCCGTGTTTGCGAACTCACATTGCGGCGTGCGACCTGCCCTCACAAGTGCTTCCAACTCCGCAAGAACCGTCGGTGGAATAATCAGACTGTAACCCCGCCCGGCAAATTCCTCCCTGAAAGCGTGGGCGAAGTCGCTTCCCTCGGCGAGGTCGAGCAGGAGGTTGGTATCAAGCGCCAGTGACTTCTTTCTGCTTGCCGCCATAGACCTTGGCCATTGCGCGCCGAACATGCTCAGCCTCTTGTTCGGGGGATAATTTGCTGGCGAGCCGGCGCGCTTCGGCGGCCCAGCGCGTGCCATTGGTTACTTCCGGGTAATCGAGCTTCTTTCGTTTGCTGGCTGGCTGGCGCATGACGTGAAGGTATTTGAGTTGCTGGCGAAATGCAAGCCGTCCGCTCACGCTTTCGCCGCCAAGTTTTACGCCAAGAACACCCCCGACCACACCAACAACGTTCGCGTTCCGCTTCGGAACGTCCAGGTTCCGACTCCAAGCGCGTGGACAACGACCCGGAACCTGCGTGCACCCGGTTCAAACCCAGAGATTCCTGGCCATTGTCTGCGGACTTGGGGCCCCCGTCTGAAAGTTCCCGCTGATAACCTGCGGACTCTCGGTTCAAACGCGCAGGTTCTTGCGCCGGGCGCGTCCGTAACCGCCGCGTGGGAAAACCTGCGGCCCGTGCTGGGATGTCGCTGCCGCAGTTCAAGAACCAGGTGAAGCCGAGTCCGGTCCCCGCGCCAGCGCCGCACCATTTTCCGGTTGCTGCTTCAGCCGTTTGGAGCGACAGTCGAAAGCATGGCCATTGGACATCATCCCGCTCCCGCCACCTTGTGGCGGGTCACCGTGGAATCATGGCTTCGCTGCCAGCGGCCTGATCGTCGTTTGCCAAAAACCAAAAGTGTCAACCACTTCTCTCTTATTTTGGTCTCAGAATTAGCTGGGCGCACAAGGTAGACGCTGAGAGATATACCATGAAAATAAAACAAATAATTCAACTGCTTCTGATTTGTGCGATCCTGACACTACAATGTCTGAGTGCAATCAAAGCTGGGGGAAGTGCAAGTAGATATCTGAGCGATCCTGAGGCGATTGCTCTTGCGATTGGTAATGCAAAGGGAGACGCCCAAGTTTTAGAAGTAGCCAATGATATTTCATACCAGGCGAAGTCAATTTCAACGTCATTGTCATTTCTTGTAATCACAATCTTGATTACCTCGTTTATTATTGGATTATTAGTCATCAAAATGTTTGTGGAAGGTATGCCCTCAGAAAATGTAAAGGGATCCTCAATCACCGTGAGCGGTCACCCCCCAGTGTGAGCGGCGAGTTTGAACTGTACGCGCCAACCAATGCAGCGCGCGTGCCTGCAAAATTGCTTCGGCGCTGGGTCAGGTGAGGCTTCCCAAGCCGCCACAAGCTGGTGGCCCAAGCATGGTCGTTCGCTTCGCGAAGCGTGGTCTCGGTTGCGAACGCGACACGAAAGGAAGCAGAGCTACACCTACATCAGACTGGCCTTGCCTCGAATTGGTGGGTAGGTGCAAGAATGATTGAATTCTCCGCTGCACGGGTTCACTCTCCGGCCATGGAAGAAAACGAACAGCTCGAAGAATTGATGACCTGCCGCCTCGACGAAGGGCGCAAGGCGGTGGAACCCTGTACCATCGTCATCTTCGGCGCGAGCGGCGATCTCACCGCGCGCAAACTCATCCCCGCCCTCTACCATTTGCACAAGGAGAAGCAGATGCCGTCCGAATACCGCGTGATCGGCTTCGCGCGCCGCGAGAAGAGCGACACCTCTTTTCGCGAGGAGTTGCGCGCGGCTGCGGACCAGTTCTCACGCACCAAACCGGTGGACGACGCGGTCTGGACGGAGTTCGCCGCGAACGTGCATTATTGCCAGGGCGAGTTCGGCGATGCCGAAGCGTATCGGAAATTGGGCGGGCAACTCGCCGGCTTCGGCAGTGAAGCGCTGCGACGCAATTTGCTTTTCTATCTCGCCACGTCACCGAGCCAGTTTGCCGAAGTGGTCGAGCATTTGCACGGGGCCGACTTGTTGCATCGCGAGGAAACCGTCGGGCACTGGCAGCGCATTGTGGTGGAAAAACCGTTTGGCCATGACCTGCCGTCGGCGCGCGAGTTGAACAACGACCTCACCCGCTTCGCGCACGAGCGGCAGGTTTTTCGCATCGATCATTATCTGGGCAAGGAGACGGTGCAGAACATTTTGATGTTCCGCTTTTCCAATTCCATTTTCGAGCAACTCTGGAACCGGCAGTCGGTGGATCATGTGCAGATCACCGTGAGTGAGAAGCTCGGCGTCGGCTCGCGCGGCGGCTACTACGAGGAGGCCGGTGCCATCCGCGACATGGTGCAGAACCATTTGCTGCAAGTGCTCTCGCTGATCGCCATGGAGCCGCCCGTGTCGCTCGAAGCGGAAGCCATCCGCGACGAGAAGGTGAAACTGCTCAAATCGATCCGCCCGCTCAGTCCGTCCGACGTGGCGAAACAGGTTGTGCGCGGGCAATACTTCGCCGGCATGATGGACGGGCAGTTGCGTCCCGGTTACCGCCAGGAGACGAAGGTGAAGACGGATTCCAATGTGGAAACTTACGTGGCGTTGAAACTGTTCATCGACAACTGGCGCTGGTCCGGCGTGCCGTTTTATTTGCGCACCGGCAAGAGCTTGCCGTTGAGCGCGAGTGAAGTGCGGATTCAATTCCGGCCCACGCCGAACGTGCTGTTCGCCGCCCAATGCGGCTCGAAGCTTGATCCCAACGCGCTCACGCTGCGCTTGCAGCCCAACGAGGGAATTTCGCTGCGCTTCAACGGTAAGGTGCCGGGCACGAGTTTGAGCGTGCGCCCGGTGCGGATGCATTTCAGCTACAACACCGAGTTCGGCGCGTACACTCCGGAGGCGTACGAGCGGCTGCTGCTCGAAGCGATGGCGGGCGATGCGACGCTGTTCATCCGCCGCGACGAGGTGGAGACGGCGTGGGGCATCGTCGATGCCATTCGCAAAGGTTGGGAAGGCAAGGCGCTGACGAACCGGGAGTTTTACTCCGCTGGAACCTGGGGACCAGTCGCCGCCGAGGACTTGCTCGCCAAGCGGAACCATGTGTGGCGCGATCCGCAGCCGATTACATGAGCGGGTATGTGTTTCGGCCACTCTGCGACGAGGAACTCCTTCCCGCCTTCGAGATCTTGAGGGCGCGATCCTTGTGGGAGAAGGCGCGAGGCATCCGACAGGAGAGCGAACTGTTTCCACTGGCTGACTTTCGGCAGCGACAAGAGCTTGGGCAGAATTTTGGATTGTTTTCCGAGGGCCAGCTTGTGTCCACCGTTTGCTTGAAGCGCGAGCCGACGGTTGATGTTTACGCCGCCTGGCTGGAGCCAGGCGACTGTTGGTGGGTTTGCGCTTTGGCTTCACACCCTTCGTATGCGGGCCGGAACATAGGCAGAGAGACCATGCGCCTGGCTGAAGAACATTTGAAGACGTGCGGAGCCAGGCTAGCTTATCTGGAGTGCGGCACGGGAACGGGATTTCTTCCCCGCTACTACGCTTCTCAAGGCTGGCGGCAACTTGGAAAAATCATGTCCGACGAAGGATTCGCGGAATTGGTGGAGATGAACCTTTTTGTGAAGGAATTGGGATAGGACTCATGCGCATGGCAAATCGCGAAATCGTCTCCTGCATTGACTCGACCTCATTGGCGGCCACGGCCGCCGGGCGTTGGCTGGCTGAATTGGCGGTTCTGCCTCCACGCACTTCTCCTTATTGTGTGGCGTTGGCAGGCGGACGCATAACTCAGGCTTTCTACTCCGCTGTCGCCGCGACTTCACGGTTCCGCCAGCAGTCGTTCGCTGGCATCCACTTCTTCTGGGGAGATGAACGCTGCGTGCCGCCGCAAAATGCCGAAAGCAATTTTGCCGTGGCCAATGAGTTTCTGTTTCAACCGCTGGGCATCGCCGAACGCCAAATCCACCGCATCCGAGGCGAGGAACTGCCGGAGTTCGCGGCAGCTGAAGCCGAAGCCGAGTTACGCCGGTTAGCCCCGCTCAATGCCGCTGGACAGCCGATGCTTGATCTGATCTTCCTTGGTATGGGCGAGGATGGCCATGTGGCCTCGCTCTTTCCGGGCGAAGCAGAAGAAATCATGGCGGCCCCGGCAGTCTATCGCGCGGTCACGGCGTCGAAGCCACCGCCCCGGCGGATCACTTTGGGCTACGCAGCCATCGCCGCTGCACGGCAAGTCTGGGTGCTGGCTTCGGGCGTGGGCAAGGAGTGGGCGTTGGGTGAATCGTTGAAGCCGGTAAGCGGGACGCCTTTGGCCCGCGTACTTCGGATGCGGGAACACACCGTCATTTTTACCGACATCAAATCGGAGGGAACGAAGTGAACGGAATTAGCCCGCACCTTGAGCAATCCTGCCGATCTGGGGGATCGGCGCTCCCTCTAACCTTTGACCGCGTGGGAATTTCCCGACCGCTGGCCTTGGCTCGCGGAGATGAAGCCCAGCGTCAGCGCAATGGGTTCGTTGCCGGTCATGCCATAGACGACGATCTTTTCGAGGGTCAGATTGGGCCGGGGTTGGGAGCAGACGAGCACCATCTCTTCCAGCGAAGCGAACGGGATGGTGGCTTCCGCGTAGTCCGGGGTGTCGGTGCGAATGAAAACCGCCTGGCCGATGGCGTAAAGAAGTGTCGTCATAGCATTCGGTTCACTGGGTGACAGTGAATCATTATCGTAAAAGATTCGTTTCGCAAGCCGGTTTTCCGCGTAAAAACCTTTTTCAACCATCTAATCGGCATTTTCATCGCAGAATTCACGGTTGCAGGAATCGGGCCGGGCGACTAAAATTCGCGGCGATGAAACATCAGCTTGATTTCGAAAAGCCAATTTTGGAATTGCAGCGCAAGTTGGATGAGCTGGAAAAGCATCCCGAAAAGCATTCGATGGGCATCAGCCTCGACGAGGAAGTACGGCAAATCAATAAGAAGATCGAGGAAACCCGGAAGCACATCTACACCAATCTGACCGCCTGGCAGCGCGTCCAGTTGGCCCGGCATCCCAAGCGTCCCTTTGCGCTGGATTATTGCCAGGCCACCTTCGCGGATTTCAGCGAGCTGCACGGCGACCGGCTTTATTCCGATGACCGGGCGATGATCGGCGGTTTTGCGCGCTTGGGCGACCGCAAGGTGATGGTCATCGGCACCCAAAAGGGGCGCGACACCAAGGAAAACATCCTCCGCAACTTCGGTTCCGCCCACCCGGAAGGCTATCGCAAGGCGCTTCGCCTCATGCGGCTGGCGGACAAATTCGGCCTGCCCATCATCACGCTCATCGACACGGCGGGCGCGTATCCCGGCGTCGGTGCGGAGGAACGCCACATCGCCGAGGCCATCGCCGTCAATTTGCGCGAGATGATGCTGTTCGAGGTGCCCATCATCGCCGTGGTCATCGGCGAAGGCGGTTCCGGCGGCGCGCTCGGCATCGGCGTGGCGGATCGCGTGCTCATTTTGGAAAACGCCTACTACTCGGTCATCAGCCCCGAAGGATGCGCGGCCATTCTCTGGAAAGACCGCTCGGCGGCACCCAAGGCGGCGGAAGCGTTGAAGATCACCGCCAAGGATTTGCTTGAACTGGGCTTGGTGGACAAGATCGTGCCTGAACCCATCGGCGGCGCGCACAACGACCCCGCCGTCGCCGCTAAGACGCTCAAGGAACAACTGGTCAAACAGCTTAAACAACTGGAAGCGCTCTCCACCAGCGACCGTCTGCGCGAACGTTACGCGAAATACCGCGCCTTCGGCCATTTTGAGGAACGGAAGCCGGAGCCGGTGGCGGCGGCGTGATGATGAGTAAGGCCGCAAAACCTGGAAGCAGTGACAAACTGTTTCGGTACGTAATTATCGCTGGGATCATCGGTTTCTTTCTTGGTCTCTCTGGATGCCCTACGATGCCCTAGTCATTCTTCATTCTGAATTCTTCAGTTTCATGCTTTACCCTTTCACCTTTCATCCCATCTTCAAAGAGCGCGTCTGGGGCGGGCGCAAGCTGTCGGAGCTTTACGGCAAGCCCCTCCCGCCCGGCGTCCCCATCGGCGAGTCGTGGGAAATCACCGACCGTCCGGAAGGCGTGAGTGTCATCGCCAACGGCCCGCTCGCCGGCAAAGACCTTCGCTGGCTCATGGAAAATCACGCAGAGGAATTGCTGGGCCGGCCCGCGAAAAAATCCGAACGCTTTCCGCTGCTGGTGAAAATCCTCGACGCGCGGGAAAAACTCTCGCTTCAAGTCCATCCACCCGCCGCGAAAGCCGCCGAACTCGGCGGCGAACCCAAGACCGAGATGTGGTATGTGGCCGACGCCGCGCCGGACGCCGAGATTTTTGTCGGCTTGAAGCACGGCGTCACGCGCGCGGAGTTTGAGCGGAAGGTTCGCGATGGAACCGTGGCGGAGTGCGTCCATCGCCAGCCGGTGAAACGCGGCGACGCCATGTTTCTGCCCAGTGGTCGCGTCCATGCGCTCGGCGGCGGGAATGTCATTTTTGAAATCCAGCAAAACTCCGACACGACCTATCGTGTCTTCGATTGGAACCGCGCTGGGCTGGACGGGAAACCGCGCGAGTTACACCTCGAACCGGCGCTGGCCTCGATTGACTTCGCGGATTTCGAGCCGCCGCTGTTACCTACAGATTTTCCAGACGCACACCCATTTGGCGGCCTCACGTTGAGTAACAATCCGTTGTTCACTGTTTTTCTTAACCATGATCGCGCGCACTGGGGGCCTCAGTCGGAAGGCATTGGCCTATTCGTGATCGCCTTGATCAAGGGACGGTTGGAAATCGACACCGGCGGCAACAAGTTCCCACTGAAACCCGGCGATTTTTGCGTGGTTCCTGCCTGCTGCCAGGACGTGGATATCTGGCCTGAAACCGACGCCGCCTACCTGTTGATCCGCCCTCGATAGACAGAAATCTCGGCACGCTTCCCCGCGCGCTTCCCGCTTGTCATTGCCGCCCGGTTATCCCATCGTTCGAGCGTGCGGAACATTTACCAACTCGCCCGACCCGCTGGCGGAAAGGCGAACCATGGATAACAAGCCCTCGGCGCTGAAAGTTTTTTTGCAACGCTGGCTGATCAGCACGCTCGCCGTGCTGGTCGCGGTGCAAATCGTGCCGGGTATTACTTGTGATACGAACACGGCGCTCTTCGTGGCCTCGTTGCTGCTGGGCATTCTCACCACGTTTCTGCGACCGTTGCTCATGCTGCTTTCCCTGCCGCTGGTGATTCTCACGCTCGGCTTGTTCATGCTGGTCATCAACGCGCTCCTGCTGTGGATGGTCGGCAGTCTCGTGAAGGGTTTCCATGTCGCCGGCTTCTGGCCCGCCTTCTGGGGCGCGTTGGTCATCAGCCTCGTGTCGCTGGTGCTCAATTCCCTGACCGGCACCGGCAGCGCCCGCGTGGAAGTCCGTCGCGGCCCGCCGCCACCTCCTCCGCCGCCGCCGGACCGTGATGACCGCGGCGGTGGCGGGCCGGTGATCGACGTGTGATCCGGTGTTGCCTGAATCAACTCGCATCAAGCCAGTCCGCATCGCGTGCTTGTTTCGTTCCGTCGTTCAGCTAAATTCTCTCCGTGAATTGCGACGTTTCACTCGACGAGCTGCTCTCGAAAGTCTGGGAGGGCCAGCGCATCAACCAGGCCGAAGCGTTGCGCCTTTATCATCTGCCGCTCGAAGAACTCGGCGCGCTCGCCGACCGCCGCCGCCAGCTCGCCAAGGCCGACGCTTACAACGGTCGCGGCAACGAGATCGTCACCTACATTGTTGATCGCAACGTTAACTACACCAATGTTTGCAACGTCTATTGCAAGTTCTGCGCGTTCTATCGGGTCGAGAAAGATGACGACGCCTATGTCATCACTCACGACGAGATGGATCGGAAAATCGAGGAAACCATCGCGCTCGGCGGCACGCAAATTTTGATGCAAGGCGGGCATCACCCGAAACTTTCGCTGCAGTGGTATCTCGACCTGCTCGCCCACATCAAAAGCAAATTTCCGCAAATCAACATCCACGGATTCAGTCCCAGCGAGCTCATTCATTTTCGCGAAGTGTTCGGGTTGCCGCTGGAGGAAATTATTTCGCAGTTCGTGAAGGCCGGCCTGGGCTCCATCCCCGGCGGCGGCGGTGAAATCCTTGTGGATCGCGTCCGCCAGCGCATCGCGCCGCTCAAGGCCATGAGCGACGACTGGTTGAGCGTGATGGACGTGGCGCATCAACTGAGCCTGGCGAGCACGGCCACGATGATGTTCGGCCACGTCGAGACGGTGGAGGAGCGCATCGAACATCTGGAGCGGGTGCGGGCGCAGCAGGACAAGAGCAAGGGCTTTACCGCATTCATCGCGTGGACGTTTCAAGCCGAGCACACCAAGCTCAAGGCTCCGACGGTGGGCGCGCACGAATATTTGCGGATGCAGGCGCTCGCGCGCATTTACCTCGACAACATTCCGAACATTCAAAGCTCGTGGGTGACGCAGGGGCCGGAGATCGGCCAGATCGCGCTCAAGTACGGCGCGAACGATCTGGGCAGCATCATGATTGAGGAGAACGTGGTTTCGCAGGCGGGCACGACCTTCCGGATGGGCGTGGCTGACATGCAGCGTTTGATCCGCGACCTCGGCTACGAACCGCGCCAGCGCGACAACTGGTACCGGCTGGTGAAGTGACTTCTTTCAGAGCCCCTGCCCGAACACACTCGACAGCACGACTTCCTTGATTTTCCAGACGAGCGTCATGGTCATGGCCAGCGGCAACAGCACCATGAAAAGCAGCATCCAACGTCGGCCCAACTCAAGCAGATTCAAGAGCACTTCCACGAGCAGCGGCGGGGAATCGATGTGGATGAGGAGAAAATAAACCGCCAGCAACGTCACGAGCGTGAGCAATAGGTAGCGATTGAGCGAGGCGAAAAGTTTGGTTTCGGTGCGGAGCATTTCATCGGGCAGCATGGCGGTCAGACGTTGCAACACCTGATTCAGGCTGAACAGGAAGAGCAAACTTGATAGCATCAATACCGCCACCGATTGGGCGAAGAAGGTTTCCGTCGGCAGCGTGTTCCACAGATAGATGAACGGGGAGAGGCCGAGGTTGACCAGGGCGAGCAGTTTGGCGCGATCCAGCGCCGTCTGCCAGATGCGCTCTTGTTTTTGGAAATGTCCCATTTGCACCAGTCCAAAAAAAAGCAACGCGCTGCCGAGGACGGGGGGAAACATGCCCATTGGCCGCAGCCAGTCGGTCACGGCACCCTGCACGGAAACCAGCAGCGTGATCGGCATGCCCCAAAAAACCGCGGAGAGGCCGCGCACGAGCCGCCCCAGCGAACGCATCAATTCGGCGTTGGGTACAGGGTCAGCCATGCGGAGAAGGCAGATGGAAGATAGAAGACAGGAGAAAGAAGATTCGAGTGTACGGGGCGCGCTGAGGTTGATTCTGCATTCTTCATTCCACCAGTTCAGAAGGAGAGATAAGTATATTCCTTCAGGCCGCGTTCGTAATCATCGAGCAGGCGCATGCCTTCGGAGGGTTTCATTTTGTCCGCTTTGATGGCCTCGTCGATTTGCGCCTTCATCTGCCGCTTCAACTCGTTCTCGTCGTACTGTACGGCGGCGAGCGACTGGACGATGGTGTTGCCCTCGATGATTTCCTCGATGTAATAGCCGGTGGGTTCGTCGGGTTCGAGGAAGACATGCACCTCGTTGACGCGGCCAAAGAGATTGTGCAGGTCGCCCATGATGTCCTGGTACGCACCCATCAAAAAGAATCCGAGAAAATACTGCTCCTTCCCGTTGCCATTCTCCTTGAGCGCATGCAGCGGCAAGGTGTCCCGCACGTCGCGCAGGTCGATGAACTTGTTGATCTGGCCGTCGGAATCGCAGGTGATGTCCACCAGCGTGGCTTCGCGGGTGGGCCGTTCGTTGAGGCGGCTGACGGGCATGATGGGAAAAAGCTGGCCGAGCGCCCAATGGTCGAGCAGCGATTGAAAGACGGAGAAGTTGCAGAGGTACTGGTCGCCGAGGCTGTCTTCCAGTTTGCGGATTTCATCGGGGATGTAAGCTTGCCCGCGAAAACTCAGCACCACGGCCTGGCCGATTTCCCAGTAGAGGTTTTCGATCTTCGCCTTGTCGGGCAATTCCATGAGGCCGAGCGTGAACATATTGTGGGCGTCCTCCTTGCGCTCCAGCGCGTCGTGATACGCCTCCAGTTTGTTCAATTTGGCGAGGTGGTTCTTGATGTCGAGCAGCTCCTTCACCAGCGGATGCTCATGGTCGCCAAACTTCAAGTGCTCCCACTCGCGCGCTTTGCCAATCGAGCCGAAGACCTCGACGATCAGCACGCTGTGATGCGCGACAATCGCGCGCCCGCTCTCGCTGACGATGTCGGGATGCGGCACTTTCTCCGCATTGCAGACATCGGCGATGTAATACACGATGTCGTTCGTGTATTCCTGCAGCGAGTAATTGGTGGAACTGTCAAACGCCGACCGGCTGCCGTCGTAGTCCACGCCCAAACCGCCGCCGACGTCAATGTAGTCGATGGGAAAACCCATCTTGTGCAGCTTGGCGTAAAAGCGCGTCGCCTCCTGCACCGCTTTTTTTACCGTGAGAATGTCCGGCACTTGCGAGCCGATGTGGAAATGCAGCAGGCAAAAGCAATGCTCCATTTTTTCCGCGCGCAACAGTTCCGTTGCGGCAAGCAACTCCGCCGTGCTCAGGCCGAACTTCGCATTTTCCCCGCCGCTCTCCGCCCACTTGCCCGCGCCTTTGCTCAACAGCCGTGCGCGAATGCCGATCAACGGTTCCACGCCGACCTGCCGTGACACCGTGATGATCTGTTTCAGTTCCTCCAGTTTCTCCACAACCATGATGACTTTTTTGCCCAGCTTGTTGCCCATGAGCGCCATCTTGATGAAGCCAACGTCCTTGTAGCCGTTGCAAATAATGAGGCTGCCCGCCTGGCTTTGCATCGCCAGCCCCGCGAACAACTCCGGCTTGCTGCCAACTTCCAGACCGAATTGAAACGGCTTGCCCGCGTCGAGAATTTCCTCCACGACCTCGCGCAGTTGGTTCACCTTGATTGGAAACACGCCGCGATATTTTCCCTGGTAATTGAATTCTGTGATCGAATTGCGGAAGGCGTGATTGATCGACTCGACGCGGTGCCGCAAAATATCCTGGAAGCGGATCAGCAGCGGGAATTTCAAGCCGCGCCCCTTGGCCTCTTCGATGATGTCGGTAATGTCCACCGTCGCGCCCGCCTCCTGAAGGGGCGTCGCCACCACGTGGCCAGCGTCGTTGATGTCAAAATATTTCGCGCCCCAACGGTCGATGTTATACAGGCTGCGGGCGGCTGGAATGCTCCAAGGCGCGTTGTCGCTGATCGGTTCGCTCATTTCAATATCTCAATTGGAGCGGACTATAAGGAGGCCGTCGCGGAATTCAATAGGCAGGTGAAAAAAAGAATGCCCGCTCCGGCGGCGGCTTGCGCGCCGGTTCGCTCCTTGCTTTGCGCGCGCAATTTGTTCTCATCACCTCATGGCAAACGTTTCTCTTTCCGCGCTGGTTCGCCAGTGCGACCGCTGGTTGCAAACGGATCAATTCACCGACTGGGATGGCGCGGTGAACGGTCTGCAAGTGGAAAACCGCGGTCAGGTCACGCGCATCGCCGCTGCGGTGGACGCAAGCCTGGCAACGGCCAAACTCGCCGTGGCCGCCAGGGCGGATTTGCTGATCGTGCATCACGGCTTGTTCTGGAGTCCGTCGCATCCGTGGACCGGCAAACGTTTTGAACTGCTGCGGTTGTTGCTGGAAAATAATCTGGCGGTTTACAGTTCGCACCTGCCGCTCGACGCGCATCCCCAACTCGGCAACAACGCCCGGCTCTGTGCCGCGCTTGGACTCAAAAAACTCCAGCCATTCTTCTTCGCGAAAGGCCGGCCCATCGGCTGGCAGTCGCAAACCAAAATTTCGCGAAATGAATTAAGCGCGCGCCTGACGAAGGCGGTGGGCCACGCGTCGATTCTGTTGCCCGGTGGAACGTCCGTCTGCCGGCGCATTGGGGTGGTGACGGGCGGCGCGGGCGCGGAGTTGAAGCAGGCGGCGGCGGAAGGCGTGGACACGTTCATCACTGGCGAAGGCCCGCACTGGACGTACGCGCTGGCGGAGGATTTGGGAGTGAACGTGTTTTACGCCGGACATTACGCCACCGAAACCTTCGGCGTGAAGGCGCTCGCCGCGCAACTCTCGAAGAAGTTCAACGTGCCGTGGACATTTCTGGATCATCCGACGGGATTGTGAGCGTCAAGCCGAGTAATCCAAATAAACCGTTTTGATCCGCGTGTAGAAATCAATCGCGCCCGCGCCCTGTTCCTTGAACGAATCGGTGCTCGATTTCTTCATGCCGCCGAACGGTGCCTGCAACGCGAGGCCGGTGGAAATCTGGTTCACCTTCACCACGCCGGCTTCGATGCGTTCGGTGTAAAGCATCGCCTTCTTGAGATCGCGCGTCACAAGACTGGCGCTCAGGCCCACATCCACGCCGTTCGCCACGGCGAGCGCTTCGTCGAAGTTTTCCACCGCGAGGATGGCAACGACGGGACCGAAGACTTCTTCCTTCGCGATGCGCATGTTGGGCGTCACGTCGCCGAGAATCGCCGGCTGCATGAAAAAACCGTGCGCGAGGTCGCCGTCGGTGAGGCGCTGTCCGCCGTAAAGCAGCTTCGCGCCTTCCTGTTGTGCGATGGCGAGATAATTCAAGTTGCCTTCCAGTTCCGCCTGGTTCACCGCCGGCCCCATGGTCACGCCCGGCTTCAAGCCGTTGCCGACGACAATGGCTTTGGCCTTCTCGATGAGTTTCGCGGTGAAGGCCTCCGCCACACTCTTCTCCACGATGACCCGGCTGGTGGCGGTGCACGCCTGGCCGGTTAGACCAAAGCCGGCGATGGCTACGAGGCGTGCCGCCAGATCCAAATCAGCGTCCGCCAAAACAATCGTCGGATTCTTGCCGCCCATTTCCATCTGCGCGCGGGTCATGCGCTGGGCAAGTTGCAAATAAATCTGCGAGCCGACTCCGTGCGAGCCGGTGAACGAGAGCGCGGCGATGCCGGGATTCGTCGCGAGTTCACCGCCGACTGCGCGGCCTTCGCCCACGACGACGTTGAGCACGCCTTTCGGCAGCCCGGCTTCGGCGAGAACTTTGGCGAGTTCGCACGTCATGGCCGGCGCCTGCGAAGCCGGTTTGATGACGACCGCGTTGCCGCTGATGAGCGCCGGTGCCATTTTCCATGCGGGGATGGCGATTGGAAAATTCCACGGCGTGATGAGCGCCACGACACCGAGCGGTTCGCGCCGCGTGTAGAGAAAGTTGCCCGGCAAATCGTGCGGGATGGTTTGTCCGCCGAGTTGGTAGCCGAGCGCGCCGAAGAACCGGAAGATGTCCGCCGTGCGCTGCACTTCACCGGTGGCCTCGGCGAGCGTCTTGCCTTCCTCGCGCGTGAGCACTTCGGCCAGCTCGGCCTTGCGCGCTTCGAGCAGTTGCGACGCCTTGCTCAAGATGCGTCCGCGCGCGGGCGGTGTCATCGCTGCCCACGCCGGGAAGGTCTGCTTCGCCGCAGCGATGGCGGCTTGCGCGTCTGCGCGCGCGCTCAACGGATACTGCGCGACGATTTCGCGCGTGTCCGCCGGGTTCAAGGTTTGAACGGTCTGGCCAGACTGGGCCGGGGTCCACTCGCCGCCGATGAAATTTTGATAGGTTCGCATGAGTTCAATAAAGTTTTCGAGAGGATGACCAAGAAGCCGCCGGAAGGAAACGATTTTGTCGCGCCGGGTGTGGGGATTCGATTCTTCCGGGTGCGCTAGCAATAGCCGGGCAATGCGGGCGGTGAGGTCGGCGCGGAACGAAAAATCATTTGGAACGCCCGGTATTTCCGCGGCGAGCCGCGCGTACACACGTGGGTGCATATCCGCGACCGGGCGGGAGGCGGATAATTGTGCCGGTTGAAATCAAGGACGCGCAACAGCGCGTCCCTACCCAAGCTCGGCCCTGACTTCCAGGGATACCGCCGCCATTCATCAAGGAATTATCGATTCACACGAGCGCCTTGCATGAACCCACTTGCAGAGCGAACCAAGGCTGGGTACAAACCGCGTTCGAGTTGAAAACGCAATTTGAATTATGCAAATCGAACTGAACGAGCTGAAGGATTTCATCGAGCAGATCAAGGCCGACCGCGCGGCGGCCAAGGAAAAAGAAAAGCGCGAGGCGTGGACCAAATACGTTTCGCTCACGCTGGTTTGCCTGGCCGTGCTCACCGGTATCGCCACCCTCAAGGGCGGCGGTTTCACCACGCTCACGCTGAAAAAGATGAACGAGGCGACGTTCAACCAGGCGCAGGCGTCCGATCAATGGGCATTCTTCCAAGCCAAATCGATCAAGAAAAACCTCTACGAGATCGACCGCGACCACATCACGCGCAGCGCCACGGCGGATCCGGAGGCGCTGAACAGGGTCAGCCAGAAGATCGACAAATACGAAAAGGAGATGGCCGACATCTCTAAAAAGGCC
This sequence comes from Limisphaerales bacterium, assembly GCA_046593035.1. GTDB lineage: Bacteria > Verrucomicrobiota > Verrucomicrobiia > Limisphaerales > JAYTXL01 > JAYTXL01. Next base: position 74,231 of record JBKJSC010000097.1, on the reverse strand, counting down.
GGAGATTTTGAGGCGGCGCGAGACAAGGCGCGCGATAAAGCCGGCTTTGCGGCCGACCACTCCAAGGGCATGGGACTGGCGATCACCTTCTTCCAAGTGGCCATTGCCCTGGGCGGTATCTGTCTCGTGGTGAAGAAAAAGACGCTGTGGTTTCTCTCACTGGGGCTGGGGGTTTATTCGGCCTACGAGATGTTCAAGGTAATCACCACGCCGCTCTGAACGTTCCGTCGTCGTTCGGTTATTCGTAGCGCAATGCTTGAATCGGGTTCAGCTTGGCCGCCTTGAAAGCCGGGAAGATGCCGGCGAGGACGCCGATGCAGACGCTGAAGCCGAAGGCCAGCAGCATCGCATCCATCGTGATGACCGGCGTGTTGTCGGTGGGGGACACCAGCGTGAGGATTTGCACCAGCGCGTTCGACGCCATCAAACCGGCCACGCCGCCGATGACGGCGATGACGACGCTCTCGACGAGAATTTGGACGAACACATCCAAAAAGGTCGCGCCGATGGCCTTGCGGATGCCGATCTCGCGGACGCGCTCGGTGATGCTGGCGAGCATGATGTTCATGATGCCGATGCCGCCGACGAGCAGGCTGATGGCGGCGATGATGCCGCCGCTCAAACGCGCATTGCGGATCGCGCTGGTGATGCTTTCCGACCAGTTCTCCTGGGTGCGGAACGAAAAATCCTCAATGCCCTTGTGGGTGTGCATCATCACGTTTTTGGCCTGCTGGAGTGCGTTGTCCATCTGCTCGATGTCGGCGACTTTGATCGACAGACTAGAGAGTCGAGGGTCGGGAATGTTGTTTGTCCCGGCGCTGGCGCGGAACTTGAGCCACATGGTGTTGAGCGGGATGTAAATCGTGTTGTTCTTCATGTCGAAGGCCCACCCGCTGGTGCTCTTGCTTTTACCGCCGCCCCAACCCTTGCTGCGCGCCGGGCCGCTCTGTGCCGGCTCCGGGGGCTTGGCCTTCGCCAGTTCCCGCGCCTTGTGGTCCTGCTCGCTTTCGTAATGCTCGAACATGCCGATGATGCGGAAGCGCTGATTGTTGATGTTCACAAATTCGCCGACGGGATTGATGTCGCGGCCAATCTGCTCCGGCGAACCGAAGAGCGCGTCACGCGTCGCGGTGCCGATGACGCAGACGTTGCGCGCCAGCTCGTCGTCGATCTCGTTGAACATCCGGCCATGCGCGATGACGTGCTGGTTCATCTCGATGGCGCTGGGCCAGGTGCCGACGAAATTCCACGGATTGAACGCCTTGCCCTCGCGCGTGATGGTGGTCATGCGGTTACGCATCTCCGGCTGGACGAGCTTGACGAGCGGCGCACTGCGCTGGAGCGCGTACACGTCGTTCATCGTGTTGCCCACGGCCTGATCGGCCAGGTGTTGCTGCCACACGGGAATGTCCTGGTCTTCGACGCGCACTTTCTCCAGCCCGCCGATGGCGATGAGCGCCTCCTTCATCCCGTTCTCCATCCCTTTGACCAACGCGGACTGCGCGACGAGGCTGCCGACGCCGAGGATGATGCCGAGCATGGTGAGCGCGGAGCGAAATTTGTTCGCCCAAATTTCCTTCAAACCGATCGTGATGGCGTTGAGTAAATTCATGACGGCGGGCAATTGAATTTCATCGGAGATAGTCGTTCCAAAGGATGTAGAAGTTGCAGATCATCACTACAAAGAAAAGAACGATGAGCCATTTCATCAAGGTTGGATGCCGTGCTACCCACTCCGATTCCTGGTCTCTTGCTTGGCGTTCTTCCCGGACAAACTGAGCATCGGTTGTCCTTCGCAGCTTCCAAATGCACCTAGCCGTCACCGCAATCATGATCAGCAAGACAACCAATGAAGCCAAACGGGAGGGATCGCGTACGGTCCAAACTTGATAAGCGAAGTAGCAACCTGACCCAATCCCGTAAACCATCACCATCAGCAATTGAATTCTAAATTTCATATGAATGAGGCCAGTTAGTATTCAATTTCAATTCTGGACAGTGTGCTTTGACGCGTTCCCCCTCATCCTAGCCTTCTCCCGCCGGGAGAAGGAACCGCAGCCGCGTCGTGGCTGACTGGATGGTGCCTTTCGCGAATCCAGCCGCAGTTTTTCTCCAAGCAGCGGGAACGGAATCCCCCTCTCCATGAACCAGGTAGTGGCACGAGCGTCTCGCCCGTGCGGATCGAAACGCACAGGCGAGACGCCTGTGCCACTGCCACCGCAGCGGTGTAGGGTGAGGGGGAAAGGCCCGCGAAATCTCACAACTCGTTCGATCCGGAAATGTATTTTGGCAATCACTCTAGAATTTAATTCCGATTGGGCGCGGAAAATTTTGGCGCGTCGCCGGTTCCCGCGAGTTTGGTGTCCAAGTTCTTGGCGATCTTGCCGTCGCGGATTTCGATGCGGCGTGGGGTGACAGCGGCGATTTCCGGGTCGTGCGTCACCAGCGCGATGGTGCGGCCTTCCTGGCTGAGTTTGTGGAACAAATGCAGGATCGCCTCGCCGGTGTGCGAATCAAGGTTGCCCGTTGGCTCGTCGGCGAAAACTATTTTCGGGCTGTTCACGAGCGCGCGGGCGATGGCCGTGCGCTGCTGCTGGCCGCCGGAGAGCTGCATCGGGCGGTGCTTGGCGCGGTTTTCCATGTCCACGAGTTGAAGCGCGTAGAGGGCACGCTCGCGGCGTTCGCGGCTGGAGACGCCGCTGTAAACCATCGGCAGCTCGACGTTCTGCAGCACATTTAATTTCGGCAGCAGATTGAAGAACTGAAAGACGAACCCGATCTTCTGATTGCGGATGCGCGCCAGTTCACGTTGCGAGGCGTTTTCAATCATCGTGCCGTCGAGCTGGATCGTCCCCTTGGACGGCGAATCCAGGCAGCCGAGAATGTGCATGAGCGTCGATTTGCCGCTGCCCGACGGGCCAATGATGGAGATGAATTCGCCCGCGTCGATGTCGAGCGACACGTCGTCGAGCGCGCGGATTTCCTCGCCACCGAGGTGGTAAATCTTGCTGACGTGGCGCAGTTCGACGAGGGGCATGGGGTAATTATTTTGAACTCGCCGAGGATTTGGGAGCGCCGCCTGACTTGCCGCCGCCTTTTTCCCCGCCTGATTTTGGGGTGCCAGTTTTTCCGCCTGCCTTGCCACCCGATTTCATTCCCCCCGGCGGCCCGCCCTTGCCGCCAAAGGCCTGCGTCGCCGCGCTGGTTTCACCCGGCGGCGTGATGAGCGAAACCACTTCGCCGCCCTGCAATCCTTTCGTCACCTCGGCAAAGTCATAATCCGCCACGCCCAGTTGGATCGGCTGGCGCTCGTATTGGGTTTCGCCTTTCTTGACGTACACGAAGCGTTCACCTTGGTCGGTGAAGACGGCGGCCAGCGGCACCGCGATCACGTTGTCGGCGGAGATGAGCGGGATGGAAAGGTTGGCGGTCATCCCGGGACGCACCTGCGCCTCGGCGTTCTTGAGAATGATGCGCGTGGAAAAACCTTTGATGCCATTTTTGATGGTGGCCTGCGGCGCGATGCGATCCACATGGCCGACCAGCTTGAGGCCGGGCACCGCCTCCACTTCCACGGCCACCGCCTGGTTGACTTTCAGGCGCGTCACGTCGGACTGGTTGACGTGCGCGGTGATGATCATGTCGGAAAGGTTGGCAACGGTGAGCACTTCGGTGCCGCTGTTCACGCCGCTGGAACCGGAGACCGCCTGGCCCACCGAGACGGGCCGGGTGAGGATCGTGCAATCGAACGGCGCGCGGATGATGGTCTTGGTTAATTTGTCCTCGACCTGTTGCAACGCGGTTTGCGCGGCCTCCAGCCGGTTCTTGGAGATGTCCAGGCTGTTCTGGGTCAGCTCCATGTCCAGCCGTGCGTTGTCGAAGGCTTCCTGCGAAACCAGCTTGTTGCCAAACAATTCCTTGGTGCGGTCGAAACTCAACTTGGATTTTTCGAGTTGAATCCGCTGCGTCGCGATTTGCAGCTTCGCGCCTTCGATCTCGGTCTTGCGCGACAGTTTTTCAATTTGCAGGTCGGAATCGTCGAGCGCGAACAGAATGTCGTTTTTCTTCGCCTTGTCACCGATGTCCACGTTCAGTTTGGCGATGCGCCCGCTGACTTCGGGCCGCACGGAGACCGTGTCCACCGGGCCGATGTCGCCCGTGGCAGTGACGGCGAAATTGATGTCGCGCGTCGCCACTGTGGCCGTGGTGGGCGGCCCCGGTTTCTTGGTTGCGGTGGCCGTGCCGGATTTCCAGAACGCGAGCTTGTCCGGATATTTCTGCCAAGCCCAATAACCGCCGCCGCCGAGGAGCGATAAGACCAGTACCCATAAAATCAATTTTTTCATTCGTGAACGCGTAGACTAATCGGGGCGCGGATTCACTGCAAATAATGAATCTCGCCCTCAGACCGGGAAGACGCCGTGAGGCCGGGCGGGGTTTCAACGGTTGGCAAACATTTCCCACTCGCCGGCCTCGGCGAGCATTCGCGCGGTGGGCGCGGCCGACCAATTGCGCACGGTGGCGAAGGTGCCGCGATTGGCGACGACCAACACACGTGCATCGCCGGAAAGCATCTGGCGGAAATGGTCGATGTCCGGCACGAGCCAGGTTTCCAAAAGTTTCTGGTTGCCGGGGAACTCAAAGGGCATCCGATCCATGGGCAGGCCCCCGAGATAAGGCCGATGGATCGCGCTGATGGCGGGATACGCGTAGAACGGAAGGCCTTGCGGAAGACGACCCCAGATTACGACGCGGTCGCCGGGCCGGAACTCGGCGCGCAAGGCCACACCGATGGGCTTGAGTGTTTGGTTATTTTTAAGGCGCGTCTCAATGCCGGGAACGAGCAGGATGATGCAGAACATCACGGCGAGACTTGCGCCGACGGCGACGCGGGCGCTGGTTTCCGGTTGTTCTGCTTTTCGTCGCCGATGAAAGGTGACCAGCGCAATGGCCGCGATGGGAACCAGCCAGAGCAGCAAGTTTTGGTTCTCGACCTTGAATACGATTCGTTGCGCCGCGAGAAATCCGCCGAGCAATAAGACCGGGCCGAGAATAATTCCCAGCCAGAGTCGGTTGGAAAACGACTCGCCCGGCACCGCAGATTTCCAATCCGGCCAGCGCAAGGCGATCATCACGGCGAGCGCGGGGAAGAGCGGCAGGATATACGCCGGCAGTTTGGATTTGTTGAGCGAGAACAGCACGAAGGTGAAAATCACCCACGCGCTCAACATCACCCAGCCTTCCTTTTGCGGCGCGCTCAAACTCCGCCAGTGGGCCTTCCGCCAGAGCCAGCCGAGCAATGGAGTCCAGGGCAGAAAACCGACCGCGAGTATGCCGATGAAATAGAATGGCGAGCCACCGCGATTTTTGACCGTGGTGCCGAGCGCGTGGCCGGCCAGACGGTTCTTCACCATGAAATCGAAGGCGGCGGGTTGCGCATCGAACACCATGAAATACCACGGTAGCGCGAGCACGCTGAACAGTGTCACCCCGGCCATCGCGCCCAGCAATAGCACATTCAGCCGCGCGGCCTCGCGGCGGCGAAAGAACAGCAGCGCGCCGAACGCGGCCGCGGGAATCGCGAGCGCCACCGGACCTTTCGTGAGAAAACCGCCGGCCAGTGCGGCCCAGCCGAGCACTTGCCAGATGAAAGATTTCCGCGCGGCGCGGGCACGCCGGTCTTCGTCCGCGTCGCTCAAACCATCGAGGCTCCGCCAGCAGCGCCAGAAAAGATATACCGACCAAACGACAAACTGCGTGAGGAAAATATCGGTGGTAAGCATTCGTGACATCGCGAAGTAAAGCACCGAACTGAGCAGGATGAGCACGCTCCAGCGCGCCGTGCCGCGCCCGCCGAGCGAAAGGCCCAGCAGCCACGCCGCCCACACGCCGCTCAAGCCCGCCAGCGCCACGGGCAGGCGCACGGCCCATTCGTTTAGGCCGAAAAGTTTCAACGAGACGGCGACGGCCCAATACGTCAGCGGCGGTTTGTCCAAGTGCGGCACGTACCAAATCGTGGGCACGAGCCAGTCGCCCGTCTCGACCATCTCGCGGGCGATTTCGGCGTAGCGGCCTTCATCCGGCTCGTTGAGCGAACGGGTGCCGAGCAGGAAAAAGAAAGTGAACAACGTCAACCCCAGCAGCAGCCAGGAGGAACGCGGTGATGAAGACGCAGACGGCACGCAGTTGTGGGGAATGGTTCGCTCAAAACTTCACGGTGATCTGCGCCGCGACGAGTTGTTCGCCTTGTTGGAACGGACCGTTCTGGTGGCCGTAGCTGTATTGCAGCTTGCCTTGCAGATGGCGGTCGAAGCGGTAACCGAGCGCCGTGTCCACGCGCCAGAGGTCGCGGTCCCACGGTTGCCGCCCGCCCTTGCCGTTGGGCACCGTCCAGAAGAGTTGCTGGTTCCAGCGCAGGGCACCGAAGAGGCGCGGCGTGATTTTGTATTTCGCTTCGAGGAAATACGCGAGCGTGTCGGCGTTGCCGACGTTCGGGACTTCAAAGCGCGATTCAAAAACTTCCGCCCACAGTTGCCAGTGATGCCAGGCGAAACTGACATCCTGCGCGAGGGTGGTTTGCGGAAAATCACCCAAGCCCTGGCCCTTCGGAAACGCGGGCAGTGTCTGCGCGGTCGGTGTCAAATAGGCTCCGTAGCTGAACGAGGAACCGAAGTTCCACGCCGCGTCGGGACGATAGCCAACGCGACCGCTGAAGGTCGGATTCTCCCAGCCGAGTTTGCGGGCGCCCCACACGGTGGGCCGGGAGGAGACTGAGGCGTTTTTGATTTCGACTGCGTAATCGAATTTGTCCAACCGGCCAAAGACCGCCACGCCCGCCGCGTACGACGGCCCCCAGACAAGGGGCAACCAGGAGGTTTTTATGTCGGGGACATTCCTGCGCGCGAGGAATCCGCCAGACGTGCCGGGCACCGCGCGGTCGGTGATGGTGGTGACATTTTCGTACGGTACCGGCGCGGTGATGAAGGGGTTGCTCCAGGAATCATGACGGGGCACCCAGTTGCCGATCATCGTGGCGAAGTTGCCGATTTGCAGATTCAGCCGCGCATCGTGGAAAGGCGTGTAGCGGAGCAAATATTCGTCAAACCGCGCCGAGCGCCGGGCCGCACGTGGATCGAAGCCGCGATCCACGCGTGCCTGTACGAGACTGTAAAAATGCGGGCCGAGGTGCGTGTCGAGAAACAGCGAGAGGCGCGGATTGAAAAACGCATCGCCGTTGCCGAAAATCAAACCGGGCGGGCGTTGGTCGAGGTAATAGCCCTCCAGGTCGATCAACCCACTGAGGTCGCTCCGGAAAAATCCACCGGACGATTGGACGAAGAGGGCTTCATCCAGTTGTTGCAGCCACTGAGTTTGGGCGCGGGCGGTGAACGCCGTGGAAACGAGCGTCGCGCCGAGGATCAGACTGTAAAATATTCTTTTCATGACGAGGTCGGCTGCGAATGCACGGCGGTGAGTTTGTAGGCCTTGACCGCTTCGGCAAAGCCTTTGAGCAACAAATCGGGCAGCGGTTCCGCTTCGATCAGGTCGCCCAATTTTTCGCGGGTGGTTTCGCCGATGACCACTTGCATGCGGCCGGCCTGGCCGCACAGTCGCGAGGCGAGGTTGACCCGCTCGCCGAGCACGGTGTAGTTCAAACGGTCGCTCGAACCCATGCAACCGGCGATAGCCTGGCCGGTGGCGATGCCGATGCCCATTTCGATTTTATGGTGCGAGGTCTGGTTTAATTTTTGCCGCTCCTCGATCATCCGTACCGCGCACCGGGCAGCGTTGAAGGCGTCGTTGCCGTAGCTTTTGGGCGCGCCAAAAACGGCCATGATCAGATCGCCCACAAATTTATCCACCACGCCGTGGTGTTCATAAACGACACGCGTCAAGGCCGTCATGTGCTCGTTCAGCATCTGAATCACCTCGGCGGGCGGCATGTTTTGCGTGAGCGCGGTGAAACCCCGGATGTCGCAGAAGAGAACGCTGATCTCGCGGACTTCGCCGCCGAGCGCGACGTCGCCCGACATGAGCCGCTGGGCGACATCTTTGTCGGCCACCATGTTGAGGACGTTGTGATATTTTTCCTTCAACGCGAGATCGGCGGTCATTTCGTTGAAGGAGTGGGCGAGTTGACCGAAGTCCACCCGGCTGCGCACGGGCAGCTTGACGGTGAAGTTGCCCTTCTTGATTTCCAGGGTGGCGGCGACCAGCTCACGCAGCGGCGCCGCCAGGCCGTGGGACAACAACAAACTGACGGCCAGCGCGCCGAGCAACGCCAGCGCACTGAAGCTCAGGATGCTCAGACGCAGCCCGCTTTCACCCGCGCGCACCTTTTCCAGCGAATACAGACCGACGTGATGGGCGATGGGAAACGGCGAGTCGGGATTGAGCGGCTTGTAAAACACCTGATACGGCTTGCCGGCCATCGAAAAAACAAAGTCATCTCGCGGCTCCGCGTGGAGTTTGATTTCCTCCTGCAGGCACCGGGACAGATCGGCCTGGATTTCCTTGGGAATCGTCTGGGAGTGAATCTGATTGCCCAGAAAGATGCCGCTGCGAATCTGGCTCATCTTTTTCAAATCATCTCCTCCCATGTCCCCGACGGGAACGCCGATGACCAGCGCGGCGAGCGTCTGGCCGGAGGCGGCGTCGATGATTGGGGTGACGACGACTTCCAAAAGTTTATCCTCTTCCGTGGACAAATAGCCGGTCTCCTGCTCTTTGACGTTACTCAACCCTTGGGAGATCGCGGACAATTGTTGATCCACGCGTGCCCGGTTGGCCGGCTTAAGCACCCGCGGTTCCTTGGTCTGCAAGACCTGCCCCTTGGCGTTCAGAAAACGGAGGAACACCGCCTCGCCACCCAGCAATTTTTCCTGCATGGCGGCCGCCGCTTGCGTCGCCACGGCGGGCTTGCCATTTCTCCGGAGGGGCAAAGCCGGCAGCGGCTTGGCTGGCTGGGGGCGTTGTTTTCTAATTTCTTTTTGACGCACTTCGCGCAACTCATCCTGGGCGGTCTTGTACAAATCCGCGATGTCTTCCGGATCCGGATTTTCGTTGGTCAAAAAAAACGCGGTGAAGCGGACGGTGCGGGCCAGCTCGGAACATTTGTCCTTGGCGGTACTGAGGCGGGCCTCCTGTTTGTCGGCGAAATAATTGATCAGCGTTTCAAACTGTTCTTGAAACAAATCCTGGTAGGCGGCCTTCACCCGTTTCTGCGTGGCGATCAACGTCGCGCCGGTGACGCCCGCGACGATGAGCATCATGGCCAGCAGTAATTTGATGCGAAAACTCAAGGCTCCCATAACGCCTATTTGCCGGGGAAATCGACGCGCACGGTTTCGCCGGCCTTCAATTCCACAGGCTTTTCCAAGATGAGTTTTTCGTTGAGCCAGGCTTTGAGCTTGTATTGGCCGGGTGGCAAATTCTCCAGCCGGTATTTGCCGGTCGCGTCGGTCTTCACAAAGTGTGGCGTGTCGAGCACGAGGATCGTGGCGCGCATGTGCTCGTGGATTTCACAGAACAAGGGTACCACGCCCGGCTTGTCGAAGGTCTGTGTGGCGGGCTTGTCCTCCTTGCGGTAGCGGCCCAGATCAAAGCGCTTGATTTTGGCGTACGAAAACACGTTGTGATATACCTCATCTTGATTTGGAAACTCCACCGTCGTCCCTTTTTGGATGGGCAATAGTCCCTTGGCGAACTGTAAATTCTTCTGGCCCATCTGTACGGCGGAGTTCGTCGCGGCGGCGGGAAACGTCCCTTCCAGATACACTACGGCGGTCGGCGGTTCCGGGGCCGCGACTGTGCCCCCGGCGGCTTGATAACGCTGGTTCAAAACCGTGTTCGCCGGTTGCGCGGGCAATTGCACGGTGCCTTCCACAATCGCCTGGGCTTGCGCGGCGGCCGCGAACGCGAATACCGCCACCAGCGCGGGAAGCAAACTCAACGTCCCGCCCGGCCGTGCAAAATTCGCTCGCCGTAATCGTTCAGGCAATGTGGTGGCTGCTGGCATATGGCGGCGAGTATAACGGCTTCGACGCCGTGTGCAATCCTCTCGAATGTGCGGAAAAGTTTCCAGACGCGAAGCAGATCACTCTTTCGTGGTAGTCGGCTTGGCGCTGCCGTCGATCCAGCCGCGCAGCCGGTAATAGTACCAGCCGTAGATTTCGTGCAGGTAGAGTCCGAGCTGTTGAAACCCTTCGTAGCGGGGGATCACGTTGATCTCGGCAATTTGTTCGCCACACGACGTCTGGTAATCACACGCCACCGTCACCACCGACACGTCCGCCGTGCGGAACACCGCTTCGGCGCGCCGCATGTGAAACGCGGACGTGACGAGAATCACGCGCTTCCAGCCGCGTTCCGCGCACAGCGCTTTGGTATGCACCGCCTCGTCGTGGGTGTTGGCGTTGATGCCGAGGTTGAGCACCGGCGCGTTGGTGAGCTGCCAGGCCGTGAACCAGCGTTGCAACAGTTCCGCTTCCACAAACTTTTGGTCGTTCACCTTGTAATGGTTTCCGCCCAGCACCAGCACGGGAGCCTTGCGCAGGCGGATCAATTCCATGGCCGTGACGGCCCGGTCGGCGGCGGCGGTCAAATCCATCTCGAACGCGTCGTGCTGGGAATGGCGATGCGCGCCACCCAGCATCACCACCGCGTCGCCCACCGGAACCTCCGCCAAACCCGTTCCCACCTGCGGCCGTTCCAGCGCGCCCAACAATCGGTCCGGCAAACCGCTGCCGCCGATCAACCAGATAAAAAGCGCCATCGCGCCGAACAGCAGCGCGAGTCGTCGTCGCCGCCGGTGCAGCAACACCGCCGCCGCTGCGAGTTGCAAAACCCAGAGGAACCCGATCGGTTCCATCAATGAATTGAGGCCGTGAAAGATGTTTTGTAACATGACGGACAGCCGTAAGGACAGACTGCGAGCGGGGCGATGTCAAACCTGAATGAAACCCATTGATACAAAATCTCTATCGACGGAGAGCCGGAGTCGCGCAATAATTGGATAAATCCTGTTTCTAGTGATGAAAAAATCTGACCTTTTCTGGATCGTCTCCTTGATGGCGTTGACGGTTGTTTCCGTTTATTTCTCCCAGTCCCTCGCTGCCGCCGATGTGGCCATCGCCAAACTGCCGCCGCCGGCGGCGCGCACCGTTGACTTCGCCAAAGACATTCAGCCGATCTTCGCCGATCATTGTTACAGTTGCCACGGACCGCAGAAACAGGAGTCGGCATTGCGCCTCGACCAGAAGGCGCGCGCATTCAAGGGCGGGGAAACTTTTGGCGCGGCGGCCATTGTGCCGGGCAAAGGCGCGGCGAGCGTGCTGGTGCAGGCCGTGGCGCACGCCCATTCCGATTTGAAGATGCCCAAGAAGGGCGACCCGCTCACGGCAGAACAGGTCGGTTTGCTCCGCGCGTGGATCGATCAAGGCGCGGTCTGGCCGGAAGGTGCCACCGCGCAGGGTCGGGACGCGAAGGCGGAATGGGCGTTCAAAGCTCCGGTGAAGCCGAAGCTGCCGCGCGTGCAGGACAAAAAGTGGGCGCGCACACCGATTGATAATTTTGTGCTCGCGAAATTGGAAAAGGAAAACCTCAAGCCGTCCTCCGAAGCGGAGAAAATCACATTGCTTCGCCGACTTTCGCTCGACCTGATCGGCTTGCCCCCGACCATTGCCGGGGTGGACGCCTTCCTTGCCGACAAATCTAAGGACGCCTACGCGAAGCAGGTCGAACGGTTGCTCGACTCACCGCACTACGGCGAACGTTGGGGCCGGCACTGGCTGGACGCGGCGCGTTACGCCGACAGTGATGGTTATGAAAAGGACATGTCGCGGCAGGTTTATTTCTATCGCGACTACGTGATCAACGCCTTCAATCGGGATCTGCCGTACGACCAGTTCATCATCGAACAACTCGCTGGCGACACACTTCCCAAAGCAACGCAGGATCAAATTGTGGCAACTGGGTTTCTCCGCAATTCGATGATCAACCAGGAAGGGGCGATTGATCCGGAACAGTTCCGCATGGACGCGATGTTCGACAGAATGGATGCGATTGGGAAAGCCGTGCTGGGCCTCACGATTCAATGCACGCAATGCCACAATCACAAATACGATCCACTGACGCAGGAGGAATATTATCGGATGTTCGCGTTTATCAACAGCGACCATGAAGCGCGTCCGGCGGTGTACACTCCGGATGAGCAGCGGAAAATTGGCGGAATCCATCGCGGCATCGCGGAGGTGGAGCTGGATCTCAAACGCCGGATGCCCGGTTGGGAAAAACGCATGGCGGCCTGGGAGCAGGAAGTCGCGCGGAGCCAGCCTGAGTGGATCGTGCTGCACGGCCTCGATCAGGAAGGTGACAAATCGCAGCGTTACCAGTCGCTCAAGGACGGCTCGCTCCTGGCCGAGGGGTATGCGCCGACCAAGTTCACGCAATGGTTTCGCATCACCAACAATCTCAGCGGAGTGACGGCGTTCCGGCTCGAGTTGTTGACCGATCCGAACCTGCCTTTTGGCGGGCCGGGCCGATCCTTCACGGGCACCTGCGCGCTCAGCGAATTCTCGGTGGAAGCCACCGACACGCAGCAGCCAAAGAACAAGGTGAACGTGAAATGGGCCGGCGCCAGCGCGGACATCAACCCTGCCGAGCAGCTTTTGGCCGCGAATTTTTACGACAAATCCACCAACAACCGCGCCACCGGTCCCATCGCCTTCGCCATTGATGGCAAGGGTGACACGGCTTGGGGCATCGACGCGGGTCCGGGCCGCCGCAATCAGGAACGCAAGGCGGTGTTCGTGGCGGAAAAACCGGTCGGCTTTGCGGGCGGCACCGCGTGGCGCATCGGCCTCCAGCAGAATCACGGCGGCTGGAACAGCGACGATCACATGAACAACAATCTGGGCCGCTTCCGCCTGAGTGTTACGACGAACACCGGGCCGATCACCGCAGATCCACTGCCCAAAAAAGTCCGCGACCTGCTGACCAGCGTCCCGCGCGAAAAGCGCACGTCCGCACAGACCGCCATGATTTTCAATTCCTGGCGCACCACGGTGCCGGAGTGGCGCGAGGCGAATGCGAAGATCGACGCGTTGCTGAACGACTGGCCCGCCGGCGTGACTGCGCTCACGTTGCTGACCCGTGACGAAATGCGCGACACCCGGGTGCTCAAACGCGGCGACTGGCTCAAGCCCACCAAAGCGGTCGTCCCCGGCGTGCCCGCCGCCCTACATGCCCTTCCGAAAAACGCACCACTCACCCGCCTCACCTTCGCGCGCTGGCTGGTGGACAAAAAATCACCGACCACCGCGCGCGTGTTTGTGAACCGCATTTGGCAGGAATATTTCGGTACCGGCCTCGTCAGCACGTCGGAGGATTTCGGCACCCAAAGTGAACCGCCGAGTCATCCCGAGTTGTTGGACTGGCTCGCGACCGAATTCATGGACCACGGCTGGAGCATCAAGCACGTGCACCGGCTCATTGTTAATTCGGCGACCTACCGGCAGGACAGCAAAGTCACGCCGGAGGCTTACGCCAAAGATCCATTTAACCGCCTGCTCGCGCGCGGTCCGCGTTTCCGCGTCGAAGGCGAAATCGTCCGGGACATTGCGCTCGCGGCGAGTGGGCTGCTCAACGAAAAAGTCGGCGGCCGCAGCGTGATGCCGCCGGCGCCCGCGTTTCTTTTCCAGCCGCCGGCCAGTTACGCGCCGTTCCCCTGGAAAGATGAGGAGGGTTTGGAAAAATACCGCCGTGGCCTCTACACGTTCCGCCGCCGTTCCACACCGTATCCCGCGCTTCAGACCTTCGACGTGCCCAACGCCGACCAGTCGTGCGTCCGCCGGCTGCGCTCGAATTCGCCATTGCAGGCGCTCGTGTCACTGAACGAGCCGATCTTTGTCGAGTGCGCGCAATCCCTCGCGCGCAAGACGCTCGCCGAAGGCGGCGCCACGGACGCCGATCGCATCACCTACGCTTTTCGCCGCGCGCTCTCTCGTCCGCCGAGCGGTGACGAACAGCGGGCTTTGCTCGCGTTGCTGGAGAAACAGCGGCAGCGCCTGGCCACGGGCGCGCTCAACGCCAACGAGATTGCCACCGGTGCCAGCGAGGTTCCCCAGAATCTTCCCGCCGGTGTGACTGCAACCCAGCTCGCCGCTTACACCGTTGTCTCGCGGGTGTTATTGAACCTCGACGAAACCATCACCAAGGAATGACGCCATGACCAAGCGAGAACATTTTCAAAACGAACATCGCCAGGACATCACCCGCCGCTGGTTTTTCAAGCAATGCGGGGTTGGCCTCGGGGCCGTCGCGCTGCGTTCACTGCTGGACGGTGGCAACGTGTTGGCGGCGGATCCTAGCGCGGGTTTGAATTCGCTCGGGCCCAAGTTGCCGCCCTTCGCCGCCAAGGCCAAGCGCGTCATCTTCCTTTTCATGGCCGGCGCGCCGAGCCACCTCGAATTGTTTGACAACAAGCCGGAGCTCGCCAAGTGGGACGGCAAATTGCCCCCGGCGGAATTGCTCAAAGGTTATCGCGCGGCGTTCATCAATCCCAACTCCACGTTGCTGGGGCCAAAGTTCAAATTCGCCAGACACGGCCAGAGTGGCGCGGAACTTTCGGAATTGTTGCCGCATCTCGCGGGCGTGGCGGATGAACTGGCGATTGTGAAATCGATGCACACCGACGCGTTCAACCACGCACCGGCGCAAATCTTCATGAACACCGGTTCCGTGCAGTTCGGCCGGCCGAGCTTCGGCGCGTGGACAACCTACGGACTCGGCAGCGAATCCCAGGATCTGCCCGCTTACGTGGTGTTCAGCACCGGTGCGAAAGGCACCAGCGGCGGCGCGTCGAATTGGGGCAGCGGTTTTCTACCGTCCCTCCATCAAGGCACCATCTTCCGCAACACGGGCGACCCGGTGTTGTTTCTTTCCAATCCGAAAGGCGTGGACGCGCAGGTGCAGCGCGAGTCGCTCGACACCCTCAAGGAGCTCAATCTAAAACATCTGGCGGCGGTCGGCGACCCGGAAATCGCGACGCGAATTAATTCGTTTGAAATGGCGTACCGCATGCAGACCAGCGCGCCAGAGTTGATGGACATTTCCAAGGAGAGCAAGGAAACGCTCGACCTGTACGGCGCGGAACCGGGGAAAACGAATTTCGCCACCAGCTGTCTGCTGGCGCGGCGGTTGGTGGAGCGGGGCGTGCGTTTCGTGCAGATTTTCCATGAGGCCTGGGACCATCACGGAGGGCTGGTGAGCGGGTTGAAAGACCAGTGCGGCAAGACCGATCGGGCCAGCGCCGCGCTGATCCGGGATCTCAAGCAACGCGGGATGCTTGACGACACGCTGGTGATTTGGGGCGGTGAATTCGGCCGCACGCCGATGGTGCAGGGCGGGAACGATGGCCGCGATCATCATCCGAATTGTTTCACGATGTGGCTGGCCGGCGGCGGAGTGAAGCCGGGTGTCACGCTGGGCGAGTCGGATGAATTCGGCTTCAACGCAACGCGGGACAAAGTGCATGTGCACGACCTGCATGCGACCCTGCTGCACCTGCTGGGGTTTGATCATACGAAGTTGACGTATCGTTTCCAGGGCCGTGACTTCCGGCTCACCGACGTGCATGGCGAACTGGTGAAGGGACTTTTGGCGTGATGGTGAGCTGGGTCTAGCGGGCTTTATGAACTTAAAACGCACCCGTCTATGCGTAAGAGCGGTCCTACTGATTGTATGTGTAACAGCGGGGGGATGCTCCAGCCCCAATCATCAGCGTGCGCACCTGACACGTACCGGAAGTAATGAGAGACAAGCTCCTGCTTCGGCAATTGCTTCGGATGTGGGAAACACTAACACAGTGGCGGAATTCGATGCTGTTGTCGTTGCGTTTATTTGGTCACGGAGCGATGAGACATATCGACTCGTAGTTAGTATTCTCAAAGAGCACGGGATTTCTCCGGGTTTGGACGGTTCAAATGTCGTTGGATTTGCGGTGTATATTCCGAGATGGCAGTCAGCCGAGGCTTCACGGCTCTTGAAAGAGGATGAACGACTCGCAGCGGGTAGGATAAAATTCCCCGCTGTAATCAAGTAATCGAAGTCCAGCCGCCGAATCCAATGGTACTCCCGCCCGGAATTGAACCGGGATCAACGGTTTAGGAAACCGCTGCTCTATCCATTTGAGCTACGGGAGCGACCCTTTATTTACAGGGTAAAATGAGTGTTTTGAAATTTGGATGCTAGTTTTGTATGCTGGCTGTACGGAAACACAAAATCAGCAGTCAACAGCCATCCGTTCCGGGAAGGAATGGCAGAAAACTCAGTTCGCAAATTTATCCGCTACGTACCATCGGGCACCTACTATGCCCGTTTGCGGATCAAGAGCAAGCTCCTCCATCAAAGCCTCAAGACGGATTTGCTGTCGGTCGCCAAACAGCGGTTGGGTAATTTTAAGCCGGACTACGGCATGTTCAGAATCTGTATATCCTGACCGGTGATTCCGCTTTGGTCGTAAACAATCACTTTGACCGAATGCGCTCCGACCGAGAGTGCCTGCGGTGGCGTGATAAGAAGATTGGAAGGCGAGGTGAAGCCATTGATCTGATCCACGCTGCTGGCGATGAGCACGTTGTCCACATACACCTCGATTTTTACCACCAAATCGTCTGGATCGGCCACCGGAACGTGACTTTCCGAGGTCGAGTTGTCGCCCAATTCGCCGTCGCCATTGTAGCCCCACGAGACCTTGCCGTCCGAGGCCAGCGCCAGGCTGAAGCCCTCCTCCAAGTGCAGCCGGACGGCCTTGAGCTTTTCATCCACCGTGAAGCGCCGCAACTTTCTTTCGGCACCAGCCCCCTCGGGGGGCTCTTCCTCTTCTTCTCTACTACTGTTTGTTCATTCATGTTAACACTCCCTCTATCTTTGGAGTGTCAACCACTTTCCTGTTTAACTCGGTCTCATGATCTGGTAGTTAGGACAGTCTGGAGACGCGCGTGGAATTCCGGGGTGGAATGTCAAGAGCCGGTCTTTGACACAGGCCGCGTCAGGGCCATCGGGCGAGACACGTTATCCGTTCAGATATTCCCCGTGACGTCACGGCAGAAGCTGCGAGCACCCACTTCGAGGGGGGATTCCCGCGAACCGAACGTCTCGTGTAACACCGAGGGTTATGCCTGAACCAAAATCCCCTTGTTCACTTTCAGGTATTTTTCCAACGCCTCCTTGCCGGAAAGGGAAATGGGCGCGCGGTGGTTCTTGCCCTTGAAATGCTTGTAATGCACCAGCCGCTTGCCGACCAACTGGATTTGTAGATTGGAATCTCCCAATTGCCAGACCTGACCGCTTTCCAATGGTTTGACCGAAATTCTTCGTTTCATGGTTTTTGGACGGTGACGCTCACAAAATGTTCAATTCGCCCAACGTTTAACTCGGTCGTTTCCTCAGCTCTCCACGGCGCGGACCGTGTAACCGCCGGACTTTTCATCCGCCTCCAGCTTCAGGAGGCCGCGCTTTTGCGCCTCTAGAAGCAGGTCGTTGAAGGAACGGAATCCATAGGCGCGCTCGTTGAAACCGGGGTTCCGCCGCTTGATCGCCTGCTTGATCATGGAACCCCAGATCGGCTCGTCTGCCTGCCGTTCCTGGGTGATCGCTTCGAAGGTTTCCACCACGAGGTCAAACGCCTTTTCGAGCGAAGGCCCCGTATTGTCGCCCTCCGCGGTTTTCGGCGGGGCGGAGGCGCTTGCCGTCCGGCGACGCTGCGCCTTCAACGGCGCGACCCGCACTAGATCGTCGTAATAAATGAACTCGTCGCAGTTGCTGATGAACAGGTCGGAGGTGGAGTTCTTCACACCCACGCCAATGACTGTCTTGGCGTTCTCGCGCAGCTTGCTCACCAACGGCGAGAAATCCGAATCGCCGCTGATGATGACGAAGGTGTCCATGTGGCCCTTCGTGTAGCAGAGGTCGAGCGCATCCACGACCATGCGGATGTCGGCGGAGTTCTTGCCGGACATCCGCAGGTGCGGAATCTCAATGAGTTCGAAAGCGGCCTCGTGCAGATCGCGCTTGAAAGTCTTGTAGCGGTCGAAATCACAGTAGGCCTTCTTGACGACGATGTGTCCTTTGAGCAGGAGACGCTCAAGAACTTTTTGGATGCTAAACGGCGGGTAATGCGCGTCGTGGGCACCAAGGGCGATGTTTTCCAGGTCGAGAAAAACCGCCATGGTCGCGTCGGAATCGTGGGTGCTCATATTCTTACTAAGCGGAGCCTACTACACGGCCCGGCTGTCGGACAGCAGGAATCGCAAAAAACTCCCCGCCTTGGAATTCCCCGGAGTGAAAGGCAAACCGTGCTCCTGTCAAAAAACGAAACCAGAATCTTTTCGCGGTGTTTCCCTCGGCGTGAACGGAAATCTTTGAATCAACGAAACAGGAATGCCATGCCCCTTCCACCAATAAAAACACACCTGGCCCACACTCCTGCGATTGCATCGCCCGACCGTCGCCGTTTTCTCTGGCAACTTGGCCTGAGCACCGCGCTCTTCGCCGTGCCGGGAGCTTATGCCGAAGAACTCGTCCGCACGCCGGCGCAAACTGAAGGACCGTTCTACCCGGACAAACTGCCGCTCGACACCGACAACGACCTGCTCATCGTCAACGATACCCTCACGCCCGGTGTGGGTGAAGTCACTTGGCTCAACGGACGCATTCTGGATGCGCGCGGTGAACCGCTTCGCAACGCGCTGGTGGAAATCTGGCAGTGCGACCATAACGGCGCCTACCACCACACGCGAACCGGCCAGGCCGACAAACGCGACAAAAACTTTCAGGGCTTCGGGCGTTTCCTCACCGGTTCGTCTGGCGAGTATTTGTTCCGCACCATCAAGCCGGTGCCCTATCCCGGCCGCACGCCGCACATTCACTTCAAAATCAAACGCACCGGCAAGGAAATGCTCACCACGCAGTGCTACATCAAGGGCCATCCGCAAAATGATCGCGATGGAGTACTGCGCGGGATCAGCGATCCCAAAGCGCGCGCCTCCATCATGGTGGATTTCAATCCGCTCAAAGGCTCGCGCGTGGGGGAACTCACGGCCAAGTTCGACGTGGTGCTCGGCTTCACACCGGAGGCTTGATCCCGATGTCGGTGGGAACTTGGCAAACCTGTTCCAAGGCGAACAGTAATTATCGCTGTTGTGAGGCCGCTCCGTAATTATTTTCTGCGTGCAAAACTCGACCGGTGGTACTAACATCAATAAATAGCTCTATGCATACCGTGCTCGGAACGATTCTCGTTTTGCTTGCGCTTTCACGGCCTCTGAGCGTGGTCGCCTTCGACTTCTATGCTGTTACCGATGCCGACAAGAAGTTCCTCGCCGAGATACTGGATGCCGTACACAAAAATGACGTGGCATGGATTGCTGGTCATATGGTCTATCCGCTTTCACTTGTTGCGAGCAACGGGACGCGAATTGTGAAAACGAAAGAGGAGTTCATTCCCATTCTCGCCCGAGAATTCACCGAAAGCGTTCGCGCGAAGATTACTAATGATGCCAAGAAGCCGCTTTTCAAGAACTGGCAAGGACTTATGATTGGTGATGGCATCCTTTGGTTTTCAGAATACAAAGAGCGTCGGGATACGTCATGGACGTATGGGATTTTCTCCATTGGTCACTTTGCAGCGCAGCCCAAAAGAAGGCGAGAGTAGGGCGCTACAGCGTCGAAGTTATTTGGTGGCATCTCCGAAAACATTTCGAGCCGGGACTTCCGTCCCGGCTCGAATTTGCAAACCGCATTCCCGCACACCCTACTCAGGGCGCTTCTTGCCTTCCGGGCGCTGGCCGCCGGGTTGACCACCACCGGGAGGGCCACCCGCTCCGGGACCGCGCTTCATGGCCTCATCGACTTTCTGGTATTGTTCGTTGTTCAGGAAGCCCTTCAACTCCTTCAACAGGCCGTCCCGCACCTTGGACATTTCGCCCCTCATGCTTTCACGGTCGAGTTCGCCCGACTGAACTTTTTGGAAGAGCGCCTGGCTCTTTTCCATCATGGATTGGCGAGCCGCGTCGAACTTCGGCTGCTGTTCAGCGGTCAGGTTGAGATCCTTGGCGATTTGTTCCAAGGGATTGAAGCCGCCGCGCTGTCCGCCCGGTCCACCGGGACCACCTTGGCCGCCCGGGCCGCCCTGACGTCCGCCCCGGCTTTGAGCCTCGCTGTATTTCTTGAATTGCTCCTCGTTGAGGATGCCTTTCAATTTCGCTGTGAAGTCGTCGTTTAACGCCTTCATCCTTTCCTGCTGCGCCTGCCGGAGCGCGTCCACCTTGCCCTGTTGCGCGTCCGTCAAGTTGAGTTCGCGGAGCACTTGATCTCCGCCGCCGGGACCACCGGGACCACCGGGGCCGCCACGGAAACCGCCGGGCTGACCGCCTCCCGGAGGCGCACCGTCGGGACGATTGCCGCCGGGGCGTTTGCCGTCGGGCGGAGCTTGGGCGCTGACTGAATTGGCCAGCAGCGCTACGCCGAGCGCACCGGCCATCGTGAGTTGTGTGAGTGTTTTCATGGGATGTTTTAGTTGCCTGCTTTTTCCTGCCCGCGGCGGCCGCCCGCATCGGCTTCGATGCAGTAGAGGAAACGGTTCGAGCGGAGGAAAATCTGGTTGCCGCTGAGGGCGGGTGTCGCGTTGAAGTCGCTGCCATCGGCGGCGAGTTTGTTTTGGGCGACGAGCTTGAACTCCGGCGTGGCGGCGATGACGAACGTGCCGTTGCGCCGGCTCACGGCGTAAAGGTTTCCGTTGGCGAGCACGTCGGAAGCGTAAAATGGTTTCGCCCCAAAACCACCACCGCCACTCGCCGCGCCCGGCAGACGTTCCTTGTAAACTAGGCTGCCCGTCTTGGCGTCGAGACAAACGGCGAAGCCCTGGTCATTTACGTAATGGAGGCGTCCCTGATGCACCACCGGCGAAGGAATGTAGGAGCCGTTGTTGCTGGACCAGACCACATGGGTCTTCGTGACATCGCCCTTGCCGCCCGCGCGCACCGCGACGCTGCCCGTGCCCGGAAAACCACCCGTGGCATATACGATTCCGTCCGCCACGACCACGCTTGGGCCGACGTTGCCGGTGAGCGACGTCTCCGCATACCAGCGGAGTTTGCCGGTGTCCGGATTCAAACTCCACACCTCGGAAGGCACGGCGATCACCAGCTCGGCTTGGCCGCCGGCGGTTTCGATGAGCGAGGGCGTGCCGTACGTCAACTCCAGAGTGTCGGCGGCGGCTTTCCAAACTTCCTTGCCGGTACGTTTGTCGAGCGCGCGAATGGAGCGGCTTTCTTCCGCCGCGGTCACGATGACGAAGTCTTTGTAAAGAATCAGGCTCGAACCGGAACCCCAGCGACGATTGCTCGAATCCTTGCCCACGTTGACTTGCCAGAGCTGTTTGCCCTCGTGGTCGAACGCCACCACACCGGTTTTGCCGAAGAAGGCATAGACACGTTCGGCGTCGATCACCGGAGTGTTGCTGGCGTAGCCGTGTTCCGCGATGAAGCCGCTATATGAATCCTCCGGCAGCGTTGCCTTCACGGCTTGTGACCAAAGAATCTTGCCATCCTTCCGCGAGATGCAAACCAGGTGACGTTGGAGGTTTTCTGGGCTGGACGAACCGCTGGCGCTATCCCCATAACCCGAGTAGCACGTCACGAACACGCGGTCGCCGCGAATGATCGGACTCGACGAACCGGGGCCGGGTAAAGGTGTTTTCCATTTCACACCTTGCGTGTCGCTCCACGTCACGGGCGCTGTCACGTCGGCGGCGACACCTGATCCGTCCGCGCCGCGAAAGCGCGGCCAATCACCGGCAAGCAGGACGTGGCCGCTCAGTGCGGCGAGCCAGCCGAGGCGGACGAAGCGAGGGAGCATTTTCATGGTTCGAGGGTTGAAACAGTCGTGGGAGATGGCACCGGGTTTGCGGTTTTGGAATATTGCGCCGACGATTCGCATGAGTGGTCTGCTTTGGCAAGGGCGAGTTCGATGTATTCTTGAAACTGGCTGTCTTGACGGGCGAACAGCTCCATGAAAGCACGCGCATTGCTACCCGTCACCAACGAATGGTCGAGCAAGGCGCAGAGTTCCCCGGCTTCCGGCACCGGCGTTTTCATGGCTTCGTAAATTTTTGGTAAATCACGCATTTGATCTTCCATAAATAAACACCGGCTACGTTAAGCCTTTGTGTGGATACAGCGGGAAAATTGTTAAGGGAGTGTAAAAGATAAAGCTTTTCGCGCTGGGGAAAGGTAATTTCTGCGACCGACGCGACGAAACAAACATGCCGAACATCCATCAATCGAATGAAATGCCAGCCGGTTCGAACGCCTGCACCCGGCTGCTGATGATTGATGACGACCGCAAGTTGTGCCGGCTCATCAAGGATTATCTGGAGCCGATGGGCTACGAAGTCACGAGCGTTCACTCCGGCCCGGAAGGTTTGGAAAAGTTGGCGGGCGGGAGTTATCAAGCCGTGTTGCTCGACGTGATGATGCCGGGCATGGACGGCTTCGAAGTGCTCAAACAAATCCGGCACAAGTCCAACGTGCCCGTGCTGATGCTCACTTCGCGGGGCGAGGAATCCGACCGCATTGTCGGCCTGGAGATTGGCGCGGATGATTATCTGCCAAAAACTTTTTCCACGCGCGAACTGCTCGCCCGGCTGCGCGCTGTGATCCGCCGCGCCGCCGCCACCGCCGCCGACGGCGGGGACAAGCCCGCTCCCGAAATCATCATTGGTTCCTTGCGCGTCAATACTGCTGCCCACACGGCGATCCTTGGCGACCAACCGCTCGTATTGACGCCGGTGGAGTTTGACTTGCTCGCCTCGCTGGCCCGCGCGAAAGGCCGCGTCAAATCGCGCGAGCAACTCCTTGATGAAATCCGTGACCGGAACTACGACGTCTTCGACCGCTCGATTGACGTGCATATCTCGGCGTTGCGCAAGAAGCTGGGCGACGATCCCAAAACGCCACGCTTCATTCGCACCGTGCGCGCCGCTGGCTACCTGTTGATCAATCCCGACGACGATTACCCTTGAGCCGATGAAAATCCGTTTTCCGCTTTACGCCCGAATTTTGCTTTGGTTCTTCCTGAACCTGGTTTTCCTGGCAGTCGTTTTTTTTGCCTTCCTGAAAATCCAGTTTCACCTCGGTCTGGATTCGCTGCTCATGGGCCAGGCGGGGGATCGCATTCAAGCGGTGAGCGAGGTCATCTCCTTCGAATTAAACGCCGCGCCGAAGGCCAGCTGGAGCGCCATCTTGGAACGTTTCAGCAGCGCGTACCAGGTGCAGTTTTTTCTTTTCCGCAACGACGGTGTGCAAGCGGCTGGCGATTCCATTGTGTTGCCTCCAGAAGTCCAGTCCAAGTTCGGCGAACGCCGCGGGCCGATGTGGCAGCCCGAGCGCCAGCCCGGGCCACCCCAGGAGCCCCGCTCGAGCCGGCCACCGCCTAACGGTGAAGCCGATGACGAACGCGGACGCCGCAGGCCACCGGAGGAATCCCGCCCCAACCGCCCGCCCCAAACGCAGCCGCCGGGATCGCCGGGCTTCGGCCAGCGAGCCAGGTTCATGCTGCACACGTCCAGCCCAAGCCGTTATTGGGTGTTCGTCCGCGTTCCGGTTTTGGATCGCGAACAGCAGCGGCCAATTCCGGTGACTTTGATCGCCGTGTCCAATTCCATCCGCGGCGGCGGTTTGTTCTTTGATTTCCTGCCGTGGGTGGGCGTCGGGCTGGGCGTGGTGTTTGTCTCGGTGTTGTTTTGGGTTCCGCTGGTGCGCGGCATCACGCGTTCCTTGTCACAATTGACGCACGCCACCGAGCAGATTTCAGAAGGCCGCTTCGAGGCGCGCGTCGAAGCCGGCCGCCGGGATGAGCTGGGCCGTCTCGGACAGGCCGTCAACCGCATGGCCATGCGGCTGGCGGGATTTGTCAGCGGACAGAAACGTTTTCTCGGCGATATCGCTCACGAACTTTGCTCCCCCATCGCGCGCATCCAAGTGGCGCTGGGCATCCTCGAACAACGAGCCGACGCCAGCCAGAAAGCCTATGTCGAAGACGTGCGCGAAGAGGTGCAGCACATGTCCGGCCTGGTGAACGAACTCCTCTCCTTTTCCAAGGCGGGCTTGCAGCAAAAAGAAATCAAACTGGAGCCGGTCAATCTGGCCGATCTCGCGCGTCGCGTCGTCGCGCGCGAAGCCGCCGATGCGACTCGCATCGAAATCCAAATCGACGAGGCATTGCAGGCGCAGGCCGAACCGGAACTGTTGTCGCGGGCGCTGGCTAATTTGGTGCGCAACGCCCTCCGGTACGCGGGCCAGGCAGGACCGATCACGGTTTCCGCCACTTCGCAGGACGGACGCATCACTCTCACGGTGGCGGACTGCGGCCCCGGCGTGCCGGAGGAAACGATGGGCCAAATCTTCGATCCTTTTTTCCGGTTGGAACAATCTCGCAGCCGCGACACCGGCGGCACTGGACTCGGACTGGCCATCGTGAAGACGTGCGTGGAAGCCTGTCAGGGAACCGTCACCGCCAAGAATCGCAGTCCATCCGGTTTGCAGGTGGAGATCGTCCTCAAGGCCCAACCCCGATAAGTCTTCGTTGCTCTACGATTGGGGCGGCACGCCGAGTTGATTCGTTTCCGGTGCGAGCAAACCGTCGGGCGCAGAGGACGCCACCGGTTTTTTCGCGCGGCGACGGAAGTTGAAAAACTTCCCCTGCCCCCAGTCATCGAAAATGGAATAGCTGACCGGCGTCACCAGCAGTGTCAAGAGCAGGCACAGCATCTGGCCGCCGATGATGACTTTCGCCATGGAGGCGCGGCCGCCCGATCCGGGGCCGGTGCCGAGGGCGATGGGGATCATGGAGACGACGAGCATCATCGTGGTCATGAGGATCGGGCGCAGCCGCACGCGATTGGCCTGGAGGATGGCGGCTTCGCGCTCCATGCCTTGCGCGCGCAGCGTGTTGGTGTAATCCACCTGGAGAATGCCGTTTTTCTTCACAATGCCGAAGAGCATGAACAGGCCGAAGATGGCGTAGATGTTAAACGTTTCGTTCAGCACGATCATGCTGAACAGCGCAAACGGGAGCGACAGCGGCACTGCCAGCATGATCGAAATCGGGTGGATGAAATGCTCGAACTGCGCCGCTAGGATCATGTACATGAAGATCATCGCGAGACCAAACGCGATGCCGAAGTTCTGCGCCGTCTCGATCAGCGTCTTGGCGCGGCCCGTGAAATAGACCCGGTAATCGGCGGGCAGGTTCATACCGGCGATGATGCGGTTGACCTCCGCCATCCCGTCATTCAACGACAGGCCGACGGTGTTGGCCACGACCGTCACCTTGCGCTGGCGTTGGAAGCGATCAATTTGGTTTGGCCCACGCGCTTCCTGGAGGGAGACGAAGTTGGCGAGCTGCAACAATTGCGAATCGGTGTTGGTACTGGTCACGGTCGAGGCGCGCACCATGATCTGGTCGAGTGATTCCTGGGTGCTGCGATCGCGCGGGTTGGCGCGCAGCCACACGTCATACTGGTCGTCGGCTTCTTTGTAGTTGGAAACAATTTGCCCACCGACCAGCGTGCGCAATGTATTCGCTACGTCCACCACCCGCACGCCCAACTGGCTGGATTTCTCGCGGTCGATGCGGACTTGCAGTTCCGGCTTGCGGTTGGCCAGCGTCGTATCGACATCCGCCAGGCCCGGTTGCTCGCGGAGTTGCTCGACGATGTAGCTCGAATACTCCGTGAGCTTGTCGAGATCGGGGCCGAGCAGGTTGAACGACAAGTCCGAGTTGCGGCCGGTCTGGCCGATGTTGGAAATACGTTGCACGCTGGCGCGGATGTCGGGGAATTGCGCCAAGATTTGCCGCACGCGATTCATCGCTTCGGTCTGCGTCCAACGGCGCGTCTTGCCGGTCATCGTTTCCCAGCGCCCGCCCAGCTCCGGCAGGCGGCAGAAAATGTTCACCAGTGTCACATCGCCCTCGCCTTTGCCCACGCGCCCGCTGGTTTCGCCGAGCGTGACGAGCGTGTCGGTAATCACCGTCTGGCCGGCAATGCGGATCGTTTTCATCTCCCGCTCGATTTCCACGCACAAGGCCGCTGTGCGTTCGAGGCTGGAACCTTCGGGCGTTTGAAGCACGACTTCAAACTCGCTCGAATCGTCTTGCGGTAAATAATTGAACTTCGTCATCGGCACGAGCCAGTAGAGCGACGCCATGCAGGCCAGCGACGCCGTGACGATGACCCAACGATGCCGCAGGCTCCAGCGCAGGGCCGCGAGGTAGAGGTTCGCGAGCCATTGCATCAGCGGGCCGCCGTGCGCTTTTTTCTCGCGGGTTTTTTCGTTGTCCGTGTGCCGCAGAAAGCGCGACGCCAGCATCGGCGTGAGCGTGAACGAAACAAACAGCGACACCATGATGGCAAACGCCACCGTCACGCCGTAGCTGGAAAAGAACAGGCCCACGCGTCCCTTCATGAAGGCGAGCGGCAGGAAGATGACGACGAGCGAAAGCGTCGTGGCCAACACGGCCAGCGCAATTTCCCGTGTGCCCAGCATCGCGGCGTCGCGGCCATTCAAGCCTTTTTCCTCCATCGTGCGGTGGATGTTTTCGAGTACCACGATGGCGTCGTCGATCACAATGCCGACCGCGAACACGAGACCGAGCATCGTGAAGTTGTTGAGCGAGTAGTTCATCGTCCGCATCAGCGCAAACGTGGCGATGATGGACGCGGGGATGGCCACCGAAGCGATGACCGTACCGCGCCAGTCATGCAAAAAAGCGAACACGGTGATGGCCACGAGAATCGCGCCGAGGATCAAATGAAAACTAACCTCGTCCAGCGAGCGGCGGATGAAACGCGACTGGTCACGGATGATGTCCATTTTGAAATGAGCCGGCACGACCGCTTCCAGCTCCTGCAAGCGATGCTTCACCCCGTCGATCACCTTCACCGTGTTGCTGCCCGACTGTTTGCGCACGACCAGCGTGACGGAATTGTTGCCGTTCAGGCGCGACAGGGAGCGCGGCTCCTCCACCGAATCAGTGACCGCGGCGGTCTCCTTCAAATGGATGTTTTGGCCGTTGAAGCTGCCCACGATGATGTTTTCAAACTCCACCACCGAAACCATGCGGCCCAGCGTGCGCACGATCAACTCGCGCGAGCCTTGCTCCAACCGGCCGCCGGGCACCTCGATGTTCTGCGCTTGCAGCGCCGCGCGCACGTCCTCGATGGTGAGGTTCCGAGCGCGTAACTCGTCAATGTCCACGGTCACTTGCACCGCGCGCGTGCGGCCACCGGCCAGGTTCACCGAGCCGACGTCGAGCACCGTTTCCAGATTCTGCTTGATGACCTTGTCCGTGAGATAAGTCACTTCGCGCAAATCCCGCGGCGCGCTGACACTGATGGCGATCACCGGCGTGGCGTCCACATCGAACTTGTCGATGATCGGCGGCTCCGTGCCGGGCGGCAGGCGCGAGAGGATGGTGTTGACCTTGTCCCGCACGTCCTGCGCGGCGCTGTCGCGGTTGCGTTCGTAGAGGAACTGGATGGTGATGCTCGAAACGCCTTCGCGCGTGACGCTGGTCAATTCATCAATGCCCTGCACGGTGTTGATGATTTCCTCCAGCGGTTTGGTGACGCCGGTTTCCATTTCCTCCGGCGACGCCCCGCGCAGTGTGGTCGTGACCGTGACGATGGGCAGTTCGACGTTCGGAAACTGGTCAATGCCGATGCTGAAAAAGGAAACCAGGCCCAGCACGACCAGGAGCAGGTTCATCATCGTGGCGAAGACCGGGCGGCGAATGCACAAGTCGGCCAGGCCAACGCCTCGAATGGGCGGCGTGCCGGGCGCAGGATTGGGGGCGGAATCGGACATCATGCAGCCGGATCATCAATGACGAATGCCGAAGTGCGAACACCTTCGTCGTCCGAACGGGAAACCGCTTTCGGCATAGTGGATTTCTGTGAGGTCATTTTCTACGGCTGTTTGGCGGGCGTCGAACGTGTCGCACCGAGGGCGGTTTCCGGCTTCACGATCACTTTCGTGCCGTCGCGCAATTTGCTCTGGCCGCTGAGGACGACCGTTTCACCCGCCTTCAAGCCAGCGAGGATCTGCTGCTTGCCGTCCTTGATTTTGCCCACTTGAACTTCGCGCACCCGGGTAATGCCGTTCTCGACGACAAACACCCTGTTGATGCCGGAGAAATTTTGCACGGCGTCGAGCGGCACGACCAGCACCGGCACGTTGCGTTCCACGACCAGTTCGCCGCGGGCAAACGAGTTCGCCTTGAGCTTCAGGTCTTCGTTATGCACCAGCACGCCGAACGAAAAAGCCCGCGTGCGCGTGGTGACGGCGGGACTGATCAACAGCACGCGACCTTCAAAGGTCTGGCCGGGATAGGCGTCCACGTTGAACTGTGCGAGCTGCTCCTTCTGCACCTCGCCAGCGAAGCGCTCCGGTACGGAGGTGATGAATTTGATGAGCCGGTCGTTGACGATGCGGAACAGCGGCGTGCCCACATGTACGAAATCCCCCGCACCCACCAGTCGTTCCGAGATGGCCGAATCGAAAGGCGCTTGAACCCGGGAACGGGTGACGTTCAAATCCGCGATCGCCTGCGCCGCTTCCGCCGCCTTGATTTCGGCGCGGGCCTGATCCGCCTCGGCCGTGGCTTTGTCCAGGTCACTGGAGGACGCGATGTTGTTTTTTCGCAGCTCCTGGATGCGCCGTAGATTTTGCTCCGCATTGGCCACTGTGGCCTTGGCCCGCGCCACCTCAGCCCTGGCCTTGCGCGCGTACGCTTCGTACGACGCGGTGTCAATCTGCCCAAGTTCCTGGCCGGTCTTGATGCGGTCGCCGAACTCCACGGTCGTCTTTTCCACCCGGCCTTCGACTTCGGCGCAGACGGTCGCCTCGTCTTTTGGAAACAACGTGCCCACGATGGGAATGGTGCGGTCCGCCACCACGGTTTCCACCGCAGCCACGGTGATGGGCACGGCCAGGTTCAGGCTGGTTTTATTCGCCTCCGCCGCCGGTTTCTGGCAGGCAAGAGGCAGCAGCGCGAGCGCGGCCAAGACCATGGCCAACCGCGTCGCCGGGCGTTCAAGCAACCTAAGATATTCCATGCACTTCAATTTAAGCAGCTATTGACGCCGCAATGGAGAGTAAATTTAAGTTTTTATCAGGGTCCCGAATACTGCTGGAAATCCACCGGCCTTCGGGGTTGAATGGAAACACAACCATCCCAGTCCAAGTTTGAAGCCTGGCATTTTTCAGACGAGTGGTGGTGGAAATGTGTTGATGAAACGGATCAGCAGCAACGTGGTGCTTGGGTTGAGTCTCGCTGGCGGAGTTTTCGCCGCCGAGCCGGTGAATTATCTCAAGGAGATCAAGCCGGTGCTCGCGGCGCGTTGCTACGCCTGCCACGGCGCGCTGAAACAAAAGGCCGGTCTGCGTCTCGACACCGCAGATGCGATTCGCAAAGGCGGCAAACACGGCCCCGCCGTCCTGCCGGGAAAACCGGATAAAAGCCTGCTTGTCGTGCGCGTCACCACGCATGACACGGATGAACGGATGCCGCAGGAAGGCGAACCGCTTTCTGCGTCGCAAATCGATGCGCTCAAGCGATGGATCGACACGGGTGCCAAGGGCGCAGCCAATGAACAAGCGGATCAGGATCCCAGCCGGCACTGGGCTTTTCAACCGCCGGTCCGCCCGCCCGTTCCGAAAGTGAAAAATAAAAAATGGGCGCGCAATCCGGTGGATTTATTTCTGCTGACGGAACAGGAAAAGCGCGGCCTCAAACCGCAGTCCACGGTGGAAAAATCCCTGCTGTTGCGCCGGGTTTACCTTGATCTGACCGGCCTGCCCCCGACGCGCCAGGAGACGCAGGCGTTTCTCGCCGACTTGGCCCCGGACGCCTATGAACTGGTCGTCGAACGGCTGCTGAAAAGCCCGCATTACGGCGAGCGCTGGGGCCGGCATTTCATGGATCTCTGGCGCTACAGCGATTGGTATGGTCTCGATGCCCAGCTACGGAACAGCCAGAAACATATCTGGCATTGGCGCGACTGGATTATTGAGTCCCTCAATCAGGACAAGGGTTACGACCAGATGATCCGGGAAATGCTCGCGGGTGACGAACTGGCACCGACCGATCCGGACGTCCTGCGGGCCACGGGATTTCTGGCGCGTAATTATTTTCTTTTCAATCGCACCACCTGGCTGGAGGACACGGTTGAGCACACGGCGAAAGCGTTTCTCGGCCTGACGTTGAACTGCGCCAAATGCCACGACCATAAGTACGATCCGTTCACCCAGGTGGACTACTATCGTTTCCGCGCGCTGTTCGAGCCGTATCAAGTGCGCCTCGATCCGGTCCCCGGCGAACCGAATCTCGAGCTGGATGGATTGCCCCGCGTGTTTGACGCGCACGCCGACGCGCCGACGTGGCTGTTTGTGCGCGGGGATGAAAAGCAGCCGGACAAGACTAAATCGCTTCCGCCCGGCATCCCGGCAATCTTGGCGGTCGCACCGCTGAACATTCAATCCGTCACGCTGCCGCTGGAAGCATTCGCGCCCAGTCTGAAGCCGGGCGTCGAACAGGATTTTCTGCGCGCGGCGGAACGTCAAGTTGCCGACGCGCGCGCCACTCTCGCCAAATCCAAGCAAACCCTGGCGCTCGCCGAAACGGCGAAGCAGAATCAACTCGCGTCAACCACGAGTCCGGCCGGGAATGTATCTGCAGCCCCAATCAAGCCCGTGTTCAAGACGGACTTCGCCGCACCCGAAGATGAACTTTGGGAGCTCGGCCCGGGCCAGTGGAAATTTGAATCCGGCAAGCTCGTGCAAAAGCAAATCGGCGGCGTGCGCACCCATGTCCGTTATCGAAAGATCGTGCCAGCGGATTTCAGCGCGAAATTCCGTTTCCAAATCAAGGGCGGCGAGATGTGGAAATCCGTCGGGCTGGCGTTCGACACCGCACCCAACCGCGAAGTGCTGGTTTATCTGAGCGCCTACACCGGCTCGAAACTGCAAATCTCTTACAAGGACGGCGGCGAATACGTTTATCCGCCGGAAGGCGCGCAGGCCCGTCCCGTGCCGCTGGATCAGGCATTGGAACTCGGCGTCACCGTCAGCGGACGCGTGTTGAACGTGGCCGTTAATGGCGAACACGCGCTGGCATATCGGCTCCCCATCGAGCGGCGCAGCGGGGGCTTCGACCTGATCACTTACGACGCGGCGGCGGAGTTCCTGGGCGTGGAACTGTCGCCGTTGTCGGCGGAATCAAGGATCATTGAACCGGGCACGGGCCGGAGTGTCACGGTCCAGCAACTGGCTTCCGGCAAACCGCCAATGGAGGACGCGCAAGCCGCCGTCGCGCTCGCGGAAAAAGCGCTCGCCACTGCGGAACTGAAGCCCATGGCGTTACGGGCGGCCTTCGCGGCGGATCGCGCGCGCCATGCCCAACCGCCCGCCGCCAACGCTGCCGAATTGATTCGCGCCGCGGCCCGGGCCGAGCGCCAGCAGACCGTCGCCTCGGGTGAGGAGGCCACGGCGCGCGCGGAGCAGGAGTTGAATCGCCTGCGTGCCGACGGCATGGCCAAAGACAAAATCTTGGCGGCAGAAAAGAAAACGACCGATGCGCGCACCGCGTTGGAAGCTGCGCGCAAAGCGATCGCCGCGCCGGGCGAGAATTACACCTCGCCGCGCGCCGCCCGCAAAGCGTTCGAGGGACCGACCGAGACGGAGGCGATGTTGCCCTCCGTGTTTCCACCAACCAGCACGGGCCGCCGCACCGCGCTGGCCAACTGGATCGCGGAACGAAAGAACCCGCTCACGGCGCGCGTGTTGGTCAATCACCTTTGGGCGCGGCATTTCGGCGAGCCGCTCGTGCCGAACGTCTTTGATTTCGGGCGCAAAAACCCGCCGCCGCTCAATCCTGCGTTGCTCGACTGGCTGGCGGTGGAGTTGATGGAACACGAATGGAGTTTGAAACATCTGCACCGCCTGATGGTCACTTCGAGCGCCTATCGCATGACGACCTCTCTCGCGGTCGCAGACTCCGCCTCACGGAAGACTGACCCCGACAACAAATATTTTTGGCGGCGCAATCCCGGCCGCATGGAGGCGCAGGTCATTCGCGACAGCGTGCTGCAACTGGCCGGTGTGCTGGATTTGAAAGTGGGCGGGCCGACGGTGGATCCGAAAAAGGACGAGTCCTCGCTGCGCCGCAGTCTTTATTTCGCGCATTCGGAAAACGATCATCATCGCTTCCTCGACGTGTTTGACAATGCGAAGGTGCTCGAATGCTATCGCCGCCAGGAGAGCATCATGCCGCAGCAGGCGCTGGCGATGTCCAACAGCCAGTTGGGACTGGGGATGGCCCCGAAGATTGCCGCCGGCCTCGAGCAGGGGGGAAATGTGAGTGAGGCGGAATTTATAGCACGGGCGTTTGAAACAATCCTGTCGCGGCCACCGACAGCGGCGGAAAAGGCGGAATGCCAGCAGGCACTCGCCGACTGGTCGAAGTTGCCGCCGGGAAAAATTCCGACCACCCCGCAGCGGGCGCGGGTGAATCTGGTTCACGCCTTGTTGAATCACAACGATTTCATTTCGATCCGATGAACCATCGCTCCCCATTTCAGAATGACGCGCGTCGCGTTGGCGAATTTGGACATTTCGAAAGGAATACGGTATAAGCTTCAGACTTATGAACGTGAACTCACAAGTTCAACAACTCATCCACCGAGGACTTCCCCGGCGCGCGTTTCTGGCCGACATGGGGCTCGGCTTCACCGGGCTGGCACTGGGCGCGATGTTGTTCCGCGACGGCGTCGCCAAGGCCGTCCCCGCCGGCGAATGGTCACCGCCCGATGGCAAGCCGCATTTTCTGCCCAAGGCGAAAAACGTGATCTGGCTTTTCATGCGCGGCGGCGTCAGCCATTTGGAAAGTTTTGATCCCAAGCCGGAAATCGACAAATACGCGGGCAAAACCATCGACGAAACTCCTTACAAAGGCGTGAAAGATTCGCCGTGGCTCAAGGCGAACCAGCGGGTGGTGGTGGTGAACGACGCCAATGGCCAGCCCCGTAACGTGCTGTTCCGTACACAAACGGGTTTCAAAAAATATGGCCGCAGCGGTGCCGACGTCAGCGATTGGTTTCCGCGCATCGGCAGTTGCGCCGATGACATCGCGTTCATCCGCGGCATGTGGACGACCGACGACAATCACGGCGCGCAGGTGCAGTTCAATTCGGGGCGGCACATGCTCGACGGTTTGTTTCCCACCCTCGGCGCGTGGGTCAATTACGGCCTTGGCACACTCAACGAAAACCTGCCGCAGTTCATCAGCATGGGGCCGCGCTATTTCGAACGGCGCGACGCGCATTATCTCGGTCCCGCCTTTGAATCGGTCGAGATGCGCGTGGACCCGAAGAATCCGCTCGCCTACGCGCGTCCGGAACTCGAACTGGCCGACGAGGAACAGCGCATCGAGTTCGATCTGCTCGGGAAGCTTAATCGCCTCAACGGCATCAAATATCCCGATGACCCGGTGCTGGCCGCGCGGATCAAATCGTACGAGCTGGCGTTCCGCATGCAGTCGTCAATTCCGAAGCTGATGAACTTCGACCACGAATCGGCCGCGACGAAAACGCTGTACGGCATGGACCAGTCGGCGAGCAAGGATTTTGGGATGCAACTGCTGGCCGCGCGGCGTTTCATCGAGCAGGGCGTGCGGTTCATCCAGATTTTCCATGGCGACGGCGCGGCGGGCGCGTGGGATGCGCACTCGAGTTTGAAAGCGAACCACAGCGGCCTGGCGTCGCAGGTGGACCAGCCGATTGCCGGGCTGTTGCAGGATTTGAAACAGCGCGGGCTGCTGAAGGAAACCATCGTAGTGTTCGCGACGGAATTTGGCCGCACACCCGGCGCGCAAAGCGCGGACGGACGCGACCATCACATTTACGGCTTCTCGGTCTGGATGGCGGGCGGTGGAATCCAGGGTGGCCTGGTGCATGGCGCGACCGATGAACTCGGATTTCACGCCGCGCAAAACCGGCATTACGTCACCGACATCCACGCGACCGTGATGCAATTGCTCGGTCTCGATGCGCGCCGATTGGAAGTGCCCGGACGTAAACGGCTGGAGATCGATTACGGCCAGACCATCAAGGAAATCCTCGCGTGATTGGAATATGAATCTCGAAGTCGAACCGGGAAAATTTTTCAAACCACGAATGGACGCCAATCAACACGAATCCAAAACGGACAAATGGTTGCCAGCTGTGAAAGATCCAAAATCCATAAGGTTTCGACGACAAACCCTGTTGATTGTCTTGGCGCTGGCTGCGTTGTTCTACTCCTTCAAGCGCAGTGCTCCTTCTTCATCACCCGACTGGCAGCGGGAGGATTTGGTGGGGCATCAGTTAACGCTCGTCGATCCAAGCAGTGTAGAGCAATACAGCTTCGATGGGAACGGGATGGGCGGGGCGTCTTTGGGAAGCAAAGACATTGTTACCGGCCCTGCATTTTATTGGAAGTTGGAAAAGGGTTGGCTTCGCATTTATGATGATGGCGTACCGATAGTTTATCAGGAATTGCGATTGATTGATCGCGGTCGTTGGACGATCACTGCGATGAATCGGAGTGGCGCAATTGTAAAGTATAGGACTAAAAAGGTTGACCTCGCGCATTAAGCGGCCGCGCGGAACGCGGAGACTATCAATGAAATCCTTTCGTGATTGGAAATTGTTTGGGCTGGCTCGTCGATAATTGCCACGTTAAAGTAGTTCACAACTCATGCGAACCATTTTGCAATGTCTCGTTTTCAGTGCGCTGACTTTCAGCGCTGGCTCCCTGTCCGCCGCAACCGCTCCTTCGACCAAGGGCAAGGTGGATTTCCGTCGCGATATCCAGCCCATCATTTCCGCGAAGTGTTTTCAATGTCACGGGCCGGACGAAGCCGCGCGCAAGGCCAAACTGCGCCTGGACATCCGCGAGGAGGCACTGAAGGACCGCAAAGGCACGCGCGCCATTGTGCCGGGCAAGCTGGCCCAAAGTGAAGTCTGGCGGCGCATCACCACCAAGGACGCGGACGATGTGATGCCGCCGAAGAAGGAAGGCCATCCGCTCACCGAGCCGGAAATTGTGCTGATCAGGAAATGGCTCGAGCAGGGTGCGCCCTACGCGGAGCATTGGGCCTTCACGAAACCGCAGCTTCCCTCGCTGCCGCTGGTGAAAAACAAGCAGTGGCCAAAAAACGCGGTGGATCACTTCATTCTCGCGCGATTGGAAAAGGAAGGCTTGAAGCCGGCGGCCCCTGCGGATCGCCACACGCTCATTCGCCGGTTGTCGCTCGATTTGACCGGCCTGCCGCCCACACCGGAACAAATCGAAGTATTCGTGAACGACCACAGTTCCCAAGCCTACGAAAAACTGGTGGACAATTTGCTCGCCTCGTCCGCGTACGGCGAACGCTGGGCGCGGGTGTGGCTCGATCTCGCGCGCTACGCCGACAGCGCGGGCTACGGCTCCGACCCGCTGCGTCTGAACATCTGGCCGTACCGCGACTGGGTCATCAGCGCGTTCAATCGCAACCTGCCGTACGATCGTTTCACCTTGGAGCAAATCGCGGGCGATCTTTTGCCGGACGCAACCGAGGAGCAGTTGGTTGCCACCGCGTTTCATCGCAACACCATGACGAATACCGAGGGCGGCACGGACGACGAGGAATTTCGCGTCGCCGCCGTGAAAGACCGCATCGCCACGACGGCGCAGGTGTGGATGGGAGTCACGATGGGCTGCGCGCAGTGCCACACACATAAATTTGATCCGATCACGCAGCGTGAATATTATTCGTTCTTCGCGCTGTTCAACCAGACGGAGGACAACGATCAACCCGACGAGCGACCCACGCTGCCGCTGGCCACCGGCGAGCAACGCGCCCGCCTGGAAAAGTTGAAGGTGGACATTGCGGCAGTGGAAAAAGAAATCATCGCGCCCGCGCAACTCGCCGCTGAACTCGCCGTGTGGGAGCAGGCGCGGAGCCAGGGCGAGGGCTGGGTCGTGCTCGAGCCGATGGAGATGAAATCCGCCGCCGGCACCACGCTCCAGAAATTGCCGGATCATTCCATCCTGGCGGGTGGCGGTTCGCCGGACACCGACACTTACACCATCAGCCATCGCACCAGCTTGAAAAACATCACCGCCGTCCGGCTGGAGGTGTTGCCTGACGAACATTTGCCGAAGGGCGGTCCAGGTCGCGGCGAAACCGGTGCGCTGACGTTGAACGCTTTTCGTCTGGCCGTGCAACCTGCCAACGCCGGCGTCAAGAAAGCCCGGTTTGTGCGCGTGGAGTTGCCGGGCGAACAACGCCTGCTTTCGCTGGCCGAGGTGCAGGTGTTCAGCGGCGGAGCGAATGTCGCGATCAAGGGCAAGGCGAGCCAGTCGAGCACGGACTACGACGGGCCGGCCATGCTGGCGATCGACGGCAACACCAACGGCCAGTATTTTGAAGCCAAATCCACCACGCACACCAAGAGCGAGGACAATCCGTGGTGGGAAGTGGATTTGGGCGCGGAGGTGGCGGTGGATGAAATCGCGGTCTGGAACCGCACCGACGGCAACGTCGGGACGCGGTTGAATAATTTCAAAATCCGCGCCCTGGACGCGGCGCGCCAGCCGCTGTTTGAAACGGCCATCGCCACGCCGCCTGATCCGACCACGAAGGTCAATCTTTCCGGCGGACAAACGGTGGCGCTGCAAAATGCGTCCGCGGATTTCAGCGAGCCCAATGCGGGGGTGGAGAAGGCGATCGACGCTGACCCGAAATCGGGCTGGTCCATTGGGGGCGGAACGGGCCGGGCGCACACGGCGGTATTTGAAACCACCGGCAGCGTGGGCGGCGACAGCGCGAACCTTGTGTTCACGCTGGACCAAACGCAGGGAAAACAGCAAACGCTCGGACGCCTCCGGCTTTCGGCGACCACGCAACCGCGGCCGGTGCGGGAATTGCCGGAGAGCATCCGTGGAATTCTCGCGCTGGCTCCAAGGCAGCGGACCGAGCCGCAGCGCGCCGAGCTGGCCGCGTATTTCCGACCGTTGTCCCCTTCGTTCACAAAGCTCAATCAACAGCTCGCGCAACTTAAGAATGAACTGGCCGGCATCAAGCCGGTGCCGGTGCCGGTGATGCGCGAGATGGCGAAAGACAAACAGCGTGCGACCCGGGTGTTGTTGAAGGGAAACTACCTTACCCCCAGCGACCCGGTGGTGGCCGCTTTTCCCAAGTCATTTAATCCACCGCCGAAAGACGCGCCACTGAACCGCCTCGGGGTCGCGCAATGGCTCATGAGTCCGGATAACCCGCTCACCGCGCGCGTGGCGGTGAACCGGTTCTGGGCGCAGTTGTTCGGCGTGGGCATCGTGGAGACGGAAGAGGATTTTGGAACGCAAGGCGCGCTGCCCAACCATCAGGAATTGCTCGATTGGCTCGCGGTGTCGTTCATAGC
Source organism: Limisphaerales bacterium (assembly GCA_046593035.1). GTDB lineage: Bacteria > Verrucomicrobiota > Verrucomicrobiia > Limisphaerales > JAYTXL01 > JAYTXL01. The sequence goes on along the minus strand of JBKJSC010000097.1, from coordinate 36,667 downwards.
GCCTTCGGCGGGGTCTGGCGGATCGGGTCTGGCGTCTCGACCCCAGACGCCAGACGCCAATGCCCAGACCCTGGCGCAGCCTTGGGACATGAAAGCGTTGCTCAAGACCCTCGTCATGTCTGCGACCTACCAGCAGTCGTCGCTGGTGGCGCCGGATTCTGCGCGGAAAGATCCGCGCAACCAGTTGCTTTCGCACTATCCGCGCCGGCGGCTCGAAGCCGAAACAGTGCGCGACCAGGCGTTGGCGTTGAGCGGATTGTTGAGCAAGAAAGTTGGCGGGCCATCGGTCTATCCACCGCAGCCGGACGGCCTGTGGCGCGCGGCCTTCAACGGCGAGCGCACTTGGGCCACCAGTGCGGGTGAAGATCGTTATCGTCGCGGCCTCTACACGTTCTGGCGGCGCACCGTGCCGTATCCGAGCATGGCGACGTTCGACGCGCCGAGCCGCGAGAACTGCACCATGCGCCGCCTCCCGACCAACACGCCGTTGCAGGCGTTCGTGACCATGAACGATCCGGCGTTTGTTGAGATGGCGCAGGCGCTGGGCCGCCGGATGGTGAAGGAAGGCGGCGCGAGTGTAACGGAACGTGCGCGTTTCGGATTAAGACTCGCGCTGGCCCGGCCCCCGACGGACGAGCAGGTGAAGGCGCTGGTGTCGCTTTACGAAAAGGAATTGGAGAATTATCGCACCAACGCCGACGCGGCGAAGAAGCTGGCCACCGAACCGCTCGGCCCATTGCCGAAAGATCTGGACGCCGCCGAAGCCGCTGCGTGGACTGTCGTGGCAAATGTGTTGTTGAACCTGGATGCCGTGCTGACAAAAGGGTGAACGGGGAATGATCGAATGAGCCAACCCTCGAACCTAATTTATGAATGAATTTCAATTAGCAGAATCCCGTGCCGTCACGCGGCGCACGTTTTTTAACCGTGGCGGCCTCGGCCTTGGCACCATCGCGCTGGGGTCGTTGCTGGGGCGCGATGGTTTTGGCGCGCCGGCGAAAGCGAAGTCATCCGAGAACCCGCTCACGCCCAAGCTGCCGCCGCTGCCGGCGAAGGTGAAGTCGGTGATTTATCTGCACATGAGCGGCGCGCCGCCCACGCTCGATCTGTTCGATTGGAAACCCAAGCTCGTCGAGCTGAACATGAAGCCGTGTCCGCAGGAATTGCTGGAAGGCCAGCGTTTCGCGTTTATCAAGGGTGTGCCGAAGATGTTGGGTTCGCCGTATAAATTCAAGCAGTACGGCCAGGCGGGCGCGTGGGTGAGTGAGACGTTACCCCACTTCACCAGCATCGTGGATGAGGCGACAATCATTCGCTCGATGAACACCGACCAGTTCAATCATGCGCCCGCCGAGTTGTTCCTCTACACCGGCTCGGCGCGCGCGGGTGCCGCGTCGCTCGGCTCGTGGCTGACGTACGGCCTGGGCTCGGTGAACCAGGATCTGCCCGGGTTTGTCGTGCTGCTTTCCGGCGGCACCGATCCGACGGGCGGTAAGAGTCTGTGGAGCAGCGGCTTTTTGCCGAGTGTTTATCAAGGCGTGCAATGTCGGTCGGCGGGCGAACCAATTTTATTTTCGAGCAATCCGGCGGGCATGGATCGCGAGACGCGGCGGCGCAGTCTGGATGCGTTGGGTAAGCTGAATGAAATCGAGGCGAAACAATTTGGCGATCCGGAAACCCTCACACGCATCGCACAATACGAGCTGGCTTACCGGATGCAGATCGCGGTGCCGGAAGTATTCGACATCAAAAAGGAACCGGAAAGCATCCGCGAAATGTACGGCGCGAAGCCGGGCGAGGCGACGTTTGCGAACAACTGCCTGCTCGCGCGGAGGCTGGTGGAAAAGGGCGTGCGCTACGTGCAGCTTTACGATTGGGGTTGGGACATTCACGGCACGGGCGCGGGCGACGATTTGCTCACGGCGTTTCCGAAGAAGTGCAAGGACGTGGATCAATCCGCCGCCGCGCTGATCAAGGACTTGAAGCAACGCGGGCTGCTGGACTCGACACTGGTGATCTGGGGCGGTGAATTTGGCCGCACGCCGATGAATGAAGAACGGGGCGGTTCGAAGTTTTTGGGCCGCGACCATCACCCGAACAACTACTGCATCTGGATGGCCGGTGGTGGGATCAAGAAGGGTTTCGTATTTGGCCAGACGGATGAGTTCGGTTATCGCGTCGTGGAGGACAAGGTTGCGGTGCGCGATTTGCAGGCGACCATCCTGCATCTGATGGGGCTTGACCCGTATCACTTCAGCTATCGCTATCAGGGATTGAACCAGCGGCTCATCGGGCCGACGGACGAGGGGCAGATCGTGAAGGGGATTTTGACGTAAGCCGGGCGCGAATTCCGCATTGGGATTTGAGCAGGTCGGTCGGTGAGCGCGCCAGCGTCTTGGACTGCGTGCGCTGCTGCGCCGCTTTGTTGCGCGAGCGATGGAACGAAGACTGCCCTGTTGAAAGAAGAGTATCCTGCCGAAAAGCGCTGGAGCACCAGCGCACTCCAAGACGCTGTCGCGCTCATTGAACCCTATGGCTTGGGAAGGTGCGGTTCCACCCGCGCCCCATCTTTCCGATACAAGTGGGCCGGTATGGAACCCAGCCCTTATCCACCAAATCAAGGTAAGGCCTGCGGATCAGCTTGGAATGTCGAGTCCGTCAACGGGTTCGTCACGCAGTTCCAGTTTACGAATAACGAGGTTTCGCCATTTGCCGCCAATCACTCGTTGCGCGATTTCTTCGGAGACGACCAGACCGCCATACTGTGACTCATACACGTTGGCGTTCCCAACGTCTCGTTTGAGGATGTATCGCTTTCCAATCGCCGAATACCAAACCCGCTGGCAGTCTGGGCAAACTCGGAATGTCGAGCACTCGTTCCCTCGGATCAAGATACGCTCTCGATTCATAAAAGTGACAAAACTGGCAACCGCCTTTCGGTCAGGACCGAACACCTTTCCCAACCGTAGCGATTCTTGTGGGCCTTCAGGAAACAGTGCTTGGAGAAGTGCTTTTGTCGCGATGACGACGCAGACCCCGTGAACGAAGTTTAGTGCCGATCTGTCAGGTTTTGTTTGCAGTACAACGTCCAGAGGCTGCCCAGTCACGCGCGCCGATGAGCATCCTTTGCAAAGGAAAGTGCGTTGAGCTTCCGCGAACCAAGCTTTGTCCGGTGTCTCCGGGTTCGGGCTCTTTGATGACAATTGGTAAAAGTCCATTAACGGGTAATTACTCCGCCTCCGAATCCAGCATCACAGCCAGACAACTCAGCCACGCGCCCAGTGACACCGCAGCAAAACAGAGCAAGGCTTCTCCCAAGCCGAGCGGCGCGGTTCGCTTAAAAACAATCAACGCCGCCAGTCCGACCAGCAGCAGATCCGCGCTGATCAAGGAACATTGGATCATGCGCGTCCGTTGGGGGTGACTGGAAACGAAGTCCGCTGGTGCAACCGTTGCGTCCATCGCAGAAGCGTCAGCCGGTTTGCCGCCGCGCAACAGCGAGTTCAAACCGGGATCGATGTTCACTTCCTCCGCGCCGGTGGCCGCGCCGGGCGGGTCGGTTCGCGGGCCGGCGACTTTTGTCCCCTGCATCAAATTGCCGAGTCCACGGCCTAGAGCGGGCTTGGACACAGGTTAGTCCTCCGAGAAGAGGTATTCCAAATCGGTCTGCGACAGGCTGCGGGCGAAGCCCTCTTCACCGAGCACGTCGGCAATGGTCTGGGCCTTGCGCTGTTGCAGCTCCCAAATCTTTTCCTCGACCGTGCCGGGCGCGATGAGGCGGTAGGCGTTGACGGTGCGGGTCTGGCCAATGCGGTGCGAGCGGTCAATGGCCTGCGCCTCGACGGCGGGATTCCACCACGGATCGTAGAGCACGACGTAACTGGCCGAGGTGAGGTTCAAGCCCGTGCCCGCCGCGCGGAGGCTCAGGAGGAACACGGCGGCGTTGGGATCGTCTTGGAACGCCTGCACCACGGTCTGGCGGTCCTTGGTTTCGCCGGTCAAAACATGCGTGCCGATCTGCCGGTGGCGGCACTCGGTTTCGAGCAGTTTCAACATCTGCACAAACTGGCTGAAGACCAAAACTTTCTGGCCTTCGGCGAGCAGCGGTTCGAGCAGCTCGAACAACGTTTCGGTTTTGCCGGAAATGGAATCGTTGCCGACGAGTTGCGGATGGCAGCAAATCTGGCGCAGGCGCGTGAGCGCGGCGAGCACATGGATTTTGCTCCGGTTCAAACCCTTCTCCGCCACGGTCTGCATCACTTGTTCACGGCTGCGGCGCAACTCGGCCAGATACAGTTTGCGCTGGGGATCGCCGAGTTCGCAGTCGCGCCGCTCTTCGATGCGCTCCGGCAAATCCTTCGCGACTTGCTGTTTCAAGCGGCGCAGCATGAGCGGGCGCAGCTTGGCCGAGAGGCGGCGGCGGGCGACCTTTTGCTCCCACTCCACGTTATCCCCGCGCGGCTCGTATTTTTCGTGGAAGTCGGTTTGCGTTCCCAGATAAGTCGGCTGGATGAAATCCACGATGCTCCACAAATCGAGCAGCCGGTTCTCCAGCGGCGTGCCCGTCAAGGCGAGCCGCTGCCGGGCGCGGAGCTGCTTGACCGACTGCGTGACTTGCGCGGTGGGATTCTTGATGAACTGCGCCTCGTCGAGAATCACCACGCCGAATTCAAATTTTTGCAAGTCCGCCAGGTCGCGCCGAAGCAGGGCGTAGTTGGTGACGATCAAATCGTGCTGCGGAATTTGTTTGCGGAGATTGTGCCGCGCCGCGCCGCTTTCCAGCACCAGCACTTTCAGGTGCGGTGTGAAACGCTCGGACTCGCGCCGCCAGTTGTGCAGCACGGAGGCCGGGCAGATGACCAGTGCGGGCTTAGGTTTGTCCGCGTTTTGCTCGCGCAACCACGCCAGCCACGCCAGAGTTTGCAACGTTTTCCCCAGCCCCATGTCGTCGGCGAGAACGCCGCCCAACTTCATCTGCGTGAGGTGGCAAAGAAAATCAAAACCGTCCTTCTGATACGGCCGAAGTTCCGCCTGGATGCCGGCGGGCAGGGGCGTCGCGGCGATGCCGGTGAACTGCGCGAGCCGTTCGCGCAATGCCTGGGCTTCCGGCTGATCCCCGAACAATTGCAACGTAGCCTCGTTCGCCTGGCTGGCTTGCACCAGATCCACGCGCTGCGGCAGGGCGCTCAATCCTTCCAGGCCCAGATCGGCCAGTGCTTCGTGCGCGGTTTTTACGGCCGGTGAATCCAATTCCACCCAGCCGCTGTCGGGCAGTTGAACGAACCGGCCGGTTGCCGTTTGTAATCGCTGCAAGTCGGCGGCGGTGAGCTTCAATCCCTCTTGTTCCCACGAAGTCGAGACCGACAGCCAGTCAATGCCGCTGCCTTTCACGACCAGCTTGGGCCGGAGGCGGCGCGGCGACAGGAACAAACGATGAAACGCGGGATTGCCGAGAAACTCTGCGCCGATCGGACGTTCCGGCCAGGCACCGGCGAGCACGTTCAGAAAATCTTCATTCGTGTCACCCACCCACAAGCCTGGTTCGGGCGTGAACCAATCCAGGCGGCTCAACCAGCGCGTGGCCTGCGCGAGCCGCAGGTCGTCGAGAATCTCTGGCTTGTCCGCGCGGCGCGGAGTCTGGCCGGTGTATTGCCATTCATGGCCGCTCCATTGCCAGAGGCTCTGGTCACGATCGCTGCAGGCCAGCAGGCGCAGACGCACCGTTTCGTCCGACAACTCGAAGACGAATTGCGGCACCGCCGTGTGAGTTTCGCAAAGCTGGCTCCAATCCGTGCCGTTGTTAGATTTTGTCTGCCGCAGTTGCGTCAGCAAACGGTGGCTCAAGCGTTTGACCGGCAGACGCGGCTTGCGCAGCCATGCGCCGAACAGCGACGGCGGCGGTGCGTTGCGCAGCAAATAAAAGGTCTGTCCGACGAGCGCCAGCGGTGGTTGCCCCGCGAAAAATCGCACCTCGTCCAGGCGATGAGTGTGGCCGTCGGGCAGCTTCAATTTATGCGTGAAGGCCAGCTCGTTCTCCCCGGATTCCAGATGTGGAACCAGCTCCGCCAACTGGCCGTGAAACGCCATTGGTTCCGGCTCGGCCACCACTTCGAACCGCCGCGCGAGACCCCAGCGGGCGAGCCATTGGAGCAATTCAATGCCGGACAACCGCAGTGAATCCGGCAGATCCTCGCGGTCGCGGTATGTTTCGGCCAGCCATTCAATGAACTCCCAGTCCGCCGCCGAAAAAATTTCCTGCTCATGCGTGGCGCGCGCGGTGAGTTCGATCACTTCGGCGAGCGTTTTGATTTTGTCACCGGTACGGGGCCGGAACAAACTGAACTCGACGTGGAGCTGATGCAGGGCCGGCTCGTCTTCTCCCGGTGCCGCACGGCAGATCACCCGCAAGACGGCGCGGGGAGAATCGAGATGCGCGGGCGCGGCGGGCAGGAGCCAGTGTTCCAATTGCTGCACGAGCCGTTGCTCCTGCTCGGTCTGCTCGATTTCCGCGAAGCGCTCGAAATTGGCGTGCGGCATTAATTCGGTGGGCAAAGGCCGGTTGGCCCGCAGGAACAGCAGCGCGGTTTCCTCCAGCCGCGCCTTGCCGTTCACCGCCAGCAGCCGCGGCCACCAGTCGGTCGCCGTGAAATCTTTGCGGGCCAGGGAAAGCTTTTCAAAATAATCCTCCAGCAACAGCCAGGCGCGCTGCGAATCGGCGCAATGTGCGAAGATATCGAGGATTTCCTTGCGCGCGGCCACCGCTGTCTTCGAGTCCGCCAGCTCCCGCCGCAAATCGGCCAGGTTGCCGTACGTTTTGTCGAGTACGGTGTGGTGGGCGTCGTATTTAGTCGTCACGACGGGCCGTGGCGCGTGGCCGTTTTTCGTGGGAGCTTTGGCCATGGTCAATTAATTCAGCGGCAATGGGTCAGTCCGCCCGCCGGTGGGGCGGGGCCGCCGATCACAACTCACTCGTGGTTGGTTCATTGTGAAATCGGCGGCGTGGCTGGAATCGTGGCGAATGGCAAAGTTGCGAAAATAACGATGGCAGTGGTTACACTTTCCTAATCCATTTCCGGTCGTCCCACACGGCTTTCAAGGAGGTCAAATTGCGCGCATCGAAAACATTTTTCGCCGCCGCGCCCAGTTTGCCTTTTTTCATATTGTTCCACGCGTCGCTCGCGCTGATGGCGACGAATTGCAGCACGCTGGGGTCGCGATAGCAGTCAATCATGCACCGCGTGCAGCCGTCGCGGATGAGCTTGGATTCGTCCCATTCATAGACATTGCACATGGGCGTCTCCCAGAAATGGCAGCGGTAGAGGTTCAAATGCCAGTCAAGGTAGAAGTATTTATGACCGCCGAGGCAGCCGAATTTTTCCTTCTCGCCGCGCAGGTGGCGCTGCATCTCATCGAGCGACTCGGCGGGGTTCACCACGGGATAACCGCTATTGCGCTTCATCTGCTTGATGCGCTCGAAGACTTGCAGCAATTCGTCCTTCGAATAATTCACCAGCCCGCTGTCGCTGAAACTGAGGTAACTGCTCGCCAGACTCGTGAGCGGATAACTGAAGGTGCAACTCGTGAAGCCCAGCGTTTCGAGGAAGGCCGGCAGTTTCTCGTAATCGTCAATCAGCCGGCTCGCCGTGATGCTCGCGGTGGTCTGGACGCCGACACTGTGAAAGAATTCGTTGGCGCGTTTGATTTTCCGACAGACATCGGGCAGGCCGCGGTTCGTCTCGTGCTTGGCCACGTCGTGCGCGTCGATGGACATGATGACGCTGCTCAGTCCGTCGTTGACCAACCCCTTCATGTTCTCGTCATTCCAGAGGCCACCATTCGTGCAGATCATCGGCTTGATGCCGCGTTCCGCCGCATAGCGCGTCATGGCGCGCAGATCGCGGTGGATCATCGGTTCGCCGCCGACGAAAAGCAAATAGCCGATGTGATTTTTCACCGCGATGTCCACGACATCCTGCGCTTCCTTGAGCGTGACGCTGCGGCGTTTTTTTGGATCGAACTGCGAGCGGGCGAAGCCGCAGAAGCCGCAGTCAGCATTGCAGATGTTCGTGATGGCGAATTGCAGATAGCCAGGGCCGCCATGTTGGAGAACCTCGCCGAGAAGTTTGAGGGCGCTCTTCTTCGGCTTCACGACGGGGCGCGAAAGATCGGTGGCGGGTTTGGCGGACTCCGCTGCCGGCGCGGCGGGCAAGGCCGTTATCGATTGGGCGTTCACAGACTTGGATTGCTTGATGCAGCCTAAGCCGCCGCCGAGGCGGTGGCGGCTTTCGCGTTCACGAGATCGCGGCGGCGCTGGGCCATGCTCTTGAAAAACTCATAGCCTTCGCGACAACGGCGCACGCAGACATCCTTGTCCTCCAGCATCGTCTTGATGATGCGCAGAATCGGTTTGGGCCGCAGGAAATAGCGATGATAGAAGCGTTCGACGTTTTCGTAAATCTCGTCCTTGCTCAGGCCGGGATACTCCAGCGCACTCTGCTGGAAACCGTCGCCTTCCACGAGATCGGTCTTGTCCTTCTTGGTGAACCAGCCGTTCATGCGCGCCTGTTCGTACAGCTCCGTGCCGGGATACGGCGCGGCGAGTGAAACCTGAATGCTGAACACATCCAGTTCCTTCGCAAAGTTGATCGTTTGCTCGATGGTTTCCCTTGTCTCGACCGGGAGGCCAAGGATGAACGTGCCATGAATCACCACGCCCGCCTTGTGGCAGTCCTTGGTGAAGCGGCGCATCTCATCGGTGGTGACGCCTTTCTTGATGCGCTTGAGCGTGTCGTCGTTGCCCGATTCGTAGCCGACCAGGAACAGGCGCAGGCCGTTATCTTTGAGTGATTTGATCGTGTCGTAATCCAGATTCGCGCGGCTGTTGCAGCTCCAATGCACACCGAGCGGGCCGAGCTTCTTCGCGATCTCGCGGGCGCGTGGGAGGTTCGCGGTGAAGGTGTCGTCATCGAAGAAAAATTCCTTAACTTTCGGAAAAATCTTCTTCATGTAACCCATCTCGTCGGCGACGTTTTGCGCGGAGCGGACGCGATACTTATGTCCGCCGATGGTTTGCGGCCAGAGGCAGAACGTACACTGTGCCGGGCAGCCACGCCCGGTGTACATGCTGACGTAAGGATGCAGCAGGTAACCGATGAAATACTTCTCGATCTCCAGGTCGCGTTTGTAAACATCCGCCACCCACGGCAGTGAATCCATGTCCGCGATCATCTCGCGTTCGGGATTATGGAGAATCTTTCCGTCGGCGTTGCGATAGGAAAGCCCCTTGATTGTGTCGAGCGGGCGGCCTTCGGCCACTTCTTTGCAGGTGAAATCAAATTCCTTGCGGCCCACCCAGTCGATGGCGGGCGACGCCTTGAGCGTCTCGGTCGGCAACACCATGGCGTGCGCACCGACGAAACCGATCTTGGTCGCGGGCTGCTGCGCCTTGATGGCCTCGGCCACTTTGCAATCGTTCTTCAACGAAGGCGTGGAGGTATTGATGATGACGTGGTCGAAAGCCTTCGCCTGTTCGAGGCACTGCTTGATGTCGATGTTGTGCGGCGCGCAGTCCATCAACTTGGAATCCGGCACGAGCGCGGCGGGTTGCGCGAGCCAGGTCGGATACCAATAGCTGGTGACCTCGCGTTTGGCCTGATAGCGTGCACCCGCGCCGCCGTCAAAGCCGTCGAAGCTCGGAGGGGAAAGAAACAGTGTCTTCATTAAATAGTTCGGTTCGATTGGAAACTAGCTGCGATGGCAAAGGCTTATTCAGCCTTTTTGGCGTCTTTAATTTTCGCCAGCAAGTCGTCGCGTTCGGAGGTGTCCGTCGTGCCGCAGTGGCTGCCGACGTGCGCCTCGTGTTGATGGGAATCTTCTTTGCGCGAGAAGGCTGCTTGCGCGCCGTTCATGGCCGCACGCGGTGAATTAATGGCCGCCTTGGCCTCGGCGAGATGGCCTTTGCCGATGGAAACGCCGTTGAACGCCTTCACGTTCGCGCCCGCGTAATACGGCTTCGGCTTCGCGCCAAAATTGTATTTGATGTTCTTCCAGTTGTCGCCGCTCTGGTAGTTCGTGCCGAGCGCGCCGCTCGGGTCGTAGCCGCAGTGGACCATGCAATTCTCGCAACGCGCGTCGCGCGCCACGCCATCCACCACGCCGTATTTTTCCCATTTCACTTCGCGCAACATTTCCTGGTAGCCAGCGTAATGGCCGTCCGTCATCAGGTAGCACGGGGCTTTCCAGCCTTTGATGTTACGGGTGGGGATCGCCCACGCGGTGCAGGTCAACTCGCGTTTCCCGGCGAGAAATTCCTGATAGACCGGTGTGCCGAAAATGGTGAACCTTTCACCCCATTCCTGGATCTTTGCGAATTTTTGCCGCGTCATTTTGCGGGTCAGGAAGAAATCCTCCGGCTGTTTGCCGAGACGCTTGACCATGTCCTTTTTCGCTGCGTCGTATTCGTAGCCGGGCGAAATCGTGTGGCCATCCACTTCGAGTGAGCTGAGAAACTCGAACATCTCCTCCAGTTCCTTGGCGTCGGTCTCCTTGTAAACCGTGGTGTTCGTCGCGGTCTGATAGCCGATGATCTTCGCCATCTTGATCGCCTCGATGCATTCCTTGAAGACGCCTTCGCGCTCGACGATGAGGTCGTGCGTGTATTCGAGGCCGTCCACATGGACGTTCCAATACATCCATTTGCTGGGCTTGATGGTGACTTTGGCGCGCGCTTTGTCGTCAGCCTGCCGGATCGTTTCAGCTTCCTTGTCGGTAATTAACTTTCCGGCGAGCAGTTTCGCGAGCTTGGGCTCCATCTTGGGCGAGTAATGCGCCGCCAAATAATCCCGCATCTTTTTCCGCATGAACATGCCGTTCGTGCAGATATAGATGACGCGGCCTTGTTCGTGCAGGCCCGCGATCAATTCCTCAATTTTCGGGTAAATCAATGGTTCACCGCCGCAGATGGAAACCATTGGCGCTTCGCACTCGACCGCCGAGGCGAGGCAATCCTCCAGGCTCATCATGTCCTTGAGGCTGGTGGAGTATTCGCGGATGCGGCCGCAGCCGGTGCAGGTCAAATTGCAGGTGTGCAGCGGCTCAAGCTGTAGGACCATCGCGAATTTCGGGGTCTTTGCGAGCTTGTGTTTGATGATGTGCTTGGCGATCTTCGCCGTCAGCGCCAGAGGGAAACGCATAAAGATTAGTTTGCTTGAGCCAGGGTTTGGCTGGCGGGTGCGACTACCGAAGGATCCAGGGGCAGGGGATGAGCCGGCGTATTTTGCATCAGTCCGGGCATGAAGAAGGTCGCGGGAGAAATGCTGTGAGAGGTATTGATTCCACTGCACCCCGCGCCCAACACGGCGAGGGACGCCGCAAGAGTTGCCAGCCGAACGGATTTCCAATTAAATCGCATCTTGTCAGTATAGGTTGGGTCAACATGTTGGCAATAACTAATTATGACGGGGTGAAACCGGGGTTTGAGTGGTTCCTCAATCGGAACTAGGCTTTAGCCACAGATGGAACACGGATGAAACACAGACTAAATCAGTGGTCGGTTTTAGCGGTCGGTGGCGGGGTAAACTCACCCATGGGTGAGTTTACCGCCGATACGTCTCGTGCCCGGCGGGTCGGTCATCCGTGTTTCATCCGTGTTTCATCTGTGGCTCAACTACATCGTTACGTCTCAGCCAGGTTGATTTCCGGCTGGACACGTCGCTGGTGGGTGCTCGTGTCGCTGTTCTGGCTGCTGTCCGCCATCGTTGCCGGTGCGCAAACCAACTCCCCTTCTGGCTCGAATTCGGTGTCAGCAGCAGATTTTCCGGGCCGCGCTCTGAAAATATTTTTGTTGGCGCGAGACCGTTTGCGAGCGGAGCAGACCAACGCCAATCTCGCCTGGCAATTGGGCCGCGCGGCCTTCGATTGGGCGGAGTTCGCCACCAATGACACCCAGCGGGCCACCATCGCTCGCGAGGGAATTGCCGCCTGCCGCCAATTGACCGCGCGCCAGCCCGACCTGGCCGCCGGGCATTATTATCTCGCCATGAACCTCGGCCAGTTGGCGCGCACCAAGTTGCTGGGTGCGCTCCCGATTGTGGAGGAGATGGAAAGTGAATTCATACGAGCCGCCGCGCTGGACGCCCGCTTCGATTACGCGGGCGCGGATCGGTCTTTGGGGCTGCTCTATTTTGATGCGCCCGGCTGGCCGACAAGCGTGGGCAGCCGCAGCAAGGCGCGGCTCCATTTGGAACGGGCCGTGAAGTTAAGCCCTGATTACCCGGACAACCGGCTGTGCCTGATCGAGGTGTATCTCAAGTGGGGCGACAAGGAAGGCATTCAACGAGAACTGCTTAAACTGGAAGAGCTGCTGCCCAAGGCGCGGCTCAAGCTGGTGGGCGAAGCGTGGGACGTGAACTGGGCTGATTGGAATCTGCGCTGGAAAAAGATTCGGGAGAAGACCCGCAGCGCGTCCCCGGCGAAAAAATAGAACTGAGCCTCAGCATAACTTGTCGTCCACACTATAGCGGCGGTCTGTGACCGCCGAATCCCCATGAAATATCGCAAGCTCTCAGCGGCTTTGGACGGTCGCAACGATGTTGTGAAAAGTCTTTTCAAAAAATCTATTGGCTCACGGCTTGACGATTTTCAGCCGGGTGAATTAACTCCGTCTATGCGCGCCGTTTTGTCCACACTCCTGCTGGTTCTGGTGTGGACGGGATGCGCCCACTCGAAAGCCGACAAGTCCACGCCGCCTGCCGCGCCACCCAAAATCAAATCAACCCCGCCGCAAAAACCAACCGTCACCGCGCTGAACGCGCTGGCGGGCAAGGTGGTTTTGGTCAATGCCGGGCTGCGTTTCGTGGTGGTTGATTTCTCCGTGGGTCGCAAACCAGCGCCGGGACAGTGCCTCGGCATTTACCGCAAGGAACAGAAGATCGGCGAAGTCAAAATCTCCGGCCAGTCGCGCGATGTGAATTTCGCCGCCGACCTCGTCACCGGTGAAGTCCGAGTCGGTGACGAAATCCGCGAAGACTAATCGACTATCAGTCTCCGAATTTCGCCCGCCGCACCGCGGGCTTTTTTTGGTGCGGCGAGGAAAGGTTGAAGTAAATGCCGCACAACGGTTGTTCGCCGTCGGTCTGACTCAAGATGATGGTCACTTGCTTGTCCAAGGCGATGCCGTGCCGCAGACCCGGTCCCCGCGTTTGGTAGGCTTTGATGGCCTTTTCCATCAGAGAGTGGAGCGAGGCCGCGCAGTCCTCCGGCGTCTTGTCGATGCAGACAATGTATTTGTCGAAGGCCCGGAGCGCTTCAGCAATTTCCGCTTTGAAAGTGTCAACAGTCACAGGCCCAACTTAAAAGCTTTCGCCGCGAAGTTCAAAGTTCAAAGTTGGGGAAATATCCGCTGGCCGCAGTCACGGATCTTCCATTTCCATCGCGGCTCTGGCCTTGGGGCGCGGGCCGAAAAGCGCCGTACCCAGGCGCACGATGGTCGCGCCTTCCTCGATGGCCGCCTCGAAATCCCCGCTCATGCCCATGCTCAATTGCGGCAGCGGCGCGCCCAGGATTTGCCCGCACTCATCCTTCAGCTCGCGCAACTGGCGGAACACCGGCCGCGCCTTTTCCGGATCGGGCGACCACGGTGCGATGGTCATCAGGCCGTGGATTTCAATTTTGGGCAGCGCGTTGATCTGCTCCAATTCGGCCAGCAATATCGCTGGGCGATAGCCGAACTTGCTGGCTTCGCCGGCGATATTCACCTCCAGCAGAATGGGCATGGTCTTCGCCGACTTGACCGCCCATTTGTTGATTTCTTCCGCCAGCGCCAGCGAATCGACGCTCTGGATCATTTGAAAAAAATGAACGGCATCACGGCATTTGTTCGATTGCAAATGGCCGATCATCTGCCAGCGCAAACGACCGGGGCAGAGCGGAATCTTCGCCTTCGCTTCCTGCACCTTGTTTTCGCCGAACACGCACAAGCCCAAATCCGCCGCCGCCCGCACGGCCTCCGGCGGCTGGCCTTTGCTCACGGCCAGCAGTGTGACGGACGCAGGGTCGCGTCCAGCGCGGGCACAAGCCGCAGCTATGCGCTGCTGGATCGATTGCAAATTGGCGGCCAAGTCCATGCCGCGAGAATATCGCGAGCCTTGCCGGGGGAATAGCGAATTGTGAAGACTGGACGGCAAAATCGGCGTGACTATGCATCCCGCTCCGCGCACCATTCACTCCATGAATTACTGGCTCGTGAAATCCGAACCCGAAGCCTACTCGTGGACCGGCTTCGTCGAGGACGGCAAAACCGCCTGGACGGGTGTCCGCAGTTTTGCCGCCCGCATCCACCTTCGTGCCATGGCCCGGGGTGACCTGGTATTCTTTTACCACAGCGTCACCGAGAAACAGGTCGTCGGTTTGGCGCGCGTGACCAAGGAAGCTTATCCTGATCCCACGGCGACGGAGGGTGAGTGGTCGGCGGTCGATTTGGTGCCGGTGAAAGCATTGGCCCGGCCCGTCACGCTCGCCACCATCAAGACGGATGACATTTTGAAAGACCTTCCGCTCGTGCGCCAGTCCCGGCTCTCGGTCACGTCTTTGACGGCTCCGCAATTCAAGCGCCTGCTGGCGCTGGCGGAAACAAAGGTTTAACAGTTCCGAGGCATCCCACGTCCGACTGCGAGATCAGACTGATTTCCCAGTGCCCCGCTGACGCGTGGCGCGGTGAAAGCTTTTGCAATTTGACCCAACCTATTTCAAGCTCTCCGGAATGACGCAACCGCTCGCGCTCATCTTGTACGAAAAATTGCTGCCGGGAAGCCAGTTGGCCAACCGGTTGCGCGATTTGGGCTATCGCGTGCAGGTCGTGACCGAGGCCGCGTCGCTCGTGATGCTCGCCGAGCAGGAGAAACCCTTGTTGGTGTTGGTCGATCTTGCCTCCGACCACGGCGATGTTTGCGCCGCCATCACGGAATTAAAAAACCATCCGGCCACCGCGCACCTGCCCGTCCTGGCGTTTGCGGAGCAAAGGCGTGCCGAGTTGCAGGCGCAGGCCCACGAAGCCGGCGCGACGCTGGTGGCGAGTGACGAGTTGATCCTCGCCCAACTGCCGCAGCTTTTGGAAAAGGTGCTCGAAGTGGAATAATTTCTGCCGAAGTCTGTTTCATCCTTATGACTCTGCCCGTTGTTAAATTGAATCAAGGCATCCATGTGATGCACCTGTTTTATCGAGTGGATCGCGTCCGCTGGGCCGCGTTGCCCAGTGACCAATCGGCGCAGGCCCGCAGCCAGTTGGAGGCCTTGTGCACCGCCAACGCCGCGATTTCCCACCCGCGCGTGGTGACCTTTGCGAACATCAGCGGCAAGGCAGATCTAGCCTTCATGCTTTACGCGGCGGAACTGGGCGCGCTCGCCCAGATGCATCGTGATCTCGAAGCGTGTTTTCCGCCGGGAACGCTCGTGTCGGAGTTCAGTTATCTCAGCGTCACCGAGCTGTCCGAATACACCACGAGCGACGAGGAAAACCAGCAGATGCTCATCCAGCAGGAAAAGCTGGAACCGGGCAGCGCGGCGTTCGATGAGCGGCTGGCCGCGTTGCGCAAGCGCATGGCCGATTACGAGCATTACCGTCTTTATCCCGAATTGCCCGACTGGGAGATCATGGGTTTTTATCCGATGAGCAAACGCCGGCAGCTCGCCGACAACTGGTATGTGCAGGATTTCGCCACGCGCAAGCGGCTGATGGGTGGTCACGCCCGCGTGGGGCGAAAATTCTCCGGGCGCATCTCGCAACTCATCACCGGCTCCACCGGCCTCGACAATTGGGAATGGGGTGTGACGCTCATGGCGCACCAGGCCGACGCCATCAAGGAGATCGTTTATGAAATGCGCTTTGACGAAGTGACCTCGCGCTTCGGCGAGTTCGGCCCGTTTTTCATCAACTTGCGGCTCGCCCCGGCGGCGTTGTGGGAACATCTGCGTTTGTAATTCGTCAGGTCGCTTGCGAGGTTGAGAATAGGCCGTTTGGCACCAAACAAAAGCTTGACCCTGCCGAGCCAAAGTTCTTAGCTGGTTCAAATCAGGATTGGAGAACAGTATGGCCAGCGGCAAAGTCAAATGGTTCGATATCAAAAAAGGCTTCGGCTTCATCGCCCAGGATTCCGGTCAGGACATCTTCGTCCACCACACCGCAATCACCGGCCAGGGCTTCAAAACCTTGAACGAAGGCGAGACCGTGAGTTTTGAAATGATCGAAAGCGGCAAGGGACTCAAAGCCCAAAATGTCCAACGCGCGCCGTAATAATCCCTTGTCCGTGCGCTCGCCTTCTCCGGTTTCCCACCGGGAGTTTTTTCTTCTTTGCCCACTGCGGGCCGGTTAGGTTGCCGGCATGTCGGTTCCGATCGATCAGCCCGTGACCAGCCTCTATTTGCATGTGCCGTTTTGCGCGCACAAGTGCGAGTATTGCGCTTTTTACTCTGCGCCCCCGAGCGGCGAGCTGGTCAATCGTTACGTCGCCGCGCTTATTCGCGAAATGGAACTCGTGGCCCCGGACGTGCGCCCGCGCACAGTTTTCTTCGGCGGCGGCACGCCTTCGCTGCTGAACTTGCGTCAGTGGGAGCAAATCCTTGCCGCGATGGCGCGACTCAACCTCGTGGGCGCGGAAGAATGGACGGTCGAGTGCAATCCCGCCACCGTCTCGCCCGACAAAGCAAAATTACTGCGCGACCACGGCGTGAACCGCATTTCGATGGGCGTGCAATCGCTTGACGAAAAATTGCTGGAACGTCTCGGTCGCATTCACAGCCGCGAGCAGGTTTTCAAATCGTTCGATGTCCTGCGCTCGGCCGGCTTCGACAACCTCAATGTGGACCTCATGTTCGCCATTCCCGGCCAGACGATGACGGTGTGGCGCGATACGTTGCGCGAAGCCGTCGCGCTCGGCAGCGAACATCTCTCCAGTTACGAAGTCATTTACGAGGAAGACACCGCGCTCTACGCCCAGCTTCAGGCGGGTGAATTTTCCGTGGACGAAGGACTCGCCTGCGACATGTATGAAGAACTTGTGCAGTTCACCGCGCCACACGGCTTTCATCAATACGAAGTGGCGAACTTCGCCCGCGACGCGCGGCCCGGTTTTCAACCCTCAGCTCTCAACTCCCCCATCCCCGCGTTCGCCAGCCGACACAACATCAACTATTGGCGCGGTGGTTCCTGCTACGGCCTCGGGCCGAGCGCGACGAGCTACGTGCGCGGCGTGCGCACGAAGAATTGGGCGAACACCCAGCTCTATTGCGAGCAACTCGAACGCGGCCAGCGTGCCATCGAGATGACCGAGGAACTCCCGCCGTTGCGGCGCGCGGGCGAGATCGCCGCGTTCGGTCTGCGCATGAATGCCGGCTGGCCGTTCGGGCAGTTCACGCAAACCACCGGATATGATTTACGCAGGGAATGGTCGGCTGAAATCAACGAACTCGTGGCGCACGGCTTTGGCCGGGCAGACGCCGAAGGTTTTCAACTCACGCCGCGCGGCCTGCGTTTCGCGGATTTCGCCGCCGAGAAATTTTTGCGCCTTTGACTCGGCGGAGCACGCCGTCAGTTTAGCGTCGCCAGATTTTCAATAAATGGACTTGGTGCTGCTCTTCGTACTCGCGCTGGCGCTCAAAAAATCTCCTGTCCAAATCAGGATAATGGAGGCACAATCGCTCTTATCAGCCAACGAACAGCTATGAAACGTCCAAGCATCATTTTGATTCCGGTACTGCTGCTCACACTCGCGGTGGTCTATTTCGGGAACCGTGCGCCCAAGCCGAGTGAAAGAGCGGAGCGCGTCCCAACCCGTCCGCCAAACCTGGTCAGCACCAGAGCCGAAGTGAGCCAGGAGCCTGAAGTTCAGCGCTGCTCCTGGCGGGAGGTCGAGTCGGCTGCCTACCGGCAGTATGTCGCGAATCTGAGGAGGATCAAAAAAACGGAATCGACCGTGATGGACATCATCGTGGCCGACGTGAACCGTCTGTTCGCAGAGAAAGCAGCGAAGCTCAAGGCCGACAATTTGAAGTTTTTTGAAACCAATTTCTGGCTGGTAGTCGGTGAGGGGGCCTCGAACCGCATGATGGGGCGGCCGATGGGGCATGGAGCGGGATTGCAGCCGTTGAATCGGGAGCGGGTTCGGCTGATTAATGATTTGGTCGGCAAAGAAATCTCCGATCCCCTGGTTCTTCAGCAGCCGGATGTCTTCAAGATCGACCCATCCGTCCCGGTTTTCAGCTTTGGCTTTCTGCCCGAGCCAAAGCGGCTCGCCGTTAACGCGCTCGTGGAGGCGGCACAAGCAGAGTCCCGCGCCAGCATCCCGCAAAGGGCGATGAATGAACAGTCCATGCAGTTGAGGAAGTCCCTGAGCAAAAAATACAATGCGGAGTTGGCCAGGATTTTGTCACCGGCCGAGAAACTCGAATACGACGCCCGCTATTCCATCGTGGCGCAGCATCTGCGTAACACTCTCGTCGGGATGCAACCGACGCGGGAAGAGTTCCTCCAGATCGTCGCGCTCGAACGGCAATATTACGATGAGTATGAAAGCATTTATTCCAGAGGCGATCCCTTGAAAATCGCCGACAAACTAAACGCGAAGCGCGAGGTGGATGCCCAACTTGAACAAGCCCTCGGAGCCGAACGATTCCGGCAGCTACAACGGGGATTCGATGATGGCTACCGGCGTGACACGACATTTGTCGCTCAGTTTGGTTTGAATCAAGACATTGCGAATGACCTTTACCACCTGCGAGAGGACTTGCGGCTGGGTGCAGTTCTTAAACAGCCATCGGTGGTCGCCGAGCAGAGCCTGGAGACCGCAAAGGCGGCGACGATTAAATTACTTGGAGAAGAAGCGTACCAGAGATACATCAACCGTATCGAAGGAGAGTGGCTGACCCGCAAGCCCAACTCGCTCGCGCAAACTATCGAGATTAGTAATCAGGCCTTGCTTCAGAGGCGTTGACGAAACCTGTTGGTCATCGCGCGCGAACGAGTGAAGGTTGCTGGTAAAGGGGTGTTTTCAAGCGGCAAAGGCCCAAGTAATTGATTGTGCAACGCGGCCAAAGTGGTAGTTGTATTCCTGTGAGTGATCTTCTGATTGGCCTGCTGGGCGTGCTGCTCGCCACGAACCAAACGTCGGCGGCCAGCAACCTCGTCCAGAAGACCACCGGCCTCGTGGTCAAACTCCCGGCAGTAAATGACCCAGTGGAGAAGCGTTACCTGAAATTGCTGGAGGACGACAACGCCGCGCAGGAGGAAGTGGACAAGTGGATTCGCGACAACGAGGCGTTCGCCAAAAAAGGGGCGGGTTTTTCCAGCGCCACGTTGAGTCTGCGCATCCAGCAACGCTTCGCATCCGTCCGAAAAGGCTACGAGGAATTTCTGGCGCAGCATCCCGAACACGCCCGCGCCCGGCTGGCGTTTGGCAGTTTCCTCAACGACCTCCACGAGGAGGATGCCGCGATCCAGCAGTGGGAAAAGTCGCGCGAACTGGACGCCAAAAATCCGGCGGCATGGAACAACCTCGCCAATTTTTACGGACATTGCGGCCAGCTCAAAAAGGCGTTCGAGTATTACGCCAAGGCGATTGAGCTGAACCCGAACGAGCCGACCTACTACCACAACTTCGGCACCACGGTGTATCTGTTTCGCAAGGATGCGCAGGAGTTTTACCAGATCAACGAGCAACAGGTGTTCGACCGCGCGCTGGAGCTGTACGCCAAGGCGCTGAAGCTCGACCCGAAAAATTTCCCGCTGGCGACGGACGTGGCGCAGACGTTTTACGGCATCAAGCCAGCGCGCTATGAGGCGGCCATGAGCGCGTGGCAATACGCGTTGAGTGTGGCCAACGACGACATCGAACGGGAAGGGGTTTACATGCACCTGGCGCGGTTCGAAATGAACGCCGGGCATTTTAACGAAGCGCGCAAGCATTTGAGCCGCGTGACCCAGACGATGTATGACGAATTAAAGGCACGGCTGCAACGCGTGCTGGGTGAAAAAGAAGCGAAGGCGAAAGTTGCCGCCGAGAACGCGCCCGCAGCAAACAAAGACGGCAAATAACGCGGTGTTGATGGTTCGTTGGTGGAACAAACATGCAAGCCCATACTCGCAATACTGCGGCCGGGGTGCGCCGCGAAAGTGCGCGTGTGACGGGATCGTCCGCGTCGCGCCCCCAGTCCGGGTTCACGCGCAAAGGCTGGCTGATGACGGTGGCCTTGCTCCTCTTATTGGCGGGATTTGTCGGGTTCAATTCGCGATCGGCGAAGACCTCTCCGTCGTCGTTGTGGCCGGTCGATCCGAATACCCCGGAGGAGCGGGAGTTTCGGCGATTGGTGGTGGCTCACGCGACCGCACGGGACGAGGTGCGGTTTTGGATTCGCACCGATATCGCGACGCAAAAGGGTCTGTCGCCGCCGCCGAATGCGCTGATGAAATCGCGCATTAACCAGCGGTTGGAGCCGGTGGCTGCGGCGTACCAGGATTTTCTTAAGCGCAATCCCGATCACGCCCGGGCCGCGAGATCGTACGGCACTTTGCTTCATGACTTGAACGACGACGAGGGTCTGCTTAAACAATGGGAGCAGACGCGGGGAATCGATGCGCGCGACCCTGATGCCTGGCGCAAACTGGGGAATTATTATTGCCATATTGGCGAGATCAAGAAGTGTTTCCAATGCTACGACAAGGCCATTGAGCTGGATCCCACCGAGCCGGTTTATTACCAGGACTACGCCACGACCGTCTTCCTGTATCGTCGCGATGCCAAAGAACATTTCCATTTGGACGAGCAGCAGGTGTTTGACCACGCGCTCGACCTCTACAATCAAGCATTGAAGCTCGACCCGAAAAATGCGCCACTCGCCTTTGATATCGCGCTCTGTTACTACGTCATCCGGCCGCCGCGCGTGGAGCCAGCTTTGGAGGCCTGGCAGCGCGTGCTCAAACTCGCCAGCACCGACCGTCAGCGGGAAAACATTTACCTGCACCTCGCGCGGATTGAAATTACCGGCAAGCGCTTTGAACGTGCCCGGCAGTATCTGGATCGGGTGACCAATCCACAGTTCGCATACACCAAGGGCCGGGTCACCAACACGCTGGCCGAGCGGGAAAAACAAGTGGCGGCGGAGGCGGCAGAGACCAAGGGCGGGACAACTCTCGATTGATCCGTTCCCGCACCCGCGAATTCTTCCCGGCCCCTTTTCTGATAAATTCAACAGGGCTGCTGGTGCTGTCCGATCGCAGGCGTACGAAGATTCAGCCCAACACGGTTCGCCGATTCCTGCGCTTCAACGTCGGCCCAGCCGGGCGAGCAGCTTGTCGTGGATGCCGCCAAAGCCGCCGTTGCTGAACACGCACACCACGTCGCCCCCCTGCGCTTGCTGCCCCACATGCGCCACGATGGCGTCTGCGTCGGCCAGGTAAGCGGATGGCTTGCCGGTATTTTTCAATTCCTGCATCAGTCTCGCCGGATCAAGGCGCTCGTTGGCCGGCAGTTGCTCCAGTCGCGCCACTTGGGCAATCACCACGGCGTCCGCGTCCGCGAAGGCGGCCACCAATTCGGCCTGGAAAACATTCCGCCGCGTCGTGTTGGAGCGCGGCTCAAAAACGGCCCATATTTTCTGCCGGGGAAATTTTACCCGCAACGCCCGCAACGTCTCGCGGATCGCCGTGGGATGATGGCCAAAGTCGTCCACCACCGTGACGCCGCCGCTGATGCCCCGCACTTCCATCCGGCGTTTGATGCCCGTGAAGGTGTCGAAGCCGGACTGGATTTGTTTGTTGGAAAGTCCGCAATGTTTCGCGGCCGCGACGACGGCGAGCGCGTTACGCACGTTGAGTTCGCCGACGAGGTTGAGATGAAATTTGAAACTGGGAATTTCAAACTCAGTGGCCGTGGCACCATATCTCAAATTGAACGCGCCCACGGCGTTTTCCGAACCGAGACCGAAGCGCTTGACCGGGCAATGCGTCACGTTCAGCAGCGGCGCGAGGTTGGGATCGTCACCGTTCGCCAGCAACTGCCCGTTGCGGGGGATCAGATTGATGAACCGTTTGAACGAGGTCTGGATGGCGGCCAGGTTTTCGAAGATATCCGCGTGGTCGAACTCCAGGTTGTTGATGATCGCGATTTCTGGCAGGTAGTGGACGAACTTGCTGCGCTTGTCGAAAAACGCCGTGTCATATTCGTCGCCCTCGATGATGAACCATTCGCTGTCCGTGAAGCGCGCGCCCTGACCCATGTTGTTCGGAATGCCGCCGATGAGATAGGACGGGTTTAGCCCGTTGTGCTCGAAGACCCAGGTGAGCAGCGACGTCACCGTGGTCTTGCCGTGCGTGCCGGCGACGACAATCGACCGTTTGCCGCGGATAAAAAATTCCTTCAGCAACTCCGGCAGGGAGCAGTAACTCAATTTGCGGTCGAGCACGGCCTCCACTTCGGGGTTGCCGCGCGAAATGGCGTTGCCGATGACCACGAGGTCGGGCTTGTGCGCCAGGTTCTGTTCGGCGAAACCGGCGATGACGGCAATCTTCCGCTCAGCGAGGAACGTGGACATGGGCGGATAGACATTCTGGTCCGAGCCGGTGACGCGGAAGCCGCGCTCCTGCATCGCCGCCGCCGCCGAGGCCATCGCCGTGCCGCAAATGCCGACGAAGTGAACGGATTTGATTTCAGTAAACATGAAAAATTACGCCCGGCTGAGAGCATTCTCGCTCACAAAGAGGTTGCGGGCTCGAAAGGGCGCAGGACTTTCCAGCAAGAGCACGGCGCGGAGCGACGCGAGTTCGGACGCGAACCACGGACGATGGAGTCGACGATCCTCGGACAGCGGCCAGGCGGGCAATGCAAATTGATACCGTTGTGCCAGCCATTCCGCCGTCGCTGCAAGATACGCGTCTTCCACTTCTCCCAGCTTCGGCACTACCGTTCGCAGACGGACGGGTTCGACCGTGAGCGCCGCGGCATCCGGTTGGGCATAGAAGCCATCCAGAAAATTCCTCAAGCTTAGGTCGAATGATTCACCGTGGGCCGTCAAATCAGCCACTTCGGAAAGACTTTTTGGAATCATGCCTTTCCCTCCGCGAAGAGGCCTTCGATCAGATACTGCGCCTTCACCGGGATGCGGTGGGCCGGGTAGTAGGCGGCGACGATGTCCATGACTTCACCGGCTTTGGTAAGTTTGAGATGATGGATCAAGAAGGCAATGTCCTGCACGTCATCCGTTTCACCCTCAACCGAACCGATGCGCGAAGCCATGCATTTCATCGCCAGGAGGTATTCCGGTACGGGCATCACCAGACGCAGATGAGGAAACTGGGGCAACCCGGTGGAAATCGTATTGTGGTGCTCGGATGCAAAACCCTTCGCCGCATCGTTCAGCCAGTTTGGCGCAAAACCACGAGTCTCAGCCACGGTGCGGGCGGCATCGCGGATGATTTGCACCGGCTGGAAAATCGCGTCCACGTCCTTGGTCGAAACACGCGCCGCGAAAGCCAGCACCATCGCCGTGCCGCCCAAGAGGCAAAGTTCGCCCGTGACCGCTTGACGGCCAAGCTCATTGGAGAGATCCTGAAACGCGTCCAGGATCTCCGCGCGACTAAGACTGGATTTTTCCGTTGCCATGCGCGGCTAGCCTACTCTCGCTTGAGCTTTTCTTCTAGAACTTCCCCCACCAGCGCCGGGTTCGCCTTGCCCTTGCTCAACTTCATCACCTGGCCTTTGAGTGAATTCAGCGCGGCGACCTTGCCTGATTTGTAGTCGGCCACGGACTTTGGATTGGCGGCGATGGCTTCGTCGCAGAATTTTTCAATCGCACCGGTGTCGCTCACCTGGGCGAGACCTTTTTTCTCCACGATGGCCGCGGGCGCGTCGCCGGTGGCGAACATTTCACCGAACACCTGCTGCGCGGCGGAATTGTTGATGGTTTTGTTTTCGATCAAGCCAATGAGTTCGAGTAACGCGTCGGGTTTGAATCGGAGATCATTAAGTGTTTCGAGTTTCCAACCAGTGCTAGGATTACACGATGCTCCCTCTACAGAAAGCTTCTCATTCGCCATCAACACCTCGCCTTCTTTCATCTGAGACTGAAAGGCCATTTGCTCGGTGATAAACTTATTTCGCTCCGTCAGCTTCGCGCGCAGATTGTTGATCACCCAGTTGGCGACGGCCTTGGGATTCTTCGCGCCGGTCACGGCTTTTTCAAAATAAGCGCCGAGCGGCACGTCCCACACGAACGTCTGCGCGTCGGTGGCGGGCAGTTGATAATCACGGATGAACCGCTGCTTGCGCGCCAGCGGCAGCTCGACCACCCGCGCGCGAACTTCTCCAAGCCACGCATCGTCTGGCACGAACGGCATCAAGTCCGGCTCCGGGAAATAACGGTAGTCGTGCGCGTGCTCCTTGGTGCGCATCTCCTCGGTGATCCCGGCCACGTCGTCCCAGCGACGCGTCGATTGGATGAGCTTGCCGCCGCGCGTGAGCACCTCGATCTGGCGCGGGATTTCGTAATGCAACGCCCGCCACGCGCCGCTGAAGCTGTTCATGTTTTTGATTTCGATTTTCGCGCCAAGTTCCTGCTGGCCTTTCGGACGCACGCTGATGTTCACATCGCAGCGCACCATGCCCTTCTCCATGTCGCAATCGCTGATGCCGCCATAGACCAGGATGTCCTTGAGCGCATTGAGATAATCGTAAGCCATCTCCGGGCTCGTGATCTCCGGCTCGGAAACAATTTCCAGCAACGGCACGCCGGCACGGTTGAAATCCACGCCGCTGGTGCGGTCGAAATGAAAATTCTTCCCCACATCCTCCTCGAGGTGCGCGCGCGTGATGCGCACACGGGCCACGCCATTCACCGAACCCGCCCCTCGGAACCCGAAATCGACAAAACCATTCATCGTCGAAGGCTTGTCGAATTGCGTGATCTGATAATTCTTCGGCGCGTCGGGATAGAAATAATTTTTGCGATCAAACTTCGCGTAACGCGACACGGTGCAGTTCAGCAAGAGGCCGGTGAGCGCGGTGAGCCGCAGCGCCTCCTCGTTCGCGACCGGCAGCACACCGGGCAATCCGAGACAGACTGGGCAGACGTTCGTGTTCGGCTCCGCACCAAATTCATTGGCGCAACCACACCACATCTTTGATTTCGTTTTGAGCTGGACGTGTGTCTCCAGCCCGATGACCGCTTCGTATTCCATAAGATGCGGAAAGTTTAACCACGGATGCCCTCGGAAGCACGCGGAATATTCCGTCCGTCAACGCGACTCCAAGTAGCCTTTGGCGGGCATGAAACCATGGCACGCGAGGGACTCGCCTGTCGCGCGGATGATCTCGACGGGCAAGGAACTGCCGGCGTGCAATCGGGGCGGGGCAACATTTGCCGCGCCGGAACCGTGCGCAAAAAAATGATCCATCGCCTTGTTGGCATTGGCGAAGGCGTTGCCCGCCTTCACGTCGGCCACCAATCCGAACACTTCCTGCACGACGCAGTTCACGCGGTCGGAAGTTTCCTGGGCCTGCGGCAAACGGTTCGCCGCCACGTCCTGGGTAATCTGGTGCAGCTCGCGGGCAAAACAATTCGCGGTGCTCAACAGCAAGCCGTCGTACGGCCCGCCCGCGCCTTTCAACCAGCGGACATAATCTCCTTCGGCACCGCGCAGGAGAAACACACCGTCCACATTTTTTTCCGACAAGGCCACCCGATCCGCGCCGCTCGTATCCTTGAACCAGATGAAGTTGGGGAACCGGCGCGCCAGTTCGGCGAGCACTGCGGGGCTGATTTCGTTCTGGGTGATTTGCGGCAGCTGATAGAGCGCCGTCGGCAGCCCCATGTTCAGGACACGGGCGAGCGCGAGGCGGATTTCGGCCTGGGATAAATTCTTACCACGCGGCGGACAGACCGTGAAACCGCAGACGCGCGCCTGACTCAAGGCGGCTTCGATGTGGTCGTTGTGGGCGCGATCTTTCAGCAAGTCCACTGTGGACAAAATGCTCGCGCGCACCGCGTCGTCGTCGGTTTTCAGCACACCGATGAGCACATGCAATTTCAACTTCGCCGCCGCATCCAGAACGTGGTTCAGCAGTTCCTGGATTTCCCGCTCGTCCATCTCCCAGCCGTCGCCGGTGGAACCGGGAATCAGGAAACCCTTCACATGAGGGGCCAAATGCGTCAGGTGGGCCGTGATTCGCGCGCGGTCAAGAGCGCCGTCGCCCGTGTAGTGCGTGAGGAGCGGACACCACAACGGCGGCATCCCGCCGGGGAACAGCCGGGCCAGCCATTCGGCGCGGCTGGGCGGTGCTGACGGCACGCGCTTTAATCCGAGATGCGTGGCAGGTGAGATCGATGGCTTGGGTTTGCTCATGGCATGGCAGCTTTGTTTATTCGCGCGGCACTCAGGACATTACAACAAAGCCTGGGGATTGTGTTACTCGCTCGCCGGTTCCGTT
The DNA here is from genome assembly GCA_046593035.1 of Limisphaerales bacterium. Lineage (GTDB taxonomy): Bacteria > Verrucomicrobiota > Verrucomicrobiia > Limisphaerales > JAYTXL01 > JAYTXL01. The sequence continues at coordinate 10,199 of JBKJSC010000097.1, read as the reverse complement.
TTCGGTTCGGGCAACAAAAAGCCGACCAGCAAACTGAGGACGGCAATGCTGGTCGCCACAATTCCCGCGGCCTGCGCGACGTGGGCGGGCAGCAGCGGCCCTTTTCCCGCGAGCATCGGAGCCACCAGACTCGTGGTGACGAACGCCATGCTGGTGCCAATCATGCGGCCGCCAACGTTCGTGGCAAAGCTACCCCCGGTGCCGCGCAAGTGAAGCGGAAATACCTTGGGCAGGTACTCGCCGAAATAGCTGAACTGCGCGACGGTGAGCAGGCCGCAGATACTGTAGCTCCACAGAAACACCTCGCCGCCTTCCTTGAAAAAAACGAAGTACGTCAACGGCAGAACAATCAACGCCGGCACTTGAAAGATTTTGAGCAACGTCACCCGGCTGATGCCCACGATGAGCAACACGGCGAGAAGAATTCGCCCGACCAACCCGCCCATCTCCTGCCGGAACTGCACCTTGTCGCTCATGTTTTTCACCACATCATTGATCGGCTTTTGCTTGATGAAGTTTTCCTTGATCTGCCCGACCCAAGCTTTGCGCGCCGGGTCATCGGCGGGCAGGGCGTTGAGTTCTTTGTTCAGCGCTTCCGCTTGCTTTCGCAAGGGCGCAAGCTCGGCGGCCTGCGGCTTCAGCTCCGGCAGACCGGGTGTCACGCGCGCGACGGTGACCTGCAAAGCGCCGAACGCGATGCCGTAGGCGCACGCGGAAAGCACCGCCGTCACCAGTGTGACGCGGCGCAACTCCGGTGCGAAGAGCGCGGTGAAGCTCGGGCGTTTCAACGTGCCCGCCGCGCGCCGCTCCTGCCACACTTTCGATTCGGGCACGAATGGCAGCAACAACGCTATGGGAATCGCTGGCAGCAGACCAGTCATCAACAGATAGCGCCAGGTGGCGGGATCGGTGGAACCGAGACCGGCGGGCAGTCCCGCATGCGGCAGACTCGTCATGTTCTTGCTGATCCAGATGCTCATGACGGTGACGAGCACGCCGCCCAGCGATGCGAAGGCTTGCGTGATGCCCAGCCAACGCTCCTTCTGCTTCTTGTCTTCAAAAACTTCCGCGAGCCACGTGATCGCGGCGACGAACTCCACGCACACACCGATGAAAGTCGTGCTGCGAAAGAACACGAACGCCGACAGCGAGGTGGAGTAGGCCGCGGCCAGCGGGGAAAACGAATACAGAAAAATACTCCAGGCCATCACCCGCTTGCGCCCGAAGCGATCCACCAACCAGCCACCCAGCAGGCCGAAGACGCCGCCGCACAACGCGGCGATCCACAACAAACGGCCCACCCATTCGGTAACGATGGGATTGTTTTGCGGAATCTTCAGCAATTCCGCGATGGCCGGTGCCGCCACCAACGGGGTCATCAGCAGTTCGTAGGTGTCGAACAGAAAGCCGATGCTCGCGATGATGATAACCAGCCACTCAATGGTGGTCAGTTTTGTTTTCCCGGAGGGCGACGAATTCATCGGTGGATTTTGAATTGCAAGGGCGGAAGATTCAACAGTGAATTAGGCACCGAGGAAAAACGCCAGCGAACACAATCACGGACCCGATTCCGAACAGACTTTCCACGCGATCTTAACTGGCAAAAATGGTGGTCATCCGGTCCGACAAATCCTTGAGTCCCTCCGGCGTGCCGCCGCCGCCCTGCTCGGCGATGCCCCAGCCGTTGTAGCCGATCTTGTCCAACGCCTTCATGATCGCGGGCCAGTCATTGGTGCCTTCGAGAAATTTCGCGGCAAAACCTTTGCCGGGATTTTCCGGGGTCATCAGCTTCGTGTCGAATTCTTTGATGTGCAGTTTGAGAATGCGTTTGCCGATCACGGGAATCCACGTTTCCGCCGGGCTGTAACGGCCGACATTGCCGATGTCGAAATGCCAGCCGACGTGCGGGCTGTTGATGGCGTCCAGGAAATCGACCGCCTGTTGCGGCTTGGTGATAAAATTATTCCAGACGTTCTCGATGGCGATCTTCACTCCCAAATCACCGGCAATCGGGGCGGCTCTTTTGATTTCCTCCACAGACCTCTTGAAACATTCGTCGTAACCAACCATGTCGTTCACCACGCCAGGCACGAGCAGCACGGAGGTGGCGCCGTAGGCCTTCGCGTCCTTCAAAGTTTGAATGAGTCCCTCGTAACCAATCTTGCGCGCCTCCGGATTCGGATCGGACAGCGGCTTGGCCCAATGCGCGTGACAACACACGCTCGCCGCTTTCAACCCGGTCGCAGCAAAAGCCTCGATCACTTCCTTTTGATCCATCGCACCCATCGGCTCCACGCCGGCGAATCCGGCTTCCTTGATCGCCTGGAATTTTTCCAGAACCGTTCCCTTCACGCCCACCGTGGCAAACATGATGGCCTTTTTGATCCCGCGCTTTTTTGCAGCGAACAAATCGGCGGGTATCAGCGCAGCGGCGGCCAAAGCGCCGCCACTCATTCTAAGAAAATCCCGACGGTGGTGAAAAGTGTTCATCATAGGTGGTTTTTGCGCGGTTAAATGAATTCAGTAAAACCCGGACGGGCCACGGGGGGCACGGGGATTTTCGTGTCCCAAGTGAGGTTCTTGGGAAACAGGTCTTCCTTGGAATTGAGCGCCATTTCCCAGGTGATTTCCTTGCCCGTGTAGGCGGACATGCGGCCCATGATCGCCATCAGCGTGGTCTTGGTGAACCGGTCGCCGGTGTTGAGCGGTTTGCCGGAACGAATTGCGGCGTACATCTCGTCGTGCTCGGTCTGATAGCCGTTGTTCGATTCGCCTTTCCAGCGCCAACTATTTTCACCGCGAATGACGTGGCGCTTGCCGCCGCTTTCGCCTTCGTAAACGCCCTTGGTGCCATAGACCGAGTCGGTGTTGCCGTTGGCGCATTTGTCAAACTGGCGGGAGAAGTGATAGCCCTTCACACCATTCTCCCAGTGGTACTCCACCGCGAAATGGTCGAAGATGTGGCCGTACTCCGGATCGTTCTTGAGTTGGCGACCACCAGTGGCAATGGCTTTCATGGGCGGAACGTCCTTCATCGTCCACAACATTTTGTCGATGCTGTGAATCGCCTGCTCCACTAGGTGATCGCCGGAAAGCCAGGTAAAATAATACCAGCGGCGCAACTGCCATTCGAGATCGGTCTTCGTGTTGCCCCGGTTCCATTGCGGATAACGATCCACCGACCCGGTGTAGTAGGAGGAATAGAGGGCCGTGATGTCGCCGAGAGCGCCGTCGTGAATTTTTTGATACGCGTCGCGATTGGCATACGTCCAGCGCCAGACGAAACCGTCCACCACGGACAGATTTTTCTCTTTCGCCTTCTTCACGCTTTCCATGACCGAACGGATGCCCGGCGCGTCCACCGCCATCGGCTTCTCACAGAAAATGTGCTTGCCCGCATCCACCGCCGCCTGGATGTGCAACGGGCGAAAACCGGGCGACGTCGTCAGCACCACCACGTCCACGCCGCTGTCGATGACTTTTTGGTAGGCGTCCAATCCGACAAATTTGCGCTCCTCCGGCACGTCGATTTTATCCGGCGCCACCTGCGTCTTGATGACTTCCAGTCCCTTGTCGATCTTGTCGCGAAACACTTCCCCCATCGCATGAAGCACCACGTTGCTGTCGGCGGTCAGCGCCTGATTGATCGCGCCGGTACCGCGCCCGCCGCAACCGATCCAGCCGATCTTAAGCTTGTCGCTGTTCGGCGCGCCACGAGAGACAGACGGAAACGCCAGCGAAGCAATGGTGCCGCCCGCGACGACCGCTCCGGACGCTTTGATGAATTGCCGACGCGAAGTGGCAGAGGTTTCGAGTGGTTTCATGGGTTGTGAGTAACGCGCGCTAGTTGTCTGACAAACGCGCTCAAATAAACTTCGTCCGGCCTGGCAGGGCCATCGGCGCGATCGGGAGCTTTTGGTTCCAGTCGAGATTTTCGGGCACAAGGCGTTCCTGCGAGTTGAGGATTTGTTCCCAAGTGATTTCCTGGCCCGTGTAGGCGGCGACGCGTCCCATGATGCCCATCAACGTGCTCGTGCACATGCGGTCGCCGTTGTTGATCGGCTTGCCGGCGCGGATGGACTCGTACATTTCATCGTGCTCGACCTGATACATGTTCGGGTTGGGGCCTTCATAGCGCCAGGTTTCATCGCCCACAGTAATCTCGACCGCGCCCTTGGCCTTGCGACTGCCGATGGAACCTGTGCCTTTGGAACCCATCAGGTAATCGGCGTTCTCGCCGTAGCAATTGGTGGTCTGCCGTTGCGCCATGAACGCGCGCACGCCGTTGGCATACTCGTAATTGACTTCGATGTGATCGTAGATGGTGCCCTCGTTGTTCGGAATCTGCCGGCCGCCGACGGCGGTGCATTTGAGCGGCGGCACGTCTTTCATGGCCCAGGAAATTTTGTCCACGCTGTGAATGGCCTGCTCCACCAGGCCGTCGCCGCAAGTCCAGACGAAGTTGTACCAGTTGCGCACCTGCCATTCCACGTCGCTCATCCCGGCGGGCCGCGTGTCGGCGGGCGGCATCGGTTTGACCGGGCCGGTCAAATAGGTCGCGTAAATGGCGCGAATGTCGCCAATGGCTCCGGCGTGGATGCGCTTGTAAAATTCGCGACGCGGATAATCGTAACGCCAGCAAAAGCCCGCCACCACGGCGAGATTCTTCTGCTTCGCCACTTCCACGCTGGCCATGACGGAACGAATGCCCGGCACATCGGTGGCCATCGGTTTCTCCAGAAAAATATGTTTGTTCATCTCGACCGCCGCCTTGAAATGCTGCGGACGAAAACCCGGCGGAGTCGTGAGGATGACCACATCCACGTCGCTCTTGAGCACCTTCTCGTACGCATCCAAACCGACAAATCGGCGCTCTTTCGGCACGTTGAATTTTTCCGGCTGCGCCACTTCCGTTTGGATGTTCTTCAAAGCACCTTCCATCTGGCTTTCCAAGACGTCGCCCATCGCGTGCAGGACGACGTTGCTGTCCGCCTTGAGCGCCTGCGCCGCCGCGCCAGTGCCGCGCCCGCCGCAGCCGATGAAACCGATCCGCAGTTTGTCGCTGTTGCCAACGGCGGAGGTGATGGTGGGGAAACCGATTTGCGAAACCAGCGTTCCGCCCACAACGGCGGCGGAGGAGGCTTTCAAGAAATGGCGGCGGGAGGGCGGATTTTCGGGCGACGAATTCATGAGTTTATGGGTTGATTTGAACGGGCAACAATTATGTCTCACTGCTGATTGAGTCAAGCAGAGAGACTGGAAATTCGCCACGGCTATTCAATGTGTCCCGGTGAAAAGCGGTGTTTAGTTTCCGGTGTGCGAGACTGAAATTGCCCTTCCAATCCGTCCGCGAACGCGCAACCATGCCGCCCATTAATTACCGTTTATGAAAATTCACCGACAACTCGTTCTCTGCGCATGGCTCCTCACCAGTCCGTTCTTGCTGGCGCAGACGCCCGATGTCAAAACCAGCACGCCCGCCGAGGTTTTCTCCGCCACGCTCGTCAAAACCGCCCGTGCGATTGAGCCGCCGAATGGTGCGACCGCGCAAACTTTTTCCACCCACTTGAAAATAATTCGGGCCGATGGCCTGCCGAAGGAATTGCTGGGCCGCGAACTCGACCTGGCGTTCCAGGCTCCCGACCGGCTCCGCTTGCAGGCCGTCGTGGAGGGCGAAACGTATTCGTTTGGCCGGGATGGCCAGCAACTTTGGGTTCACGCGCCGGCCAAAAAGTTCGGGATCATCGGCGCGCCTGACCGGCCCCGGTTCGCCTCGGCGCCCGACAAAATCGACCCGACCAAGCTTGGCCGGCTCAAGCTGCCGTTGAGTCGCGAACAACTCTCGCTGGCAACGTTGCTCTTCAAACTCGAAGGCCGGCCGGCGGAAATGGTCGGCGGCGTGAATTGCCAGGTGTTGTTCGCCACGCCGCCGCCGGAAGCCGCCGAGGCGTTCAAGATTCCCGCCGGCCAGTGGCAGCTTTGGGTTCGCGACACCGACAAGCTGCCCGCGCGCATCGGTTACTCCGATGGCAAAGGCGTTCACGTCATCGTGGAATTGCAGCATATGAAATTCGAGGAACCGTGGGCGGCGGCGAAATGGAAACTCAATGCGAGTGCGGATGAGAAAATTGAAACCGTGGCGCTGGCGCATCTGATGCGGTTCATCCCCGTTGCGCTCTCCAGTTTTGATCAAAACATTCCCACACTCGGCCCCGCCACCGGCGAGCGGCGCGTCGTCGCCACCCACGGCAACGGACGTTTGGAAGTCATCGACGGCACCAAGGTTCTGTTCGTCAAGGGCACGCCGGAAGAAATGGGTGAACAGCACGGGCGCCTGTTGAAAAAGGAAATTCACGATGTCGTCAACCGCATCCTCTACGGCATCGGCGTCGGCAGTTCGTTCACCAAAGGCCGGTGGTTCTTCGGCGAAATCGAGTCCGCGCAAAATCGCCTCAATCCGTTCATCGACGAACGTTATTTGCGCGAAATGGATTCGCTGGCGCTGGCGGCGGGCATTGACAAGGAGGAGGCGCGGCTCGCGAATTTCTTCCCCGAACTTTTTCATTGCAGCGGCTTCGCGCTCTTCGGCAACGCCACGGTCGGCGGACGGATGTTTCATGGCCGCATCCTGGATTACATGAAAGGCGTCGGCCTCGAACAGAACGCCGTCGTGATGGTGTTTCAGCCGGACAAGGGCAATGCGTGGGTCAACGTCAGCTATGCCGGTTTCGTCGGCTCGGTCACGGCGATGAACGAAAAACATATCGCCATCGGCGAAATGGGCGGGCGCGGCGAAGGCGCATGGGACGGCAAGCCCATGGCTCAACTCATGCGCGAAGTCATGGAAAAAGCGAACACGCTCGACGAAGCCATCGCCATCATGCGTAAAGGCCCACGCACCTGTGAATACTACTACGTCATCTCCGACGCGAAATCGAAACGCGCCGTGGGCATTGCCGCCACGCCGACGCGATTTGAAGTCGTGGAACCCGGCGCAGCGCACCCGCAACTGCCCCACCCCGTCAAGGACACCGTGCTCATGTCCGCTGGTGACCGTTACGACAAGCTGTCCGAGCGCGTGAAACACGGCTTTGGGAAATTCGACGCGGACAGCGCACGCGACCTGATGACCCGTCCCGTCTGCATGGGATCGAACATCCACTCCGTTTTGTTCGCGCCCGACACGCTGGACTTCTGGGTGGCCAACGCCGACTCCAAGAATCCCGCCAGCCACACGCGCTACACCAAATACAATCTGGGCGAATTGCTGAAAGGCGAACCCGCCCCGCCCGCAAAATCAGCAGCGGTGAAATAAGGGCGAAACGACCGCGCTACGCCACGTAATGCGGCTCATGCACCGGTCCGAAGCCGTGTTTGAGGAGCAGTTCGATGAACTTGTTCAGCCCGCGCTTCTCGTCCATGCCGAGATGGTAGTGGATGTGCCAGCCGAGATAGTCCTTGCGGAAGTTGAGGTCGTATTCGCTGCGACTGCTGATGATGTAATCGAGCGTGTCGAGGCCGAAGATCTTGGCTTCGCGAAGTTGTCGGCGGAGATTTTCGTTCGGCACGCCGCGGCGCAAGGCCCAGACAGCATAAACGAACGGCAGATTCGTCAACTCAAACCACGCCGCGCCAAGATCCCAAATCTCGTGCTCGTGCGGTGCTCGCAGAAAATCCAGCGCGCGGTCGCCGATGAGCAGCACGGCATCGCAGCGCGGCACGTCGTCGTAGCTGGGCAACGGGTGAAATTCCGGCTTCAAACCGCGCTCGGCCAGCAGCACCTTCAACAAGGCCACGCTCGTGAGCGAAGCGGGATCGCAAAAGACTTCGGTGATTTCCGCCAACGGTTTGCGGTGAGCGAGAAACACACTGAGCACTTCGCCGAGTGACGCGACGGCGACGCCGTCCAGCACATCGTAGCCGTCGTGGAACAACACTTCCGTCACGCTCACCAGCGCCGCGTCCAGCTCGTTCTTTTGCAGCATTTCGGCCAGGCGCGACGGCGGAACGAAGATGATCTGCTCCTCCAGCCCGCGCGTGAGCGGCACGGCATTCAAGTACGGCACCGACCCGACGCGCAACGGGGCCAGCGACGCTTCGCCGAGGCTGTTCTCGCGCTGGCGCATTGCGGAGCGCTGCTCTCGCTCGACGCGGTTCACAATTTCCTCCGTCGTCTCGCGCGGAGCGAGGCGGAGTTTTGGGAGGTCGTCGGGTGACTTCATTCGCCCTTTGACTTACCACATTTCGCTGGGTGATGAAAAGTTTTAACGCGAAGACGTGAAGCTTCGGCAAATCATCTCAATACGAACTGTCTTGGTAGCTCGATGAAATAAAACTCGCGCTTGCTTGCGCGCAACGATTGCGGTTCAATCGCCACCGTTCGGAAAAAACATGTAACCACAAAACCAACAACAAATTTGCGGCTTCGGCTGCTGTCCAACTCGAAACTGGTAATTTCACTCAACGGACAGCTTTCGAGGCACGCCCACTCGGGCGTGCCTGAAAGCGTTCCGTTGAAGGCATACCAGTGCCTGAGTTGGGGCGTGAGTAGGTCACGCCCCTTCTGCTTCGATGAGAGGTGGCAGCTTCGGTCCACCTCATGAAATTTCACTTCATCTGTCCGCTGCTTCTCCAAAAGCTCATTTGGATTCCGACCCGCCTCATCCTTTTCTTTTTTGGCGTTTGGAAATGCGCGTGCTTGAAAACCGGAGACAAATATGAGGCCCATTGATCCGGAATCGATTGTGGGAAGCGCGCTGACGTATTTTTTCGCCAAGGGCAAGACGCTTGAGGCGCGCTACCGACCGCTCCACGAACACATTCTCATGCGCAAGGCCAATCAGGTTTGGCAGTATTCCGAGGTTCTTACGTCACGGATTGGCACGCAGACCCGAATGGCGGAAGATGAGCGCGGTGGAACGCGAGAAGTCATCAATATCGCGCTGACCGACTATTTGGGTTTGTCACACGATCAACGAATTCTCGACACCGCGAGCGAAACCGTGAATCGCTGGGGTGTTAATGCTACAGCATCCGCAGTGGTAGCTGGTATGACTACGCTGACGGTGGAAGTAGAGGCAAAGCTCTGCGAAGTGCTACAACAGGAATCGGCTACCCTCTTTACGAATGGATGGTCGGCTTGTTTTGGCGTGATGGCCGCTCTGGTTTCCAAAGATGACTTTGTTGTCATGGATAGCCTTGCGCACAACAGCTTGGCCACCGGGGCCGCGTTTGCTTCGCAACACGTCACAAAATTTGCGCATAACGACCTATTCGAACTCGAACAGAAGCTAAAAAATATCCGGGCGAACGATACGGAAACCGCTATCTTTATCGTGCTGGAAACTTGGTATTCCGTGAATTCTGATGGCCCTGACCTGCCACGCGTCATGGATTTATCACGGCGTTATGAATGCATCGTCATCATCGACAATGCCCACGACTTTGGCTGTATGGGAGAGCGTGGATTGGGTTTGCTGGAAAGTATCGACCTCCGAACCCACGATAATCTCGTAATCGTTGGCTCATTGAACAAATGTTTTGGGTCGAACGGCGGCTTCGTTGCTTCGCGGGCGGTCGTAAAGGAGCGAGTTCGCATTTATTCACCGAGTTATGTCTTCGCTACAGCAATTTCCCCTATTCAATGCGCTATCGTTCTTGAGGCGCTGCGCATTGCATTCTCGGAGGAGGGTTCACAATTACGTTCTCGTCTGAAAGAAAACTACGAGGCAGCGCGAACCGAGTTTCTTCGCCGGGGTTTCACCTTGGACGGGCAGCCAAGCGCAATCATTCCCGTCGTGATCGGCGCAGACAAGCTGGCCCGATTGATGGGCCGGGCGTTGCGGCAGCGAGGCATTCATTCCAACCTCGCAGAATTTCCAGTCGTTCCACGGAACCGCGCCATATTCAGATTCATCGTTAGTTCCATGCATACTCCTGAATTTTTGGTGAGGGTGATTGGTCATTTCCCACCCGCAATGCATGAGGCGCAAAAAATGTTAGATGGAATTCGGAAAGCACAAGATCATTAAGTTGAATGAACAGATCAAAGACAATTCTTAGCAGCCTTCTCCTTCTGGTAATTCTTACCCCGCCGGTGATCCGCAGCGAAGAAGCGCCGCTGCCGGAATCCGAACCAGCCCTAACGAGGTGGCTGACCGGCGATTACCTCCTCGGCGATTGGGGTGGAATGAGAAAGA